>NZ_CP096040.1:953076-1270769 GCF_023935105.1 Caulobacter segnis | reverse complement strand
ACTCTCCGTCGGGGGCCCCTCCCGGCGGAAACAACGTGACCTTGCCATGACGGTTCCGTCGTCGAGTCGACATCCGACTCTACCGGAGCGCGCCTCGCGTGACCAAAAGCGCCGAAATGTAGCTTTCCATCAACCGCACCAGCTCGTCTTCCAACCGGTCCGGATCCAGGGCCAGATCGCTCTCGATCGTCGCCGCGCGCAGCAGCCCGACGACCGCGTGGGTCAGGACGAAACCGGCCTCGGGCGACAGCGGAAAGCCGAACACCGCTTTGCCGGCGATCGCATCGAAGAAGGCCAGGTGATTGCGCATGACCACATCGTCGCCGCCCTCCTGAGTTAGGGCGTCCAGCAGGGCCCGGCGGGTGGCGGGCGAGCCCTCGAACGCGGTGGCCAAGGTGCGGACGATCAGGCGCACGGCGCCGATCCCGGGCTTCTCCACGCCGGAATTGGCGATGACGATCCGCGCGATGCGGTCGCGGGCCGCCGCCGCCCGACGCTGGGCCAGGGCCGCCAGGATCGCCTGCTTGCCCCGGAAGTACTGATACAGCGTGCCGACGCTGACCCCGGCCCGCTCGGCGATATGGTTGGTGGTCAGGGCCTCGACGCCGCCCTGCTCCAAAAGTTGAAAGGCCGCCTCTAGAATCGCCTCGACCGTCGCCTCGGAGCGCGATTGGCGCGGCGTTCGTCTCGTCTTTTCAGTCACTTGCCGGCGTGCTCCGTTCGGGGCCCGGCCCGGCGGGCAAGGCGAGTAGGCCGATGAACGACGATTACATAGGCTTCGATCCGAGACGAGGGCTCCGACGGGCCGTCACACGAGGATGAACATGCCAACGCCGCTAGAACGGGTCCGCGCCAAGGTCGCCGCGCAGAAGACCGCCCTGCCCGCGCTGTATGGCGATGTGGATTTCGACGCCACGCCCGAGCGCTTCACCGACGATCCCAAGGCCAGCGTCGCGCCGCACCTGGCTCGAAAAGGGGGTCTGGATCCGGACAAGGTCGCGCTGATCAAGGCCTACACCATGCTGGGCGACGTGGTCGCCGACGCCTATGCCGCCCTAATGCCGAAATACGGCTTCCGGCCGCTGATCCAGATGCTGACCACGGCCTGCGACGCCGGGATCGAGGCGGTCCCCGACGCGCCGCCGGAGCTTGCGGCCTTCATCGCCGACATGGAGCGCGCGCCCGACTGGGTGGACATGGACCTTGTGCGCGAAGGCCAGCGCCTGGACCGCAACGCCGCCGCCAACCTCGGGCCGTTCGCGATCCGGGGCGCGTTCATCGCCACCTTCATGAACAAGTACGCCGCCCTGCCCATGGCCCTGACCGGGACCCTGTCGAACGACACGGCCGCCCGCCGGGTCAACGAGACGGCGACCTTCTTCACCACCACCCTGTTGCCGGGATCCCTGGAGCGCCACGGCGCGGGCTTCCGCGCGGCGGCCATGGTGCGGCTGATGCACTCGATGGTGCGGTTCAACGCCCTGAAGCGCTCGGACCGCTGGGACGTGCGCGTCTATGGCATCCCGATCCCGCAGGTCGACCAGATGCCGGCCGGCCTGATCCCGATCTTCCTGATGAGCTACAAGATCGTCGCCCAGGGGCGGAAGACCTTCACCGCCGACGAACGCGCCCGGGTCGAGCTGGCCCGCTATCGCTGTTTCCTGCTGGGCCTGCCCGAGGACCTGCTGGCCGACACGCCACAGGGGGTCGTGGACACGATGAACGCCCGCAGCGGCACGCTGCGCGCCGGCTTCGACGACGCCACCTGCGGCGAGCTGGTCCGGGCGACGCTGAACGCCTATCTGCCGCCCGACGAGCGCCCCGAGAACCGCCTGTTCGACAAGGTCGAGCGCCGCTTCTCCAAGGTGTTCTTCCTGCGCAACTTCATGAACGGCGACCTGGCCGCCGCCCGTCGGATGGGGGTCGAGATCGGGCCGCGCGACTTCATGATGTTCGGCCTGGTCGCCCTCCTGGTGACCAGCCAGCTGATGGCCTATCGCTTCGCGCGCAACGTGCCGGGCGTCTCCGATCTGGCCGACGCCCACCTGGTGGCCAAGCTGAAGCGCCAGCTGAAACGCTACGGCCACGCGGAGTTCACGTCGGATGCGGAGAAATACCGCCCGGCCGGGACCGCCAAGCCGGCCGCGGCCTAGAAATCCAGCTCCATCCGGGCCCCGGCGACGCGCGCGGTGTAGTCGCGGTCGCCATCCGGCAGCGGCGTGGCGTCCTGGTAGGCCAGGACGCCGGCGTTGAGGTTGAAGCGCAGATACTCGACTGGCTGCCAGATCAGGGCCGCCAGCCAGGCGGCCTGCCGGCCGCCGACGATCCCCCGGTCGTTGAGGTCCAGATAGTCGTAGCGCACGTTCAGCTGCAGCGCGCCGACGCCGCCCACGCCGAGGGGCCGCGACGGCTTGGCGCGGTCGAAGATCCCCCCCTTGTAGCCACGCGTGTCGTTGGTCAGGAAATAGCCCAGCTCGACATAGCCGCCGAGGAAGCGCGGATCGGGCCCCGTCCTGGTGTCGGCCTCCAGGCCGTGAACCTCCGCCGCCCCGTGCCAGCGGCCACGCACGAACGCGGCCTCGACGCCGTAGTGGGTCTCCTCGCGCACGGCCACGGCAGAGGTTCCGATCAGCCGGCTGTTGCTGGTGTGCAGGTAAGGCCGCTGGCGGTAACGCGTGGCGGTGTCGGCCACCCGCCCCAGGTTTCGCCAGTGCGCCGAGCCGCCGAAATGCAGCTGGGTCTCGCCCAGCTTCGGCGCCCAGACCACCCGGCCGTCCAGGCCATGGCTGTTGTTCTCGTCGCCGCCGGCCGGGCCGTCACTGGCGTTGGAAAGCGCTGTGATGTCGTCGGCGAACAGGCCCGCCTGCAGCAGCCAGCCGCCGTTCTCGTACTGGGCCGACAGCCCCAGGCGGCGTTCGAAGTTGAAGGCGTCGGTGAAGGCCGCCCGCTCCATGAACGAGCCGGAGGTGTCGCCGGTCAGCTCGTCCAGCGACTGGAACTGGTTCTGGTTGCCAGCGGCCAGCAGCCACGGCCCGGTCTTGTAGGTCACGAAGGTGTCGACCAGGTCGACGGCGTTGTCCGACAGCTCCAGCTCCAGCTTGTAGGCGATGCCCGCGCCCAGGCTCCCCTCCCCGCCCAGGCGGATACGGCGCATCTCGGACGCGGTTCCAAGGCCTCGGTCGGCCAGGCCGCTGGGCGCGTCGACATGGCCGAGGTCGGCCTGGATGCGCCCCTTGGCCTTGAAGGTCTTGCCGCCGGCGGCGGCGAACTGCGGAGCGCCCTTCCAACTGATCTGCGTCGCCGGGGCGGCCGGCTTGGCCGGAGCCTCGACGACCGCGGCGACCGGCGGCGGCAGTGGCGTCGGCGGCGGCGCGGTGCGCGACAGCCCGGTCGCCGCGTCCAGGCGGCTTTCCATGCGCTGGAGTTGCGCCCTCAGGCTGGCGATCTCGGCGCGAAGGGCGGCGGCGTCCTCGGGACCAAGGGTCTCGCGCGCCCAGGCGGGAGCGGCAAGCAGGCAGAGCCCCGTCGCGCCCAGCGCGACGAGCGACGTGGTCGGATGCAAAACATCACCATCGAACGAACTACCTGCCCGCCCTCAATGAGACATTTCGGTGAAGGTTTCACGACAACGGTGATCGATCGGCGAAAAAGCCGCTTAGACCATGCCCACCGTCTTCAGGCGCGCCCGGGGGTGGATCTCGTTCTGGCTCATCACCACGGTCTGGCCGCGGAAGCGTTCGATGATCGAGCGGACATAGGGGCGGATGCCGGGGCTGGTCAGCAGCACGGGGGCCTCGCCAGCCAGGGCGGCGCGTTCGAAGGCGTCGCGGACGCCGCGGATGAAGTCCTGCAGGCGCGAGGGCGGCAGGGCCAGCTGCTTGTCGTCGCCGGGGCCGATCAGGGCCTCGGCGAAGGCCTGCTCCCAGTCGGCCGACAGGGTGATGATCGGCAGGGCCCCGTCGTCGGCGCGGTTGGCCCAGCACAGCTGGCGGGCCAGGCGCGCGCGGACCTGCTCGACCAGCTGGGTGACCGAGGCAGTGTGCGGCGCGGCCTCGCCGATGCCTTCCAGGATCTGCGGCAGGTCGCGGATCGAGACGCGCTCCTTCAGCAGCGACTGCAGCACGCGCTGGACCGTGGTGGCCGTGGCCGTGCCGGGGATCAGGTCGTCGACCAGCTTGCGCTGGCTTTCCGGCAGCTCCTTCAAGAGCTTCTGAACCTCGGCGTAGGACAGCAGGTCGGCCATGTTCTCCTTGAGGATCTCGGTCAGGTGCGTGGTCAGCACCGTGGCCGGGTCGACGACCGTGTAGCCGCGGAAGGTGGCTTCCTCGCGCAGGTCGTCGGCGATCCAGGTGGCCGGCAGGCCGAAGGCGGGCTCCCGCACATGCTCGCCGGGCAGCTCGACCTGGCCGCCGCGCGGGTCCATGGCCATCAGGCTGCCCAGGCGGACCTCGCCGGCCCCGGCTTCCATCTCCTTGATGCGGATGGCGTAACCCTGGTTGGCCAGGCGCATGTTGTCGAGGATCCGCACCGGCGGCATGACGAAGCCGAACTCGCCGGCCAGGGTCTTGCGCAGGGCGCGGATCTGGTCGGTCAGCTTGCGGCCGTCCAGGTCGTTGATCAGGGTCAGCAGGCCGTAGCCCAGCTCGATCTTGACGTCATCGATGGCCAGGGAGGCGCTGATCGGCTCTTCCTCGGCCTCGGCCGGGGCGGCGGCCTCGAGGGCGGCGGGATCGATCTGTTTGGGTTTCTTGGCGTCCTGGACCCGCTTGTAGGCCAGCGCCCCCGCGCCCAGCGACAGGGCCGCGAACGGGATGATCGGCATGCCCGGGATCAGGGCGATGATGCCGGCCGAGGCCGAGACCATGCCCAGGCCCGCCGGGTTCATGGCCAGTTGGGTGACCAGGGCCTTGTCGGCCGAGCCTTCGACACCGGCCTTGGACACGACCATACCGGCGGCGATCGAGATGATCAGGGCCGGGATCTGGCTGACCAGGCCGTCGCCGATGGTCATGATGGTGTAGGACGAGGCGGCCTCGCCGATCGGGATCTTGTGCTGGACGACCCCGATGATGATGCCGCCGACGATGTTGATGCCGGTGATGATCAGGCCGGCGATCGCGTCGCCCTTCACGAACTTGCTGGCGCCGTCCATGGCCCCGAAGAACGTGCTTTCCTGCTCCAGCTCCTTGCGGCGGACCTTGGCCATCTCCTGGTCGATCAGGCCGGTCGACAGGTCGGCGTCGATCGCCATCTGCTTGCCGGGCATGGAGTCCAGGGTGAAGCGGGCCGCCACTTCGGCGATCCGGCCCGAACCCTTGGTGACGACCATGAAGTTCACCACCACCAGGATGATGAAGATGATCACCCCGATGACGAAGTTGCCCTGCATCATCAGGTGACCGAAGGCCTCGATGACCGCGCCGGCCCCGCCGGTGCCTTCCTGGCCGTGGCCTAGGATCAGGCGGGTCGAGGCCACGTTCAGGCCCAGGCGATACAGCGTCGCGACCAGCAACACGGTCGGGAACGAGGTGAATTCCAGCGGCTTCTTGATCAGGATCGCCGTCATCAGGATCAGCACGGAGCCGGTCAGTGAGATGGCCAGCAGCAGGTCCAGCAGGATCGGCGGAACCGGCAGGATCAGCAGGACGATGATGCCCACGACGCCCAGCGCCAGGCCCATCTCGCCACGCAGGAAACCGTCCAGCAGCGACTTGGCGCTGGGGACGGACCTGGCGGCTGTCGGGGCGGCGGCGTCGGCCATGCTGAACCTTGAACCGTGGATGGAAAGCTAGACCAGCGCTTGAAGCGATTTGCGGTCCGCCGCCATCTCCTTAACCAAAATTAGCCATGTTCGGCGCCGGACGGATGGTCGCGGCGCCGCGACATCTTGACCGCCTAAGCGGCCGCGCCGATCCCGCCCTGCGGCGGCGGAACGGGGATGCCGGCGTCGCCGTATTCCTTGAGCTTGTTGCGCAGGGTGCGGATCGAGATGCCCAGGATGTTGGCCGCGTGGGTGCGGTTGCCCAGGCAGTGCTCCAGGGTGTCGATGATCAGCTTCTGCTCGACCTCGGCGACCGTCGAGCCGACGAAGGTGCGCGACACCGCGTCGGCGGCCATCTGGGCGCCGCGAGCCACCGCCGCGTCCGGCGACGGGGCCGACGCCATCTGCTGACCGTCCGGCAGGCGGATGGCGAACTCCTCGATCTCGGCGCCGGTCGACAGCAGCACCGCGCGGTGCATGGCGTTTTCCAGCTCGCGGACGTTGCCCGGCCAGCGGTGGGCGATCAGGCGGCGCTTGGCCTCGGCCGAGATCGGCTTTTCGGCCATGCCGTTGGCGGCCGAGTACTTCTTCACGAAGAACTCGCACAGGCTGATGACGTCGGCCGGGCGCTCGCGCAGCGGCGGCAGGCGCAGGTTCACGACGTTCAGGCGGTAGAGCAGGTCTTCCCGGAACGTGCCGTCCTTCACGGCCTGGGCCAGGTCGCGGTTGCTGGTGGCCAGGATACGGATGTTGACCTTGACCGGCCGCGAGCCGCCGACGCGGTCGATCTCGCGCTCCTGGATGGCGCGCAGCAGCTTGGCCTGCAGGCGCACGTCCATTTCCGAGATTTCGTCCAGCAGCAGGGTGCCGCCGTCGGCTTCCTCGAACTTGCCGATGCGGCGGGCCATGGCGCCGGTGAAGGCCCCCTTCTCGTGGCCGAACAGCTCGCTTTCCAGCAGGTTCTCGGGGATGGCGGCGCAGTTGACCGAGATGAACGGCGCCTTGGCCCGGCGGCTCTTGCCGTGGACGTAGCGCGCCATGACCTCCTTACCCGAACCGCTTTCGCCGGTGATCAGGATCGAGGCTTCGGACGGGGCGACCTGGTCGGCCAGCTTGATGACCTGCTCCATGGCCGGGTCGCGGACGACCATCGGCTTGTCGTCGTCGGCCACAGCGGCCAGGACGGCGGCGATCAGCTCGGCGTCCGGCGGCAGCGGGATGAACTCCTTGGCGCCGGCCTTGATGGCCGCAGCCGCGCGCATGGGGTCGGCGTCGACGCCGCAGGCCACCACCGGCACCCGCATCCGCTCGGCCTCGTTGGCCGCGATCAGGCTGGCGATATCCAGCGCGTAGTCGACCATCAGGAGGTCCGCGCCCTGCCCCGCGCGCAAGGCGTTGGTCGCCTGCTCCGCCGACTCGACGTGCGAGACCTTCGCGCCCGCGTTCATCGCCATCTTCACGGCGACCGAGAGCTGCCCGTTCAGTTTTCCGACGACCAGAAGCCGCATAATCCACTCTCCCGCGAGATCCCCTGACCGGAAGACCTCAATCTAAGTTTCGAACCCGAGCGATCAGCTCTGGTCGCCGTCCTTGATGATTTCCGTCATGGTCACGCCCAGGCGCTCGTCGACGACGACGACCTCGCCCCGGGCGACCAGGCGGTTGTTGACATAGATGTCGATCGCCTCGCCGACCTTGCGGTCCAGCTCCAGGATCGAACCCTGGTTCAGTTGCAGCAGCTGCGCGACCGACATGTGGGCGCGGCCCAGCACGGCCGATATGTTGACCGGCACGTCGAAGACCGGCGCCAGGTCCGACGCGGTCTTGTCGCTGAGCTCGACCGGCATTTCGGAGGCCAGCATCGAGCCTCCGAATTCGTCGAGCGGGAGATTGTCTTCGGCCATCGGACTTCAGCCTTCTCAGGAGAACAGGGGTTCGGCGTGGAGGCCTTCGGCGGCGATCGCCGCCTCCAGCGCTTCGGTGACGCGTTGGGCCGCGCCGTCGGGATCGAAGGCCGCGCGGCCCTCGCCCCAGTCGAAAGTAAAGGCCGCCGGGGCCATGGCGCCGTCGGCGCGGGCGACGATCTGGCCCGGATAGCCGATCTGGGCGGCGACATGCTCCAGCGCTTCCTGGGTGCGGCCTTCCAGCTCGGGCGAGACGCGGACGAAGATGCGCGGCTGGGCCTCGACCTCGCGGGCTAGGGCCTCCAGGGCCGCCGTCACCGGCGCTTCGGGGAAGTGGTGCAGGGCCGCGTCGGCGATCTTGCGGGCGCAGGCCAGGGCCAGCATGGCCGAGCCTTCGCGGTGCTCGTGGGCCACGTGGGTCAGCGCCCCGAAGGCCTCCTGAATGGCGTGGGCGACCTCGGCCAGGGCGTTGGCGGCGTCCCGCTCGGCATGGGCCACGGCCGAACGCTCGCCTTCCGCGTAGGCCTGGGCCTTGGCGGCCTCGAGCTCTTCGGGGGTGAAGCTCTTCTTCACCTTGGGCGGGGTGTAGGCGACGCCGCCGCGGTCGTCGAAGACCGTGTCGAAGCCGAATTTGCGAGGGGTGTCCATCATGCCATGTCCCTCAGTAGATCAGCTCGTCGTCGCCGCCGCTGCCGGCCAGCATGATCTCGCCCTTGGCGGCCAGGTCCTTGGCGACCTGGACCATGCCCACCTGGGCGGCGTCGACGTCCTTCAGGCGCACGGGGCCCATGCTCTCCATGTCCTCGCGCATGATCTTGGCGGCGCGTTCCGACATGTTCGAGAAGAACAGGTCGCGCAGCTTGTCCGAGGCGCCCTTCAGGGCCAGGCCCAGCTGCTCCTTCGGCGTACCGCGCAGCAGGGTCTGGATGCCGCCCGGGTCCAGCTTCGACAGGTCCTCGAACACGAACATCAGTGCGCGGATCCGCTCGGCGGCCTCGCGGTTGCGCTCTTCCAGGGCCGCGATGAAGCGAGCCTCGGTCTGGCGGTCGAAGTTGTTGAAGATCTCGGCCATCATCTCGTGGCTGTCGCGCTTGGACGTGCGCGCCAGGTTCGACATGAATTCGGTGCGCAGGGTCATCTCGATCTTGTCGAGGATCTCGCGCTGCACGGGCTCCATCCGCAGCATGCGGGTGACGCATTCCAGGGCGAAGTCTTCCGGCAAGCAGGCCAGCACGCGGGCGGCGTGGTCGCTCTTCACCTTGGACAGCACCACCGCGACGGTCTGCGGGTATTCGTTCTTCAGATAGTTGGCGAGCACGGCCTCGTTCACGTTGCCGAGCTTGTCCCACATAGTTCGACCCGCCGGACCGCGGATCTCTTCCATCAGCTGGTCGACCTTGTCCTGCGGCATGAACGACGCCAGCAGGCGCTGGGTCTGCTCGTACGAGCCCATGATCGCGCCGGTCGAGCTCATGCCCGAGACGAACTCGACCAGCAGATCCTCGACCACGCTGGCCGAGACCGTGCCGAGGCCGGCCATGGCCTGGGAGACTTCCTTGATCTCCTCGTCGTCCAGGGCTTCCCAGATCTTGGTGTGTTCCTCACCGAGCGCGAGCAGAACGATCGCGGCCTTTTCCGGCCCCGAAAGGTTCTTCAGATCGGTGACGGCGGCTTTCATGGCCATCAGTTCGACTCGTGCAGCCAGTTACGGAGGATCGCGACGGACTCCTCCGGATGCTTCTCGACGAACTCCGAGACGCGCTTGATCGACGAGGCCTTAACCTGACCCTCGATCTTGGCGATGTCGATGCGCGAGTCGATGTCGCTGGCCGGGCCGGCGATGGCGATCGGCTCGCCGCTTTCGTCGACCACGACCTGTTGCTGGGTGCCGTCCGACAGAGTGACCATACGGGTCACGGCCGGGACGCCGCCGGGACCGGCCAGGGCCATCTGCACCGGCGCGGGCTCGACCAGGTTCTTGATGAACGGACGGACCGCGAACAGCAGGATCAAGAGCGCGACCACGCCCAGGATGCCCAGCTCGGCGAAGCGCATGATGTCGTTCTTGTCGAAGCCCGCCAGCAGGCCCTGCTTTTCCAGACCCTGGTCCTCGGGCTGCGGGAACTTGATGTTGGTGACCTTGACCTGGTCGCCGCGGGCGGCGTCGTAGCCGACGGCGGTCTTCACCAGTTCCTCGATCTGCTGGATCTCCTGGGCGGTGCGCGGGGTATAGGCGCCGGGCTTGCCGTCCTTGCCCATCGGGGCGGTGACGCCGTCGATGGCCACGGCCACGGCGACCTTCTTGATCGTGCCGGGCTCCTGGACGGTGGTCTTCACCGACTTGGAGATCTCGTAGTTGGTGACGGCGCCGGTCTCGTTCGAGCGCGAGCCCAACTGTTGGAAGCCGGCGTTGGCGCCCTGGCCGGGCACGTTCGAGGTCGCGGTCGTGCCCGAGGTGTCGTCGTTCTTGGTTTCCGAGGCGCCCGACTCGTTGGTGCTTTCCGAGCGGACGACTTGGCCGTCCGGATCGAAGCGCTCTTCCTGGGTGGTGACGCGGTCCAGGTTGATGTCGGCGGTGACGTTGACGCGGGCCTTGCCCGGGCCGAGCACGCCTTCGATCATGTCCTTGACCGTCTTGGCGATGCGGGCCTCGGCCTCGGTGCGGCGGTCCTGGGCTTCCTTGCCGGCCAGGCTGTCGTCACTGGGAGCCGACAGGGTCTTGCCGTGCTGGTCGATGACCGTGACCTTCTCGGCCTTCATGTTCGGGACCGACGAGGCGACCAGGTTCTGGATGGCGCGGACCATGTCCGAACCCGGCTCGCGCGAGCCGACGCCGACGGTGACGGCGGCCGACGGCTGCTCGGCGTCCTCCTCGAACAGCTGGCGCTTGGGCAGCACCAGGTGAACGCGGACGCTGTTGACGCCCTGCATGGCCTTGATCGTGCGTTCCAGTTCGCCCTGCAGGGCGCGCTGGCGGTTCAGTTGCTGGACGAAGTCGGTCTGGCCCAGCGCGCTGCTGCCGTCGAAGATTTCGTAACCGATGGAGCCGGAGCTGACCAAGCCCTTGCCGGCGACCATCAGACGGGCGCTGGCGACCTTGTCGCGCGCCACCATGATCGTCGAGCCGTCGCCCTTGGTCTCATACTTAATGCCGGCCTGGTCGAGGGCCTGGGTGACCTGGGACGCTTCCTTCAGGTCCAGGTTGGAATACAGCAGCTCATTGGGCTCCTTGCCCATGAACATGACGAGGGCCACCAGGACCGCGACGACGCCGGCGCCCACGCCGAGCATCGCGGCCAGACGCCCGACGCCGAACTGCTTGATCGAACCCAGAAAGCTTTCCACGAAGCCCCACCCCTGATCCCAACTCCTCCACGAGGAGGAACCGACACGCGAACGAGAACCGCCCGTCGGTAGGCAGGATTTACCCAGTACAAGGTAAACGAGGCGTTTATATTTGGGGGTCGGAAGGGCTTCCGGAGGCGCCAAAACGTCGCGGCCGCCCCCTCTCGGGAGCGGCCGCTGAACGTCTTCAAACCCTTTTGGCCCAAGGCCTTGGGGATTTTCAGGTCCGAAAGAGGGTGGTCAGATTAACGCACCCCCTCACGGGTCTTAACGGTACTGCTGGATCCGGGTGGTCCGCAGACCCGCCAGGCCGTGCCGGTCGATCGACTGCTGCCAGGCGAGGAACTCCTCGTTGGTCAGCTTGTAACGATCGCACGCCTCGTCCAGCGAGAGCAGGCCCCCGCGGACGGCGGCCACGACCTCGGCTTTGCGACGGATCACCCAACGCTGGGTTTCCGGCGGCGGCAAGTCGGAGAGAGTCAGAGGCGCACCGGTCGGACCGATGACGTACTTTTCACCCCGGCTGTTCGTGCGCTGCTGCTGCAACATGGCTTTACGCCTTTCCACAACCATCACTGTTGGGACCCACCATAGGCGCCGCCCAATAACATCGGCTTAATTCCAATAGTAAAGAAAGGCCTAAACAAGGCAGCGCCCAAGCAGTCCGCAGTGTCTCAGTGTGAAACATAAGAATTAAAGATCGTTAATCCCTAGGATCAGCGCTTAATATTCAGAAGTTCTTCAAGCATCTGATCTGCGGTCGTGATGATTTTCGACGAGGCCGAGTAGGCTCGTTGCGTGGTGATCAGGCCGGTGAACTCAGTCGACAGGTCGACAGTCGAAGCTTCCAGAGTCGAGGGAGCCAGTGCACCCGCGCCGCCCTGGCCCGGAGCCTTCAGGCTGTAGGTGCCGCTTTCGTTCGTGACGCGATAAGCGTTACCGTTCACGCCCTTCAGGCCGTTCGGGTTGCTGAAGGTGGCTACGGCGACCTGGGCGATCCGGCGCGTGACGCCGTTGTCGAAGATCGCCGAGACATAGCCCTGATCGTCGACCTCGATGTTGGTCAGGTTGCCGAAGGCGGTGCCGTTGGTGTTGACCGACTGGACGACCGACTGGCTGTTGTACTGGGTCAGGCCGCCGGCGGCGCTGGCCAGGTCGATCTGGACGTCCTGGGTGTCGATGCCCAGGCCGTCGGCCCAGGTCGGCGGCGTCACGGCCGGCGGGGTGGCCGGGGCCGTGCCCGAGGCCTGGATCGTGATCGAGGTCGGGATGGTGCCGCCGAACAGGTTGCCGGTGCTCTGCAGCTTGCCGTCGGTGGTGAAGCTGACGATGCCCGTGCTGATCTGGCCGTTGCTGTTGTTGGCCAGGTCGCCCGGCTTGGCGCGCAGTTCGGCGTACCACTGGTTCGGGCCCGGGCCCTTCAGCAGCGACAGGGTGACGGTGCGCTGGCCGCCCTTGGAGTCCGACAGCGGGATCTGGATCTCGAAGTCCGGCTTGACGCCCTTGGTGTTGTCCTTGGCGTAGTCCGACATCGACCAGGTGCTGGGGTCGTACAGCTTGCCCGACACCACGTCGGCGTCGTCGGCGCCGGCGGAGGTGATGCCCAGGTCGATCAGGTTGATCGTGTCACCGGCGGCGTTGATGCGGGTGTTGGTGGTGCTGCCGGCGACCGGCGAGGCGCCCTTGTAATCGATGGTCGAGCTGATGATCTCGTGGGTCGCGGGGTCATAGCCCACGGTGCCCGTGGCGATGATCACGCCGTTTTCCTTGATGTCGACCTGGTACTCGTTGTTGCCCGAAGCCGCAGGATTGGCCAGGCCCGTCGAGCTGTAGACGACGTCATAGTTGTGGCTGACGCCGTTGGAGTCGATGACGTTGGTCTTCGACGCCGTGCCGGCCGTGCCGACCTTGTACGAGACGGCCGCGGCCACCGGCTGTTCCGAGCGCAGGTTGGCGTTGACGCCGACGCGGGTGGTCTTCTCGGCCGTGCCGCCGACGGTGCCGACGTTGATCGACGACAGCTGCATCAGGTCCGACGGGTCGGGCGTGATCGCGCCGGTGACCGGATCGGCCAGCCAGCCTTGCAGATAGAGGCCAGCGTCGTTCTTCAGATAGCCCAGGTTGTCGAGCTGGAACGAACCGGCGCGGGTGAACGAGCGGGTGTCGGTCGCCGTCAGGTTCTCCGGCTTTTCCGTGGTGACGAAGAAGCCCGAGCCCGAGATCGACAGGTCCAGGTTCGACGTCGTCGACTGGGTCAGACCCTGCTGGCTGATGAACTGGTGGGTCTGGGCCTTCACGCCGCCGGCGCTGTAGGTCTGGTTCTTCGAGCCCGAGGTGACCAGGGTCGAGAAGTTGGCGCTGGAGCGCTTGTAGCCGACCGTGTTGACGTTGGCGATGTTGTCCGAGATCGCGGCCAGGGCCGAGGAGTTGGCGATCAGGCCGGAGACGCCGGCGAGCATGGCGCTGTTGATGCTCATGACTGAATTCCTGCTTTGAAGGGGTTCGAGGGTTCAGCGCTGTTTGCGTTTGGATCCCGGGGAAGACCGTCTTCCGGGGACCGCGTCGGCGTCATTCTGACGCCCGTTCGATCGGTGAATTGTCGGTAGAGGATCAGGCGGCTTCTTTGTCCGCCGCGGTGTTGTTGTTCGAGGCGACGGCGGTGATGCCGATGACGCTGTCGACCGGGATCGACTGGCCGTCGACGATGACCATCGGCGAGCCGGTGGAGTTGTCGACCGCGGTGACCAGGCCTTCGGCGCGGCCCTTGATGTTCGTGGCCTTCAGGTCCTTGCCGTCGGGGCCCTTGGCGGTCACGGCGATGGTGTAGACCCCGCCGTCGGCCAGCTGGGCCCCGCTGTCGTCCTTGCCGTCCCAGGTGATGGTGTGGGCGCCGCTCTTCTGGTCGTCCGGCTTCAGGGTGCGAACCACCTTGCCGGCGGCGTTCTTGACTTCGACCGTCAGCGAGGTCGAGGCGCCGGGCTGGCTCCACGAGAAGGTCGCCTTGCCGTTCTTCAGGGTTGAGTTGTCGGTGGTCGCGGTGACCTGCTTGCCGATCATGTTGACGCCTTCCGACAGGCCCGTGCCGGTGTTCATGCCGACCAGGGCGGCCAGCAGGTCATTGGTGACCAGCTGCTGCTCGACGCCGGTCATCGAGGTGATCTGCTGGGTCATCTGGGTCGTGTCGGTGGGCGACAGCGGATCCTGGTTCTTCAGCTGGGTGGTCAGTAGCTTCAGGAACGTCTGCTCGTTGTTGGCGAGCGACGAGCGCGAATTGTTGATCTTGTCGAGGACCGACGAGGTGTTCTGCGACGAGACGGCCGTGGTCATGGCGCGATCCTTCCTTAAATCCGGATGTCCAGGCCGCTGTCGGCGGCCGTCTTCAGGCCGGGCAGCAGTTCGGGGGTGATGACGATGTCTTCCTCGCCGGTCAGGGCGGCCTGGAAGGCGCGGCCGCTGAAGGCGCGCTGGCCCTGGTCGCCGAAGTCCTGGAAGGCGAGGAAGGGGTTCTGGTTCTGGCCGCTGTTCTGGCTCGAGACGTCGAAGCTCAGGGCGTTGTCGGCGACGTTGAAGCCGGCGTCGGCCAGGGCCTGGCGCAGTTCGCCGGCCTTGTTGCGCAGCTCCTGGGCGGCGTGGACCGTGTCGAACTTCATCGAGGCGGTCAGGGCGCCGTCGCGGCCGATCTCGATACGCACGTCGACCTTGCCCAGGCCTTCCGGCGTCAGGGCGACGTCGAAGCGGGTGGTCTTGGCGTCGGCCTTCTTGACGATCTCGGCCGACAGGGCCGCGACCGTCTCGGGCGAGCCGCGCACCGGAGCCGGCGCGGCGGCCGGGGCCGAGGCGCTGGCCGCCGGAGCCTGCAGGGCCGGAGCCGGCGCGGCCAGGGCGTTGGTGTCCACGGCGGCGGCGGTGGCGGCCGGGGCGTCGACCGCGGCGACCGTCGCGGCGTTGGGGTTCGAGCCCTTGCCGTCGGTGTTCGTTTTGCCCCCGTTTCCGGCGGCGCCCGCGGCGACGGCGGTCACGGCCTGGGCGGTCTCGACGGCCACGGCGTCGGCGGCCTTGGCCTGGGCGGCCAGCGGCGCCGGCGCGGCCTTGGGGGCCTCGGCGGTCTTGGGGGTGGCCGAGGCGACTTCCGGCGCGGCGGCCTCGACGGTTTCCACGGCGGCTTCGGCCGTCGCCGCCTCGGCGACCGGCGCGACCTCGGCGACGACCTCGGCCTGGACAGGCGCGACGACCGGCGCGGCGACCGGGGCCGGCGCGGTCGGCTGGGCCAAGGCGACCTTCGGGGCCTCGGCCGTCTTGGCGGCGTCGGCGGCGGGCTTGGTTTCGGCGGTCTTCGGCGCGGTCTGGTCCACATCGCTCGCGGCGACCGGGGCCGCGGCGTCGGCCGAGAGCTGGGCCAGGGCTTCAAGCGCGGCGGCGTCCACGGCCTGGCCTTGCGGCGCGGCGGCTTGGACGGCGGCGGCGGCGGTCGGCTGAGCCTGGGCGGCGGTCGCCTGGGCCGGCGTCGCCGACGCTTGCTGAGCGGCCGGCGCGGGCTGGGCGGGCTGGGCGGCGACCGGAGCGGTCTGGGCGGCCGCGACGACGGCGGTGAAATCGGCGGCCTGGTCGGGGGCCGTGGCCTCGACGGCCGGCTGGGCGTCACCGGTCGCCACGACCTGGACCGTGGCTTGCACGGGGACGGTCATGGCCGCGATCAGGGTGGCAGCGGCCTGGGCGGCGGCGGCTTGAGCGGCGGCGTCGGTCGTATCGGCCTGGGCGGCGTCCGAGGCCTTGTCGGCGGTGTCGGTGGCCTTGTCCGAAGCGGCGGCCTTGTCGCCGGCGGCGTCGGCCTTGGCGTCCTGGGTGGCGTCGGCCCTGTCCGAAGCCCGGTCCGAAGCCTTGTCCGAGGCGCGATCGGCGGCCCGGTCAGCGGCCTTGCCGGCGGCGTCGGCGCGATCGGCGCGGGCGTCCTGGGCGGCGTCGGCCCGATCATCGGCCCGGTCCGCGGCCTTGGCGTCGGCCTTGGACGTATCGCGCGCCGGCTTGTCGGCCGTCTTCACGTCGCGCCGGTCGTCCTTGGCCTCGCGGGGCTCGCTCTTGCTGTCCGAGCGCGCGGCGCGGGGCGCGGGGGCCTCGTCGTCCTTACCCGCGATGGCCAGCAGGGCGTCGAAGCCGTCGTTCGACGACTTGGCGCTCGCCGACGGGGCCGGGGCGGCGGGAAGAGCGGCGGTAGGGGCGGCGATCGCGGTCATTCGCAGTCGTTGCTCGCTTGGGCTCGGTTGGTGCGGCGGTCCATGACGAACACGCTTTGATCGACTTCCCTCTGAGCAATGGTCGGGCCAACTCCGAAAACCACCTCTAACCAACGGATTTCCTTCGATTTAATTCCTTGTTTACGAAGAAAAATCGCGCCTTGTGCGGCGCTTTTTGCCGAGTTCGAGGGCCCGGCAAGGACGTCTGTTGCCGCGTCGCCGCGTCGCAAGGCCGCCTCCGGGCCAGTTGGCGCCGTCCTTGCGCAGGACGTCTTGTCGAATTTCCGACCACCGGAACATATCGCCATGAATTTCAATGGCTTGGCACATATCGGGGATCCAATCCCCACCGCGACCCGGCAAGTTTCGCCGGGCAATGACGCGTCTTGCGTTGCGCGGTTTGCCGAGCTGCAAGGAGCCTATGCATGTCGCTGAACGCGATCATGAGCACGGCGACGTCCGGCATGATGGCCGCGCAGACGGGTCTGCGCGTCACGTCGGACAACATCGCCAACGTCAACACCTCCGGCTACGTCCGCAAGACTGTCAGCCAGTCGAACCTGCTGTCCAACGGCATGGGCGTGGGCGTCAGCATCGACGCCATCAAGCGCGCGACCGACCGCTTCCTGCAGTCGGCCAGCCTGAACGCCTCTTCCGACGGCAGCCGCGCCTCGGTCGTCTCCGACACCCTGAACAGCGCCCAGCAGCTGTTCGGCGACCCTAGCGGCGACACCAGCTTCTTCTCGACCCTGGACGACATCTACTCGGCGTTCTCGGCGGCCCAGGATGATCCGTCCTCTTCCCTGCTGCGCACCCAGGCGCTCACGCGGGTGGACGACTTCCTCAGCGAGTCCAGCCGGATCACCTCGTCGCTGTCCAAGCTGGGCAAGGACGCCGACGCCCGCATCTCGGGCGATATCGATCGCGTCAACGACCTGCTGGACCAGATCAACGGCCTGAACACCGACATCACCCGCGCCAAGGTGGCCGGAGCCGACGCCACCGGCGCCGAGAACGTCCAGAGCGGGCTGGTCGACGAGCTCAGCAAGCTGATGAACGTCCAGATCACGCCCCGCACCCTGGGCGGCATCTATGTGCGCTCGACCGAAGGCCTGCCGCTGGCCGGCGACGGCGCGGCCAAGCTGACCTACCAGACCTCACCGACGGCCACGGGCTATCTGACGGTGCAGCTGGCCAACGGCTCGGTCCAGCCCACCCCGCTGAACATCTCCAGCGGCGAGATCAAGGGCCTGATGGATGTGCGCAACGTCGAGCTGGTCAGCCTGTCCGACCAGCTAGGCGAGTTCACCTCGCGCGCGGCCGAGGAAATCAACCGCGCGTCCAACGCCGCCTCGTCGGTGCCGGCCCCGACCACCCTGAACGGGCGCGACACCGGCCTGGACGCCCAGGCCGCGATCACCGGCTTCACCGGCAAGACCACGATCGCCCTGACCGATAGCGGCGGCGTCATCCAGCGCCGGATCGACATCGACTTCGACGCCGGCACGATGACCGTCAACGGCGCCGCCGGCCCGGCCTTCACCCCCGCCGACTTCATGACCCAGCTGAACACCGCCATGGGCGGCTCCGGCGCGGTGGGCTTCTCGGGCGGCGCGCTCAGCATCACCGGGAACGGCGGCCTGGGCGTGGCCATCCAGGACGATGCGACCACGCCGGCGACCAAGGCCGGCAAGGGCTTCAGCCACTATTTCGGCCTGAACGACATCATCCGCACGAACGGCTACTCGCCCTACGAGACGGGCCTGACGGCGGCCGACCCGAACGGCTTCACCTCGGGCGCCATGACCATCCGCCTGACCGACGTCGAGGGCGGCCGCATTCGCGACATCACCGTCGCCCCGCCTCTCGGCGGCACGATGCAGGACATGCTGGACGCCCTGAACTCGCGCGCCTCGGGCACGGGCCTGTACGGCCAGTTCTCGCTGAACAGCAAGGGCCAGATCAGCTTCGCCTCGAACAGCACCACGCCGGTGACGATGTCGATCCAGGCCGACACCACCGAGCGCGGCGTCGGCGGCCCCTCGGCCAGCCAGCTCTTCGGCATCGGCCCGGCCGAGCGCAGCACCCGGGGCGAAAAGTTCTACGTCAACACGGCGATGGACCAGAACCCCAAGCTTCTGCCCTTCGCCAAGCTGGACCTGACCCAGGTGGTCGGCGGCGCGGCGGCCCTGGCCATCGGCGACGGCCGCGGCGCCCTGGCCCTGGCCAAGGCCGGCGAGACCACCACCGCCTTCTCGGCCGCCGGCGACGCCTCGGCCGTCACCATGACGGTCAACCGCTACGCCTCGGACTTCAGCGGCGCGGTCGCCCGCAAGGCCGCCACCGCGGCCAGCCGCAAGGACGCCGCCGAGGCGGTGTCCAGCGAAGTCGACAGCCAGCGCCAGTCGGAAGAGGGCGTGAACCTCGACGAAGAACTGATCAACCTGACCACCTACCAGCAAGCCTTCAACGCCTCGGCCCGCCTGATCCAGGCGACCAAGGACATGTTCGACGTGCTCGTCGGAATTATGAGGTAGGCCATGACCCGCGTCTCCACCGTCCAGAACTACAACATCATGACGTCCAACCTCATGAAGGCGCAGGTGCGCCAGAATGACGTCGGCGCCCAGGTGTCCAGCCAGAAGGTCGCCTCAGACCTGAAGGGTTACGCCAAGAACGCCGAGATGCTGACCGCCATGCGCGGCACGCAGACGCGCATCAACGGCCTGATCGACCAGTCCAAGATGGTCGGCAACCGGCTGGAGATGCAGGACACCGGCCTCGGCCGCATCGGCACGGCCACCCAGAGCGCCCGCGAGGCCATCGCCAACTCGCTGGCGGCCGGCAACGCCACGACCCTGATGCAGCAGCTGACCGCCAGCTTCGGCGAGGTGGTCCAGGGGCTGAACACCAAGTCGAACGGCCTCTATGTCTTCTCGGGCGCCAAGACCGACACCGCCACCACCACGGCGACCGTCATGACCGACCTGACCGCCGCCGCGGCGACCACGGACCTGTTCCAGAACGACCAGTACGTCCAGACCAACCGGGTCGACGAGCAGACCAGCGCCAAGACCGGCATCCTGGGCGACGCGGTGGGGGTCGACGTGTTCGACGCCTTCAAGCAGGTCCAGGCCTATGTCGACGCCAACGGACCGTTCACCGGCAACCTCAACGACACCCAGGTCTCGTTCCTGAAGGGCCTGCTGCCCACCTTCGACAACGCCTACAAGGGCGTCATCGACGCCCAGGGCAAGAATGGCGTGACCCAGAAGCGCTTCGAGAGCGCCCAGAAGGACCTGTCCAACCAGGCCGACACCCTGACGACCATGGTCGGCGGCATCACCGACGTCGACATGGCCGACGCCGCCACCCGCCTGCAGGCCGCCCAACTGGCCGTCCAGGCCTCGGCCCAGGTGTTCAGCAGCCTGCAGCAGTCGTCTCTGCTGAACGTCCTGAAGTAGGGGCGGCGACAAGCCGCCCCGCCGCGACCTCGCAAAAAGGCCCTCCAGCCGCTATATGGCGGCGGATGAACGCCGACCTGCTGTCCCCTGCCCCCACCGACAACGCCGACGCCCTCATCGCGCGCGCGGTCGAACAGGTGCGCGCGGCGGTCGGCCTGCCGGAGGGAACGCGGATCGTCGCGGCCATGTCCGGCGGCGTGGACTCCACCGTCACCGCCGCCCTGCTGGCCCGCGCCGGCTATGACGTGGTCGGCGTGACCCTGCAGCTCTACGACCACGGCGCGGCGGTCTCGCGCAAGGGCGCCTGCTGCGCCGGCCAGGACATCCTGGACGCCCGCATGGCGGCCGAGCGGATCGGCATCCCGCACTATGTGCTGGACTACGAAAGCCGCTTTCGCGAGCAGGTCATCGAGGACTTCGCCGACGCCTATCTGCGCGGCGAGACGCCGATCCCGTGCGTGCGCTGCAACCAGACGGTCAAGTTCCGCGACCTGCTGGACGTGGCCCGCGATCTGGGCGCCGAGGCCATGGCCACCGGCCACTATGTGCAACGGGCCTTCACGGGGGGCGGCAACCGCCCGCAGCTGCGCCGCGCCGCCGACCCGGCCAAGGACCAGAGCTACTTCCTGTTCGCCACCACGCGCGACCAACTGGACTTCCTGCGCTTCCCGCTGGGCGGCATGGACAAGCCGACCGTGCGCGCCGTCGCCGCCGGCCTGGGCCTGGCCATCGCCGACAAGCCCGACAGCCAGGACATCTGCTTCGTGCCCGAGGGCAAGTACACCACGGTCATCGACCGCATCCGGCCGCAGGGCGCGGAGCCGGGCGACGTCGTGCACCTGGACGGCCGCGTGCTGGGTCGCCACGAGGGTGTGACCCGCTACACGATCGGCCAGCGCCGGGGCCTGAACATCGCCGTCGGCGACCCGCTGTTCGTGGTCCGCATCGACGCCGACAAGCGCCACGTGATCGTCGGTCCGCGCGAGGCCCTGCTGACCGCGTCCCTGACCCTGAAGGAAGGCAGCTGGCTGGGCGGCCAGGACAGCCTGGAAGCCGCCGCCGAAGACGGCCAGCCCGTGCTGGCCCGCGTCCGCTCGACCCGCGAACCGGTCTCCGGCCGCCTGGCGCTGAAGAACGGCGAGGTCGCGGTCGTGTTCGACGGCGCCGAGGAAGGCGTCGCCCCGGGCCAGGCCTGTGTGCTGTACGATCCCGCCGATCCCGAGCGCGTGCTGGGTGGCGGCTTCATCGCCGGCACGACGCGGACGATGGATCTCGACGCAGCCTGATCCCCTTGCCATTCTGGCGCGCCGTCGACTAATCGACCCGCATGCCGCGAGCCGCGCCAGGGGACTTCAAGAGATGACCGATCGAACGACGATCAGCCGGCGCGGCGCGCTGGCCGGCGGCGCGGCCCTGCTGAGCGCGGGCATGGCCAAGGCCGCGGTTCCGGAAGCGGAGGGCTACGCCCAGATCCCGGGCGGCAAGATCTATTGGCGAAAGTTCGGATCGGGCGGCAAGACGCCGCTTCTGACCCTGCATGGCGGTCCCGGCGCGGCGCACAACTACCTGCTCTCGATGAAGGCCCTGGCCGACGAGCGCCCGGTGATCTTCTACGACCAGCTGGGCACGGGCAAGGCCGACGCCCCGACCGACGCGGCGATCTACACCGTCCAGCGCTCGGTCGACGAGCTGGATGCGGTGCGCAAGGCCCTGGGCCTGGAGAGGGTGGTGCTGCTGGGACACTCGTGGGGCTCGATGCTGGCCATCGAGTATCTGTGCCAAGGTCGCGGCGCGGGCGTCGAGAAAGTCATTCTGGGCGGCGCCCTGGCCAGTGTGCCCCAGGCCATGGCCGGCCAGCAACGGCTGATCGACAGCATGCCCGACGGCTTCGCCGCCAAACTGCACGGCCTGGAGAAGGCCGGTAAGATGGACACGCCCGAATACGCTGCCCTGACCCAGAAGTTCTACGACAATTTCGTCCTGCGGGTCCCACCGACGCCGGACGCCCTGGTCTCGTTCGAGGCCCTCTCCAAGTCGATCGCCTACCGGGTGATGAACGGTCCCAACGAGTTCTACATCACCGGCGTGATCAAGACCTGGGACCGCCGCAAGGACCTGAAGGCCATCACCCAGAAGACCCTGATCACCACCGGCGAGTTCGACGAGGTCACCCTGGACTGCCACGAGACCATCCGCGACGGGATCTCCGGACCGAAGCGCATGGTGGTGATGAAGGGCTGCTCGCACATGACCATGGTCGAACAGCCGGACGCCTACAACGCCCTGGTACGGGGGTTCCTGGCCGAGACCTGAGGCCGGTCGCCCGCCAAGGGATCGAACCGGGCGGCGCGGGGTTCTGGTTGGGACAGCCAATAGGAACGCCCGTATGCTCCGCTCCCTACTCATCGGCCTGTCGGCCGGATCCCGTTCCATGACGCCGCTGGCCGCGGTCAGCGAGGCCGCTCACGGCGGTCATCTGGCCGACAACAACCCCTCGGCCCGCCTGCTGGGTCACCCGCTGGTCGCGGCGGGAACCAAGGCCCTGGCCGCCGGCGAGCTGTGGGGCGACAAGCTGAAGTCCGCGCCCGACCGGATCGTGCCGCTGGGCATCGCCGCGCGGGTCATCACCGCCGGCCTGACCGGGGCGGCCCTGGCGCCACGCAAGCGGATGCTGCTGGGCGGCGCGATCGCGGCCGGCGCGGCGGTGGCGGCGGCCTATGTCATCTTCAACCTGCGCATGCGGGCCATCGACCGCTTCGGCCAGACGCCCAGCGGCCTGGTCGAGGACGCCCTGACCGTCGGCGCGGCCCAGCTGGTCACGCGAGCCCTGCGATGACCCCGAAGAAACCCGCGCCGCGCCCCCGAACCGCCCAAGCCCAAGGTCACGGCCGAGGGCGTCCGCCGCCAGCGCCAGCACATCAAGGACCTGACCGGCGAGGATCCTTTGCGCGGCGGCGTCGCGGACTAAGGCCGCGCCATTCGGCCGCAGCGTAAGGGCCACGCTTTCCGTGCGAAAAACCGCGTTATTCACGCGGCCTTCACCATGACTCGCCAAGCTGCCGACAAGATGCGGATATCGCAGACATCGACGATCGACGCGGCCCAGTCCTCGCTCGCCTTTCCCGGCGGCGTCGCGGCCGCGACGGCCGCGTTGAACGACACCAGCGGCGCGGTTGGGGTCGACCAGCAGCTGAACGCCTATCACGCCCTGGCCAATCGCTATAACGGCGCGGGCTACGCCGAGCGCGCGAGCCTGACCCAGGCGCTGACCGAGTCGCCCTTCGCCAAGACCATCCAGTCGGCGCTGAACACCTTCACCCGCTCGGCCTGGGCCGGCGCCGACGCCGCGCCGCCCGCGCCGCAACGCCAGGCGCTCGACGCCTTCAACGGCCTGTCCGAAACCGATCAGGCGATCATCGCCTCGCTGCAGGTCGGCGTTCAGGACAGCCAGGGGCCCAGTTCGGTCGCCGACTATCGCGGCCGCCTGCAGGCCGATCTCGAGGGCGTCCAGCCCGCGACGGCCGAGCGCCGCGACAGCATCACCCTGTCGGCCGAGGCCCAGGCTCGCCTGGCCGGCGGCGCCGCGCCCGACACTGCGCCCGCCGTCCCCGCCGACGCCACCCCCGAAATGGCCGCCGCCATCAGCGCCTACGGCAGGGCCGCGCGGTAGGGTCTGCATTCAGCTTCGAACCCCCAAGATCCGCCCTCCCCGGCGAAAGCCGGGGCCCAGATCGAACCCACGAGCATTCATGGGGCGGCGAGGCGAGAAAGCGCGTCAGCCCCAACCTCTCTGGATGGATCTGGGCCCTGGCTTTCGCCGGGGAGACGGTGATGGGGTATGAGGCTCGGAGGACGCTGAACCTGGATCCGCGCTAGACGATCTCGTCGAACGACAGCCCGATCTTGAACAGGCAGTAGCCGGTCTCGTCGACCCGTTTGGCGACATCGGGCGCGGTGTCGGCGCGTTCTCGGGCGAGGGTGAAGCGCCAGTCGTCCTCATTCGCTTCCGCCGGAAACGGCGCGCCCTCCGCGATCACCAGCCGATAGGCCGGCTTGTCGCGATGGACGTGGAAGCGAAAGCTCACTCGGCCGCGATCTTCACGGCCTCGAGGGCCTCGCCGACGGTCGGGGCCTCGGTCTTGCGCGGGGCGCGCTCCAGGTCGCGGCGCTGGACCACGTCGCCGCAGGCCTCGCAGGCCAGGACGGGATGGAAGGCGCAGCCGCAGGCCTTGTGATTGAACAGCACCGGCGAGTTGTCGCGGCCATAGACGTGGCGGTCGCCCCACTCGGCCATGGTCAGCAGCACCGGCGACAAAGCGAGGCCCTTCTGGGTCAGCCAGTATTCGTGGCGCGGCGGACGCTCGGAATAGCGCCGGGTCTCCATGACCCCGTTCTCGACCAAGCTCTTGAGCCGCGCGGCCAGGACATTGCGGGCCACGCCCAGCCGCTCCTGCCACTGCTCGAAGCGCTTCACCCCGGCGAAGGCGTCGCGCAGGATCAGCAAGGTCCACGGATCGCCCACGACTTCGAGGGTGGCGGCGACCGAGCAACGTTCGTTCGTATAGTCAGCTGTGCGGCCCATTTTGGCAGGGTGCGGCGTTCCGCGAGGGAAAGCAAGAGAGCGTTGCGTTTGAATATGAACCGGAGTAGGTTTTTTATCGCAATTGACTCTCTCGGTTATTGCAGACTGGCGAGCGGTCCGGCGATCCCCCGTCGAAACCGCTCGCCCCTTTCCATCACGCTCTCGCAACCGACTTGCGCATGATGCGTCGATGAGGGCCTATCTCGCCTCGAAATCAGCTCAGGGAGCCTCGTTCATGTCCGCCGATCCCGTCGTCATCGTCTCGTATGCCCGCACGCCGATGGGCGGCTTCCAGGGCGCGCTGGGCGGGGTGAAGGCCACCGAACTGGGCGCCAGCGCCGTGAAGGCGGCGGTCGAACGGGCCGGGGTGGCCGGCGACAAGGTCGAGCAGATCATCATGGGCTGCGTGCTGCCGGCGGGCCTGGGCCAGGCCCCCGCGCGTCAGGCGGCGCTGGGCGCGGGCCTGCCCCTCTCGGTCGAGGCCACCACCGTCAACAAGATGTGCGGCAGCGGCATGCAGGCCGCCATTCTGGCTCACGACGCCCTCGCCGCGGGCTCGGTCGACGTCGTTGTGGCCGGCGGCATGGAGAGCATGACCGGCGCGCCGTACCTGCTGTCCAAGCACCGCGCCGGGGCCCGCATCGGCCACGACCAGATGTGGGACTCGATGTACCTGGACGGGCTCGAGGACGCCTACACGCCGGGCAAGCTGATGGGCGCCTTCGCCGAGGACACGGCGGCCCAGTACCAGTTCAGCCGCGAGGCCATGGACGACTACGCCACGCGCGGCCTGGCCAAGGCCAAGGCGGCGATCGAGAGCGGCGCCTTCAAGGCCGAGATCACCCCGGTCACCGTCGTCAGCCGCAAGGGGACCGAGGTCGTCGACACCGACGAGCAGCCCCTGAAGGCCGACCCGGCCAAGATCCCGACCCTGCGCCCGGCCTTCGCCCGCGACGGCGGCATCACGGCGGCCAACAGCAGCTCGATCAGCGACGGCGCCGCCGCCCTGGTCATGACCCGCGAGAGCGTGGCCAAGCAACTGGGTCTGCCGATCGTCGCCCGCGTCGTCAGCCACGCCGCCCACGCCCACGAACCGGGCCTGTTCACCACCGCCCCCGTGCCGGCCATGAAGAAGGCGCTGAAGAAGGCCGGCTGGGAGGTCGCTGACGTCGACCTGTTCGAGGTCAACGAGGCCTTCGCCGTGGTCGCCATGATCGCCCAGCAGGAGCTGGGCATCGACCCCGACAAGCTGAACGTCAACGGCGGCGCCTGCGCCCTGGGCCACCCGATCGGCGCCTCGGGCGCGCGGATCCTGTGCACCCTGATCGCGGCCCTGCAGGCGCGCGGCGGCAAGAAGGGCCTGGCGTCCCTCTGCATTGGCGGCGGCGAGGCCACAGCGATGGCGGTGGAGCTGGTTTAGCGATTCAATCCTCCCCCTAGCGGGGGAGGTGTCGGCTCGAAGAGACGACGGTGGGGGAAGAGGCAAGCTCAGTAATACTTCCCCCACCGGCGCTTCGCGCCACCTCCCCCGCTAGGGGGAGGGTTTCTATATGTGGCAACGACCGCCGTCGCCCCGCGTTGGAAAGCCATGACCGACACCTTCCGCCACAACCCCGAACTCAGCCGCTACGAGCTTGAGGAGGACGGGCATCTCGCCTGGGCCGACTACCAGCGCGCGGGCCACCGGCTGGTCATCCCCCACGTCGAGGCCGACATGGCCCTGCGCGGGACCGGCGCGGCCGGACGGCTGATGGGCAAGGTCGCCGAGACCGCCCGCGCCGAGGGCATGCGGATCACCCCGCTATGCTCCTACGCGGCGGCCTGGCTGAAGCGGAACGATCCGGACCTGATCGCCTAGCTCTTCAATCCGTTTCCCCGGCTTTCGCCGGGAAGTTGGTTTATTTGTTGATCGCGGGAGCGGTGACCGCGCTCTCGAAGCTCCCCGCCGCCCCCGGGAACACGACCGGGCTTTCCCAGCCGTCGGCGCTGACCGACGAGACCCCGAAGAAGAAGTCGTCGATCACGACGTCCTTCAGGGTGGTGGCGGTGTCGCCAGCCGGGACCCAGCGGCTGAAGCGCCAGGTCGGGTCGGTCGTGCCGCGCCACCAGACCTTGTGGCCCGCCGCGTCCGGCGTCGGGCTCCAGGACACCTTGGTGTCCGGACTGACCGCGCCCTCGATCTTGACGCCCGCCGGCGGCGCGGGGGCCGAGGCCAGGCTGGCCATGGCCACCGTGTTCAACCGCGTCACCTGGGCCAGGTAGGCGAAGTCGACCCCGTCAATGGTGTCGCCATAGGCCTTGCCGTTCTCGGTGCGCAGGGTCTGGTGCTGGCGGTCGTAGTTCTCGACCGCCTCGGTCACCCGCACGGCCGGATAGCCGGCTTCCAGCAGCGGCACCTGGTCGCCGCCCCGGCCATAGCGGTCGGTGCGGTAGACCATGACCACGTCGAAATTGGTCAGGTAGCGGTCGGCCAGGCCGTCCAGGTAGCGGGCCAGGTTGCGCGAGGGGCTGTCGACCTCGCCGCCGTTGTAGCGCCGGCTGTTGGCCTGCTCCGGCGTCTCGACGGCCTTGGTGCCTTCGGAAAAGACCCGGACGTGGGTGTTGTCCATCACCCCGCTCTGGCCGCGGCTGTTGCCGACGATGTCGTTGTTGAGGTCGGCCTCGACCTTCCAGCCCTGGGCCCGGGCGTAGTCGGCCAGCACCTTGCCGCCGTATAGGCCTTGCTCCTCGCCCGACAGCACCGCGAACACCAGGGTGGCGGCGTACCGGTGCTTGCTGAGCACCCGCGCCGCCTCGATCACCGCCGCCACGCCCGAGGCGTCGTCATTGGCGCCCGGCGCGTCACTGGTGAAGTCCATGACGTCCGTGACGCGGCTGTCGATGTGGCCCGCGATCAGGATCACCCGGTTCGGATCGGTCGTCCCCTTCTGGATGGCCAGGACGTCCATGACCTCGACGCCGTTCGGCGCGCGCTTGCCGGTGAAGGTCTGGGCCGGAGTCTCGACTGTGAGGCAGCCGCCGCAGTCCTTGCCGATCGCCTCGAACCGCGCCTTGGCCCAGCGGCGCGCCGCGCCGATGCCGCGCTTGTCCGACCTGGTGTCCGACAGGGTGTGCCGCGTGCCGAAGCCGACCAGCGCGCGGATCGTGCTCTCCAGCGCCTTGGGATCGACGTCGGCGGCGATGGTCCGCAGCAGCGGCTGGTCGGTCGAAGGGGCTTGCTGGGCGTTGGCGGCGCCGGCGACCAGCAGGGCGGCGAGGGTTAGAGGCAGACGCATGCGGATTCCCCGGAAATCAGGGTCCGGACGTTGCCGATCAAGCTCTCGACACACAACCCCCAACCCCGATCTCCCCCTCCGTCTTCCCTGCGAAAGCCGGGACCCAGATTCAGTCCGAGCGATTTGGGATGATCCGAGACATGCCCTGTCAGCCCATCGAGCGCTCCGGGTTCGACCTGGGCCCCGGCTTTAGCCGGGGAGGTGGGATTATTGGGACCCCCGCGCGGCGATGAACGCCACCCGGTCTAGCACCTCGGGCCCCGCCGCCGGGCCGGCGGCGTACGCGAAGGCCTCGGCGGTGATCGGCTTGCCGCTGACCTTGTCGACCAGGATCGGCTCGGCCGCCTTGCCTGTTTCACGATCGACCAGCTGGCCGGCCACGCCCTCGGGCATGAAGTGGCGGTTGCCGAAGGCCAGCATGGCCGCCAGCACGCCGCCGAAGTCGCGACCCAGGTCGGTCAGCACGTATTCGAAGCGCGGCGGCCGTTCCTGGTAGCGGCGCTTCTCCAGCAGGCCGTTCTCGATCAGGGCCGCCAGACGCTTGGTCAGGATGTTAGGCGCCACGCCCAGGCTCTTCTCGAACTGGTCGAAGCGGGTCAGGCCATGGCCGGCGTCGCGCAGGATCAGGAAGGTCCAGCCGTCGCCGACCCGCTCCAGCGTGCGGCCGACCGGACATTGGGTGAGGGCGCGTTCAGATTTGCTCATGACGAAAGACTTGGCCACTTACTTGCGAAATGCAAGTTACCTCATAGCTATGCGGAACGCCGGACCGTTGGGGCCTCGGCCCACGATTGGACAAGAGGGACTTGAGACGAAGATGAGCGACAAGAGCAACCAGGGCGTGGCCCTGATCACGGGCGCGTCCACCGGCATCGGCGCGGTCTATGCCGACCGCCTGGCCAAGCGCGGCCACGACCTGATCCTGGTCGCCCGCGACGAGGCCCGTATGAACGCCCTGGCCGAGCGCCTGCGCGCCGAGGCCGGCGTCAAGGTCGAGGTGATCAAGGCCGACCTGACCGACAAGGCCGACCTGGTGAAGATCGAGCAGCGCCTGGCGACCGACACGGCCATCACCGCCCTCGTCAACAACGCCGGCGTGGCCGGCGCGAACGACTTCGTGGCGACCGATCCCGAGGCGTTCGAGAAGATGATCCAGCTGAACGTGACGGCCGTGACCCGCCTGGCCTCGGCGGCGGCCCGCAACTTCGTGCCGCGCGACACCGGCGTGATCGTCAACCTGGCCTCGGTGGTCGGGCTGATGCCCGAGCTGGGCATGCCCGTCTACGGCGCGACCAAGGCCTTCGTCCTGTACCTGACTCAGGGCCTGCGCGTGCAGTTCGCCAACTCGGCCGTTCGCCTGCAGGCGGTGCTGCCCGGCGCCACACGGACCGAGATCTGGGAACGCTCGGGCTCGGACATCGAGGCGATGGATCCGAACATGGTCATGGACGTCGACGACATGGTCGACGCGGCCTTGGCCGGCTTCGACCGGGGCGAGCTGGTGACGATCCCGTCGCTGCCGGACGCCGCCGACTGGGACAATGCCCTGGCCGCCAAGGCCAAGCTCTATCCGAACCTGTCGCGCAGCCAGCCGGCCGCGCGTTTCAAGGCCTAGACAATGGAAAGCTCGCCGGCGCGGCGCTCACTCCCGCGCCGGCGAGTCCGCCCTGAAGGTCGTTCAACGGGTTGATGCCGGCCGTTGAATGACCTCCCGGAAGGTAAACTCTTAGCTGAGCACCATCACGACGACGCGGCGGTTCTGGGCCCGGCCTTCGCGCGTTTCGTTCGGAGCGACCGGGCTTTCCGGGCCGTACGAGATCGTCGCCATCCGGTTCAGGGCGACGCCATGCTGGCTCAGAAACTTGCGCACGGTCTCCGCGCGCTTCTCGCCGAGCTCTTCGTTGTATTCCTTCGAGCCCGAATTGTCGGTGTGGCCCTGGATCTCCAGGTACACGTTCTTGTTGTCGGCCTTCAGCTTCTCGCTGAACTCCGCCAGGCGCTGCTCGGCTTCCGGCGAGAGATCCGCGGCGTTGACCGGGAACTTCACGGAGTCGTCGCTGAGCACCAGGGCGTACTGGAACTTGCCCTCGGCCAGCTTGCCGGCCGCGATGGCGCGATCCAGGGCTTCCTTGGACGTCTTGTCCAGCTCGCCGATCTGGGTGTCGTGAGCGCTGACCCGCTCATTAACCTGACCGACCTGGGTGTTGACGTACTTCTTGGTCGCGCAGCCGGAAACCGACAGGCCGCCCATCACCAGGGCGGCGGCGACCATCATGGTCTTCGTGCTTGCTATCATTTTAAGTCTCATCCGTAGTGGGCGCGGGCGTCCTGCAACGCTCGCTGGGATGAACTCGGCAAGCCAAACTGGGCCAAAGATAGGCGCGATTCCGGCGCTTCCGGGCCAAGCTAGACCATTGATACAGCTCGACAATTCCGAGACTTTATACCGCGCGCAAGCGCCGTGTCCGGACTTTGGTTCCGAAGTTTTTTATTCTTCCGAAGTGCGCGAAAGCCACGCCTGAAAAGCCCGAAGCGCGGGACTCGGAGCCTTGGACTTCAGCCACGTCAGCCAGTAGCGGCCGGCGCTGACCTGAGTCTGGAAGGGGCGTACCAGGCGCCCCTGTTGCAGGTCGCGAGCAAACATCATCGGCGGGGCCAGCGCCACCCCCATTCCCTGCATCGCCGCCTCGACCATCACCCAAGAGCTGTCGAACACCGGCCCCCGGATTGGGGGCGGCGACAGGCCGGCGGCGGCGAACCAGTCGGGCCAGTCGGCGGCGCGATAGCTGCGCAGCAGGGTCTCGCCGAACAGGGCGGTCGGCTCGGCGATGCGCTCGGCCAGGGCGGGCGCGCACAGCGGGCTCATCGGCGCCTCGAACAGCGGGGCGGCCTCGGTGCCGTGCCAGGCCCCGTCGCCGAAGCGGATGGCGCAGTCCAGCCCCTCGCCCGCCAGGTCGGCGCGGTTGTTGTTGGTGAACAGCCTCAGGTCCACGAACGGATGAGCCTCGCGGAAGTCGGCCAGGCGCGGCAGCAGCCAGCCGACCGCGAAGGTGCCGACCACGCCGACGCTCAGGACCTCCAGCACCCGGCCGCCCTCGAAGCGGGCCAGGACGTCGCCCAGCTTGTCGAACGAGTCGCGCACGCTGGGCAGCAGGGCCAGGCCCTCGTCGGTCAGGGCCAGGCCGCGCGGCAGGCGGCGGAACAGGGCCGCGCCCAGCCGCGCCTCCAGCCCCTTGACCTGGTGGCTGACGGCGGCCTGGGTCACGCACAGCTCGATCGCGGCCCGCGTGAACGACAGGTGGCGGGCCGAGGCCTCGAAGGCGCGCAGGGCGTTCAGGGGCAGCTGGGCGCGGCTCATGGCGATAGACCCAAATTCAGCTAATGGCTCCGCCAAGGTATCGTCGTTTGCGGGGAGGGCCAGCGCCGGGCAAGGGTTCGCGGGCAAGGAGACCCCTACATGCTCAATCGCAGAATGCTGATAACGGCCCTGGCGGCCGCGCCCGCCGTCGTGTCCGGACTTTCGCTTGGCCTGGCGCCCGACGTGGCGAACGCCGCCCTCTTCGCCGACAAGCCGGCTTCAGACCTTACTTCACGTATTAACGAATTGGAGCGGGCCAGCGGCGGTCGGCTGGGCGTTGCGGTCCTGGACACCCGGACCGGCCGCCGGTTCGCCTGGCGCGGCGACGAGCGCTTCCGCATGTGCAGCACGATCAAGATGCCCTTGTCGGCGGCTATCCTGCGCCGGGTCGACCAGGGCCGCGAGCGGCTGGACCGCCGGGTGACCTTCGGCCGCGACGTGCTGATGGGCAATTCGCCGGTGGTCGAGAAGCACATCGAGGACGGCATGACCATCGGCGCCCTGTGCGAGGCGACGATCACCTGGAGCGACAACGCCGCTGCCAACCTGCTGTTCGACGCTCTAGGAAGCCCCGCCGACCTGACCCGTTTCCTGCGGGCCATCGGCGACCAGACCACCCGCAGCGACCGCCGCGAGCCCGAGCTGAACACCGGCGCCCCCGACGATCCGCGCGACACCACCACCCCGTCCGCGATCCTGGCGACCTGGAGGACCCTGCTGCTGGACGACGCCCTTTCGCCCGCCTCGCGCCGGCAGCTGACCGACTGGGTCGTGGCCAACAGGACCGGCGACAGGCGCCTGCGGGCGGGCCTGCCCAAGGGCTGGCGGGTCGGCGACAAGACCGGCAACAACGGCAAGAACACCACCAACGACATCGCCATCGCCTGGCCGCCCGGCCGCAAGCCGATCCTGATCGCGTGCTTCCACGACCGGGGCAGCAGTGACGACGATGCGCGAAACGCGGTGCACGCCCAAGTGGCCCGCGCCGTCGTGACGGCGGGGTTCGGGGCGTAACGACATAAAGTTATCCACAGGGCGCCCCTTCTCACCTTGCGGAAGAAGGGCTCAGCGAAGCTGACGGATGAGGGGTCGAAAGGCGTCATCGCAAAGAGAGCACCCCTCACCCGACCGCCTTCGACGGCCCCCCTCTCCCGCAAGGGGGAGGGAACGCCCGTGGATATCCCCGTAAAAACGCCGACACTTCCCTTCAATTACAGATACTTAGACGAAAACACCCGTTTCTTATGCTCGCGGGTCTCGGCGCCCTCATGCTTGACCCTCATGAGCGACACCGACACCCCCGCCCGCAGCTGGTGCGAAACCCTGCAGAAGAAGCTGATGGACGCGATCGACGCCGCCTGGGCGATGATCGAGCACAGCAACGACCCGGCCGTGCTGGCCAAGGCCCGTGAAAAGGCGCGGCTGGCCGGCCAGCTGGCCGTCGAGGCTCGCAGGATCAGCGCCCTGGTCCCGCCGCCGCGTGAGAACAGACCCCGCGCGGCGCCGACGATCCTCCAGGAAGCCCTGGCCCGGATCGACGCCGAGCCGCCGCCGGCCCCGCCGCCCGTCAGGGCGCCGGCGGCCCAGGCCGCGGCCATGCAGGCCGCCTTGGCGCGGATGGGGCGGCGGTAGGCCCGGACGGTCAAAAATGTCGCACCCTTTAAGGTCCCCGCTAAACGATGCGGAAACGCTGTTCTCCTAAGAGGGAGACACCGGTTTCCATGTCGGGAGCCGAGCGCGCCTCGGGGCGTTCGAGGGGAAAAGTGCCCAACGGTCCGGATCATCAGGCGTCGACCCCGGAGCGCGTTCTAGCGCGCCCCGCCGGACGGTTCGGCCACAAGCCCTGGCTGGACTACGCCAACCTCCGGCTCGAGGCGGCGGTCTTCCTGCTGCTGGCCATCACCTTCGCCGCCGTGCTGGGCAAGAGCGCCCTCACCACCCAGCGGCTGGTCTTCTCGCCCCAGTCCGAACGGTTCGCGACCTTCGCCTTCTCCGACGCCAAGAACGGCGGCCGCTCGGTCGCGTCGATCGACCCCGCCCGGCCGCTGGCCTGGTCGTGCGAGATCCGCGGAGGCGTGCAATATCCCTATTGCGGCTATGGCCTGCAGCTGGACGCCAAGCGCCGCGACGTCGGCCTGGATTTCACGCGCCTGCGCACCGTCACCTTGCGGTTCACCTATCACGGCGCGGGCGACCACCTGCGCCTGCTGGTCAAGGCCTCGCCGCCGCCGGCCCTGCGCGCCCGGCTCGGCGACGAGTTGATGCCGCTGGCCATCGACTTCCCCGTCGTCCAGGGCCGCAACGAGGTCCGCCTGCCGCTGGCCCAGCTGGCCCCCGAGCAGTGGTGGGTGGCCAATCACGGCCTGCCGTCGCGCGAAACCGCCCCGGACCTGGACCAGGTCCACATCGTGGCCATCACCACCCGCGACGCCAAGGCGCCCGACGCCCTGGCCATGTCGATCGACGACATCGTCTTCGAGGGCTCGTACCTCTCGACCGAGCAATACTACCTGGTCATCCTGGGGGCCTGGCTGGTCCTGAGCGCCGGCTTCCTGGTCCATCGCGCCCTGGGCATGCGGCGCGCCTACGAGACCCGCCAGCGGATGCAGGCCCAGGAGGCTCGCCTGCTGGCCGGAGCCCACGCCGCCGAGAAGGCCGCCAGCAGCGCCAAGTCGCGCTTCCTGGGCAATATGAGCCACGAGCTGCGCACGCCGCTGAACGCGGTGATCGGCTACGCCTACTGGCTGAACCGCACCGACCTGGACATCAAGCAGCGCGCCGCCGTCACGGCCATCCAGTCCAGCGGCGAGCACCTGCTGGCCATGATCAGCGACATCCTGGACATCGCCAAGATCGAGGCCGGCAAGTTCGAGCTGGTCGCCGCGCCATTCGACCTGCGCGAGACCCTGGCCGGGGTCGGCGACATGTTCCGCCTGCCCGCCGAGGAAAAGGGCCTGGACTTCGGGGTCGACATCGCGCCGGACGTGCCGGCCGCCGTCGTCGCCGACCGCAAGCGCGTGCGCCAGGTGCTGATCAACCTGTTGGGCAACGCCATCAAGTTCACGGAAACGGGCGGCGTGACCCTGCGGGTGTCGGTCGTCTCGGCCCAGGACGCCAGCGCCCGCCTGCGCTTCGTCGTCGAGGACACCGGGGTCGGCGTCGCCGCCGACCAGCTGGACGCCATCTTCCGCCCCTTCGAACAGGTCGGTGACCAAGCCAGCCGCGCCGGCGGCGCGGGACTGGGCCTGGGCATCACCCGCCAGATCGTCGAGATGATGGACGGCGTCCTGGACGTCGACAGCCAGCCCGGCCAGGGCAGCCGCTTCACCGTCGAGGCGGCGTTCGCGGTGGCCCAGCCCGCGCCCGCCGCCCGCCCGGTCTTCGCCGGCGTCCCGAAGCTCTAGAACAGATCGAACTTCGGCTTCTGAGCTTCAAAAACCCGCTCTCCCCGGCGAAAGCCGGGGCCCAGGTCGAACCCCGGGCGTTCACCGGCATGGCGAGGCGAAAAGGCGCGTCAGCCCCAGTCTCTCTGGATAAATCTGGGCCCCGGCTTTCGCCGGGGAAACGGGGAAAGGAGTGCGAGGTCCATTGAGGTGCTGAACGCCGATCCGCTCTAGAACATCCGGGTCAGGTTCAGGCCGTACTGCCGGGGCGGCCCGGCGTAGCGCAGGCCCGAATTGATCGCCGCGACATAGGTCTGGTTGGTCAGGTTGGTCGCGTACGCCGCCAGCTTCCAGTCGCCCTTGGCCCAGGTGACCAGGGCGTTGGCGATGTCGCGCGCCGCCAGCCGGTCGCCCAGCGCGGCGTTGTTGAAGATGGTCGTATAGGCCGAGCCGATGTGGGCGTAGTCCAGCCGGGGCGTCAGGGTGGCCCCGCCGTCCAGCGCGAACGTGTATTGCGCCCCGGCGTGGAAGGTGAACGTCGGGGCGTAGGCCTGGCGGTTGCCGTTCAGGTCGACGCAGTTGACGCTGGCCGGGCCGCTGGCGGGATCACAGGTCCCCGTCCGCCCCCGGCGCGGATCGGCGCCGTAGAAGCCGCCCAGCGACGAGTGCGAGACCGACACCGCCACGTCGAAGGCGGCGCGTCCAAACAGCGCCTGGGCCGACCCTTCCAGGCCGTACAGCTTGGTGTCGCCGCGGACGTTCTGGATGCGGTTGATCTGCGGGTACTGGGGGTCGCCGATGTTGACCTGAAAGCTCTTGTAGACGTTGTAGTAGACGCCCAGCTGGGTGCGTACGCGGCCGCCGGCCAGGGTCGATTTCCAACCCGCCTCGTAGTCGGTCAGGTTCTCGGGCGCGAAGGCCTTGGCCGGCTGGTAGAGGTTGGGCCCGTTCAGCCCGCCCATCTTGTGACCCGTGGCCACGAAGCCGTAGACGAAGTTGTCGTCGTCCAGCTTCCAGTTCAGCGTGACCTTCCCGGTCACCTTGTCGTCCTTGATCTGGGAGTTCTGCAGCAGGACGATCCCGAACTGCGGATAGGTCTGGTAGACGTCGTCGTTGGTCGAGACCGAATGGGCGTAGCGCGCGCCCACCTGCAGCTGCAGGCGGTCGCTGAGGTCATAGCTGACCTGGCCGAACGCCGCCGACGTCTCCTTGGGCGTCTTGCCCCACAGATAGATGTCCAGGACGTTCTCGGGGAAGCCGACCCGATAGTCCGCGGTCGGATATTTCGAGGCCGGGAACTCGACCTCGTCGTACTGGTAGTACAGGCCCAGCAGCCAGGTCAGGCGCTGGTCGCCGCGCGACAGCAGGTTGAACTCCTGCGACCAGACCTCCTCCTTGACCGTGTCGTAGAAGGTGTTGTTCAGCGCGCTCGTGCCGTCCAGGTCGGTCGAGAACTTGGCCGTGCCGTTCTGGTAGCCGGTGATCGAGCGCAGCATGATCCCGTTGCCGAACGTGTAGCTGGCGTTCAGCGACGAGCGCACGAAGGTGTCGTGGGCCGAGTTGGGGCCATTGCTGGTGATCTTGAACGGATCGTTGGTCGAGAGGGCCGGATCGGCCGGATAGCCGCCCAGGTCGATGTCGTTGTAGTCGGCCTTCAGCGTCACCTTCAGCGCCGGACTGGGGGCCCACAGCAGGCCCAGGCGGATGCTGTTGCTGTCCACGTCGCCGGGGTGACCCTTGTAGGGGCCGGTAATGTCCCAGAAGCTGTCGCGGGTCTCGTGGTTGAAGGCGATCCGGCCGGCCAGGGTGTCGCTGATCGGCAGGTTGATCGCGCCCTGGGCCTTGAAGTCCTTGTAGTTGCCGACCTGGCCCTGGACGTAGCCGTTCACGCCCCGGAAGTTGGGATCCTGCGAGCGGATGAACACCGCCCCGCCCGTGGCGTTGGCGCCGGCAAAGGTGCCCTGCGGACCGCGCAGCACTTCCAGGCTGGCTAGGTCGTAATAGGGCTCGGTCTGGAAATAGCCCGGGAACGCCGCCACGCCGTCGCGATAGGTGATCACCCCCACGCCGACAGCGGTCGTGGCCTCGGACTTGCCGATGCCGCGCACGTTGAAGAAGTTGCCCTGGCCGAAGTTCTGCACCGTCACCGACGGCGCGGCGAACTGCAGCTGGTCCAGGGACGAGACGGCCTTGTTGTTCAGGTCGTCGGCGCTGAGCACCGTGGCCGCGACGGCCGTGGTCTGCAGGTTGGTCGTCCGCCGCTCCGCCGTGACCACCACCTCGCCCAGCACCGCCGGCTCGTCGTGCTTGGCCTGCTGGGTCGTCTGGGTCGTTTGGGCGTCCTGGGCCCGCGCCGCGCCCGCCCACAGCAGCATGGCGGCCGACGCCGTCAGCCAGAGCTCTCGTCTCATGGTCTTCCCCTTCGGATGCTTCCTCCGGCGCTCTTGCGGCGCCCGAAACCCAAGGGTCCCACCAAACGGCGGATGCGTCAATATTCACACTCACGATAGTGAATATCGGAACGCCATCATGACCAGCGAGCTACTTGTTACCGGTATCATTTCTGCTAGCTTCCCGGCGCTGACATCGGCGACGAAGCCGGGAGCGGGGAGAGAAACGACCATGCGCCTGATCGCTGGAAAGATTGCTGGCCAGATCGCCGTCAGGGCCATCACGCCGTCGCTGATCGCGCTGGCCATCGCGTCCTCGGCGGTCGCCCAGACCCCGCCCGACAAGCCCCTGCCCTACCAGGATCCCAAGCTGCCCGCCGCCCAGCGCGCCGCCGACCTGGTCTCGCGCATGACGCTGGAGGAGAAGGCCGGCCAGCTGCGCCACGCCGCCCCCGCGATCCCGCGCCTGGGCGTGCCCGCCTACAACTGGTGGAACGAGGGCCTGCACGGCGTGGCCCGGGCCGGCGAGGCCACCGTCTTCCCGCAGGCGATCGGCATGGCCGCCACCTGGGACGCGCCGTTCGTCCACGAGATCGCCGACACCATCGCCACCGAGTTCCGCGCCAAATATGTCGAGAAGGTCGCGCCGGACGGTTCGACCGCCCAGTATCGCGGCCTGACGGTGTGGTCGCCCAACATCAACATCTTCCGCGACCCGCGCTGGGGCCGGGGCCAGGAGACCTGGGGCGAGGACCCGGTCCTGACCGCCACCCTGGGCTCGGCCTTCGTCGAGGGCCTGCAGGGTCCCGACCTGAACCACCTGAAGACCCTGGCCATGGCCAAGCACTTCGCCGTCCACAGCGGGCCAGAGGCCGACCGCCATCGCGACGACATCCACCCCTCGCGCCACGACCTGGAGGACACTTATCTGCCGGCCTTCGAGGCCCTGGTGACCAAGGCCAAGGCGCAGTCGGTGATGTGCGCCTACAACGCCGTCGACGGCCAGCCGGCCTGCGCCAGCGATGCGCTGCTGAAGGACAAGCTGCGCGGCCAGTGGAAGTTCGACGGCCACGTGGTCTCGGACTGCGGGGCCATCGCCGACGTCTACCTGCCCACCTCGCACGCCTATCGCAAGACCGCGGCCGAGGCCTTCGCCGTGACGGTCAAGGCCGGCACCGACCTGCTGTGCGACTTCGGCGGCGCCAACGGCGTCGAGGCGCCCGCCATCGTCGAGGCCGTGCGCACGGGCCTGGCCACCGAGGCCGAGGTCGACCAGGCCGCCCGCCGGCTGTTCGAGGGCCGCATGCGCCTGGGCCTGTTCGACCCGAAGGGCTCGGGTCCCTGGGGCAAGATCACCGCCGCCGACAACGACACACCCGCCCACCGCGCCTTGGCCCTGAAGGCGGCGCAAAAGGCCATGGTGCTGCTGAAGAACGACGGCCTGCTGCCGCTGAAGACCGCGCCGAAGACGATCGCCGTGATCGGCCCCAACGCCGACAGCGTCGACGCTCTGGTCGGCAACTACAACGGCACGCCGTCCAAGCCGGTCACCGTGCTGGCCGGCATCCGCGACCGCTTCCCCGGCGCCAAGGTCACCTATGTCGCGGGCACGGGCCTGATCGGTCCGCCCAGCGCGCCGACGCCGGATGCGATCTTCTGCCAGGACGCCGCCTGCGCGGCCAAGGGCCTGAAGGTCGAGGAATATGCGGGCCTGGAGCTGGCCGGCGCGCCGACCGCCACGCGCGTCGACGCCAACGTCAACTTCCGCTGGGGTTGGCCGACGCGCACCGCCCGGCAGGCCTCCATCCGCTGGAGTGGCTTCGTCACGCCGACGCAAAGCGGCCCCCACAGCTTCGCCATCGACGGCGAGCGCGGCTGGCGTATCAAGATCGACGGCCGGCCGGTCGCCGAAGCCTGGGACACGATCCAAGATCCGGGCCAGGCCCAGACCGTGATGCTGACCGCCGGCAAGGCCTACGCCATCACCATCGAGGCCCGCCAGGACAGCAATCGCGGCGGCCAGCGCCTGACCTGGAGCCAGCCCGCCGACAACGCCGACACGGCCGTGGCCGCCACCAAGGACGCCGAGCTGATCGTCTTCGTCGGCGGCCTGTCGGCGCGGGTCGAGGGCGAGGAGATGCCGGTCCACGCCCCGGGCTTCGCCGGCGGCGACCGCACCAGCCTCGACCTGCCCGGCCCGCAGGCCAAGCTGCTGGAAGGCCTGGTCGCCACCGGCAAGCCCACCGTGCTGGTGCTGGTCAACGGCTCGGCGATGTCGGTGAACTGGGCCGACCAGAAGGTCCCGGCCATCGTTGAGGCCTGGTACCCCGGCGGCGAGGGCGGGACGGCGGTGGCGGGCCTCTTGGCCGGCGACTACAGCCCCGCCGGCCGCCTGCCCGTGACCTTCTACCGCTCGGCCGAGCAGCTGCCGCCGTTCAAGGACTACGGCATGGCCGGCCGCACCTATCGCTACTTCGGCGGCGAAGCGCTGTACCCGTTCGGCTACGGCCTGTCCTACACCACCTTCAAGTATGGCAAGCCGGTGCTCAGCGCGGCGAAGCTGAAGCCGGGCCAGCCGCTGACCGTTTCGGTCGAGGTCACTAACACCGGCGGCCGCGACGGCGACGAGGTGGCCCAGCTCTATGTCACCCGCCCCGGCGTCGCTGGTGCGCCGATCCGGTCCCTGAAGGGCTTCCAGCGCGTGACGCTCAAGACGGGCGAGACCCGCAAGCTGACCTTCGCCCTCGACCCCGCCGCCTTCAGCACGGTCGACGACAAGGGCCAGCGCCGCGTGGTCCCCGGCGCCGCCGACCTCTGGATCGGCGGCGGCCAACCGGTCAGCCGGCAGGGCCTGGCCAAGCCCGCCGGCGTCGCGGCGACGGTGGAGGTCGGGGGCTAGGGTCCGGCCCCTCGGCAGCCCAACGCGATTCATATCCCCATTCTCCGTCTCCCCGGCGAAAGCCGGGGCCCAGATTCATCCGGGGAGGCTGGGGCTAACGCGCCTTTCACCTCGCCATTGCGTGAACCGCCCTGGGTTCGATCTGGGCCCCGGCCTTCGCCGGGGAAGCGGTGTTTGGGTCTGGAGGCCGGCGGCTAAAACCCCCTCAGAACGTCTCGCCGACCATCGTCTCGCTCAGCGCCCACAGGGCTTGGGCGCGGGCGGGGTCGAGGGCGTAGGGCCGAACGCCGGCGCGGAGCAGCGAGTCGTTGTCGGTCAGCTCGGCCACATGGCAGTCCTCGCAGTAGCGGCCGCCGACCGCGTCCGCCGGCGCCACGACCCCGGCCCAGACGCTGGTCGCCGCCCCCTGCGGAATGGTCTTCAGCTGGATCGGCGGCTGGCCCGCGGCGGCGGCCTCGGCGTTCAGCTGGTCCATCCACTGCTGGATGAAGACCGGGTCCATGTGGCGGGAAAGCTCGGTCTGGATGCCGCCCGGATGCACGGCGGTGGCCCGCACGCCGCGATCCTTGTGCCGGCGGTCGAACTCGACGGCGAACAGGACATTGGCGGTCTTGGAGCGGCCATAGGCGCCGAACGGCGTGTACTCGGTCGTCTCGAAATTGGGATCCTCGAGATCGACATCCGAGAAGCGGTGGCCGGCCGAGGCCAGCGACACCACCCGCGAGCCGGCCTTCAGCAGGCTGGCGATGCGGTTGACGAACACGAAGTGGCCCAGGTGGTTGGTGCCGAACTGGGTCTCGAAGCCGTCCTTGGTCTTGCCGAAAGGCGGAGCCATGACGCCGGCGTTGGCGATGACGAGGTCAAAGGTCCGGCCGTCCTTGACCAGGGCGTCGGCGGCGGCGCGGACACTCTTCAGGTCGGCCAGGTCCAGCTCGATCAGGGTCAGCGACCCGCCGCCGGCGGCCGCCGCCTCGCGGACGACGGCGGTCGCGCCTTCCGCCTTCTGGAGGTCGCGGGCCGCGCCGACGACATCCGCGCCGTGAGCGGCCAGGACGCGGGCGGTCTCGACGCCCAGGCCGGCCGAGACGCCGGTGACCAGCACGCGCTTGCCCGAAAGATCGACGCCGGCCAGGACGTCGTCGGTGGTGGATGTGGCGCCGAATGGAGTGCTCATGGCTCTGTCCCTGAGGGTTTGGTGTTGTCCGAGCCGATCCGGAGGATTAAATGGAGGAAGGCTCCGGATACATATTCGGAGGCAGCCTCCGCTTTTCAAGGTCGATGCCCGAAGATTCTGAAGCTCCTCCCGAGAAGGGGACCCGCAAGCCCCGCGCCGACAGCCTGCGCAACCGCGACCTGCTGCTGGGGGCGGCCAAGGCGGCCTTCGCCGAGACCGGGGCCGAAGCGCCGCTGGAGGACATCGCGCGCCGGGCCGGCGTGGGCATCGGCACGCTCTATCGCCACTTCCCCACCCGCGAGGCGCTGGTGGCGGCGGTCTATGCGCGCGAGATCGAGCAGCTGGCGGCCTCGGCCGACGCTCTGCTGGCCCGAGGGCCGGCGGGCCAGGCCCTGGGCGACTGGCTGAATGTGCTGATCGACTACATGGCCACCAAGCGCGTCATCGCCCCGGCGCTGCGCGCCGATCCGGGCGAGGGCTCGAAACTCTACGCCAGCTCGGGCTCGACGATCCTGGCGACGTTGCAAAGGCTGACCGACGCCGCCCACGCGGCCGGCGACATCCGCCCCGACATCGGCTTCGAGGATATTCTGAGGATGATGAGCGGGCTCAGCCAGGGCTACGAACAACCCGGCTGGGACGCCGGCGCGCGAAGGCTGCTCAGCGTGATGATGGCGGGGCTGCGGGCCTAGAAATCCTCCCCTAGCGGGGGAGGTGGTCCGAAGGACCGGTGGGGGAAGTGCTGCGAACCTTGCCTCTTCCCCCTCCGTCGTCTCTTCGAGCCGGCACCTCCCCCGCTAGGGGGAGGATGGGCGCCTTACGCCCCCTCCTCGTCGACGTAGATCACCACGGGCTTGCCGCGCGACAGGGGTTCCCAGCCGGCTTCGATGGCCGAGGCGATGGCCTTGGCGACGACGCGGACGGGGACCTGCGAGGGCTTCAGCGGCGGGGCGCTGAACTTGGGCTTGGGGCCGGGCGGGAACTCGATCAGCGCCTCGCGCTGGCCTTCCTTGTGGCGCGCGGCGATCACCTTGCCGTGGCGTTCCGACGGGTCGTACGACCACTGCGGCAGGCGGTGCAGGCGCCAGACATAGGGGTCTCCGTCGACCTCGATGTCGAACTCGACGATCAGCTTGGTGGTTTTGGCCATGCGGGGAGATACCGCGTACGGCGTTGACGGGAAAGCGTTCAGACAACGCCACAGGGCCAGCAACACCCCATCTCGTGTCATCCCGGCCGTAGCGCAAGCGCGGAGAGCCGGGATGACACGGATGGAGTCCGTTCTGGGAGGCGGGCCCCTCCCTATCTCCAAGAGAGAGGGAGTTTGGCCATTTACTGCAGGGTCGCCTTGCCGAACGACAGCTGGCCGTCCGCGACGCCGACGGCGATGACGCCGCCGTCCTCGATCTCGCCGGCCAGCAGCTTGCGGGCGATCGGGTCGACCAGCTCCTTCTGGATCACGCGCTTGAGGGGGCGCGCGCCATAGACCGGGTCATAGCCCTTGTCGGCGATCCAGTTCAGGGCCTCGGCGTCGATCGACAGCGTCATGCGGCGGTCGGTCAGCAGCTTCTCGACCCGTTGCAGCTGGATCTTGACGATGTCGCCCATGTGCGCGCGGCTGAGGCGCTTGAACAGGATGATTTCGTCGATCCGGTTGAGGAACTCGGGGCGGAAGTGGCCGCGCACCATGTTCATCACCATCGGCCGGACGGCCTCGACGTCCTCACCCTCTTCCTGGTTGGCCAGGAACTCGGCGCCCAGGTTGCTGGTCATGATGATCAGCGTGTTGCGGAAGTCGACCGTACGCCCCTGGCCGTCGGTCAGGCGACCGTCGTCCAGCACCTGCAGCAGCACGTTGAAGACGTCCGGATGGGCCTTCTCGATCTCGTCGAACAGCACGACCTGGTACGGACGCCGGCGCACGGCCTCCGTCAGCGCCCCGCCCTCGTCGTAGCCGACATAGCCGGGAGGCGCGCCGATCAGCCGGCTGACCGAGTGCTTTTCCATGTACTCGGACATGTCCATGCGGGTGATGGCGTGCTCGTCGGCGAACAGGAACTCGGCCAGGCTCTTGGTCAGCTCGGTCTTGCCCACGCCCGTCGGGCCCAGGAACAGGAAGCTGCCGATCGGCTTGGACGGATCCTGCAGGCCGGCCCGCGCGCGGCGGACGGCGTCGGAAACGGCGGCCAGCGCCTCGTCCTGGCCGACCACGCGACCGCGCAGCTCGTCCTCCATCTTCAAGAGCTTCTCGCGCTCGCCTTCCAGCATCTTCTCGACCGGCACGCCGGTCCAGCGGCTGACCACGGCGGCGATCTGCTCGGCGTCGACGACCTCGGGCGTCAGGGCCTGGGTGTCGCCCTGCTCGGCTTCCTCCAGGCGGCGCTCCAGGGCCGGGATCTCGCCGTACTGGATCTGGCCGGCGCGGGCGAAGTCGCCGGCGCGCTGGGCGTTGGCCAGGTCGGCGCGCAGGCGATCGAGGGCCTCGCGGGCTTGCGCCGCGCCGCCGACCTTTTCCTTTTCGGCCTTCCACTTGGCGGTCATCTCGTCGCTGCGGAACTGCAGGTCGTCCACTTCGACTTCCAGGTTTTCGAGGCGCTGCCTCGAGGCGCTGTCGGTTTCCTTGGACAGGGCCTCGCGCTCGATCTTCAGCTGCACCAGGCGGCGGTCGATCTCGTCCAGCTCTTCCGGCTTTGAGTCGATCGCCATGCGCACGCGGCTGGAGGCCTCGTCCACGAGATCGATCGCCTTGTCCGGCAGGAAGCGGTCGGCGATGTAGCGGTTGCTGAGCGTCGCGGCGGCCACGATGGCGCTGTCCGAGATGCGCACCCCGTGGTGGACCTCGTACTTCTCCTTCAGGCCGCGCAGGATCGAGATGGTGTCCTCGACCGTCGGCTCCTGCACGAACACCGGCTGGAAGCGACGGGCCAGGGCCGCGTCCTTCTCGACGTGCTTGCGGTACTCGTCCAGCGTGGTGGCGCCGACGCAGTGCAGCTCGCCGCGCGCCAGGGCGGGCTTCAGGAGGTTGGAGGCGTCCATCGCCCCGTCCGACTTGCCGGCCCCGACCAGGGTGTGCATCTCGTCGATGAACAGGATGATCGAGCCCTCGGCGGCGGTGACCTCGGCCAGCACGGCCTTGAGCCGTTCCTCGAATTCGCCGCGATACTTCGCGCCGGCGATCAGGCTGCCCATGTCCAGCGACAGCAGCTTCTTGTCCTTCAGGCTCTCGGGCACGTCGCCGTTGATGATGCGCAGCGCCAGGCCTTCGACGATGGCGGTCTTGCCGACGCCGGGCTCGCCGATCAGGACGGGGTTGTTCTTGGTGCGGCGCGACAGGACCTGGATCGTGCGGCGGATTTCCTCGTCGCGGCCGATCACCGGATCCAGCTTGCCGTCGCGGGCCGCCGCCGTCAGGTCGCGGGCGTAGCGCTTCAGCGCCTCGTAGCCTTCCTCGGCGTTGGCGTTGTCGGCGGTGCGGCCCTTGCGGATGGCGTTGGCGGCGGTCTCCAGGGCCTGGGCCGAGGCGCCGGCCTCCTTGAACAGCTTGGCCGCGTCGCCGCCTTCCTTGGCGACGGCGATCAGCAGGCGCTCGGTGGTGACGAAGGCGTCGCCCGCCGCCTTGGCGGCCTTCTCGGCCTCGGCGAAGACGCGGGCGGTGTCGGGCTTCATGTACAGCTGGCCGCCGGCGCCGTCGACGCGCGGGGTCTTGGCCAGCAGGGTCTCGACGCCGCCGTCCAATTGGTCGGGGCGGCCGCCGGCGCTCTGGATCAGGGCGCGGGAAAGGCCGTCCTTCTCCTCGAGCAGGACCTTGAGGATGTGTTCGGGCGCGAACTGCTGATGGCCTCGCGCGAGGGCCAGGCTCTGGGCCGACTGGACCGCCTGTTTGGCGCGGTCCGAATAGAGATCGATGTTCATGGTGTCCCCTTCCTAGGCGGATCGGGGCGCGCCGCCTTGATCAAGCACAGCACGCTCCGAGAGGGCATTTAGGTGTGGCGGATCAGCCACACAAGGCCTACCAACCCCGGCTGGTCAGATATCGTTCCAGCTCGGAAATCCGCACCGCGTCCGAGGGGTGGGTCGAGCCCAGCGCGTCGCCGCCCTTGCTGCCCTGGGCCTCGTCGAGCGCCTCCATGCTCTTCCACAGCGCCACCGCCTCGCGCGGGCGGTAGCCGGCGCGGGCCATGAAGTCGACGCCCAGGCGGTCGGCTTCCAGCTCCTGCTTGCGCGAGAACGGCAGCAGCACGCCGTACTTGGCCGCCTCGCCGCCGTGATCCTTCAAGAGCTTGCCCAGGTCGCTGCCCCCGGCCGCCGCCCCGGCGATGCCCAGCAGGATGCGCGAGGTCCGCTCCTGCGAGACGCGCTCGGCGGCGTGGTGGGCGACGACGTGGCCGGCCTCGTGGCCGATCACGGCGGCCAGCTGGTCGTCGTTCTTGACCAGGGCCAGCAGGCCCACGGTCACCCCGACGTGACCGCCGGGCAGCACGAAGGCGTTGGGCGCCTCGTCCAGGAACACCGCGTAGTCCCACGGCCGGTTGGCCAGGCCCGCCGCCGCGATCACCCGCTCGCCCACGGCCTGGACGCGGGCGTTCTTGCGCGGCTCCTTGGACACGTAGCTCTGGCGCAGGGTGTCGGCCCAGGCCTTCTCGCCGTCGCGGGCCAGGCTGTCGTCATTGACGATCAGCAGCTGGTCGCGGCCCAGGTCGGCATTGTAGGCGCAGCCCGACACCATGCAGGCGGCGGCCAGAAGCAAAGGCAGGGTCAGGCGGGCGAGGATGGCCATGAAGCTCGGCTATGTTTCAAACGCGACATACGCCTTATCGACGGCCGCATTGCGGCGCGCAACCGCCAGAGCTTGACCTTACCGGTTTGTCATCCGTCAGCGCCGCAGTTCCAGGATGTCCAGCTTCGACTCCTGCCTGGGCCACGGCAGGACCAGGCGATAGCGGCCCGCGCCGATCCGCTCGAACACCCCGACCTGGTCGCGGTCGGCGTCGCGGCCGTAGCGGGCCCGGCCCTCGCCCGTGCCCCAGGCGACCGCGCCCAGGAACACCAGGCGCCTGGACGCTTCGGGATAGAGGTTGCCGGCCTGGCGCTGCGAGCCGGTGGTCTTCTCCAGGACGAGGTCGCCGCCCGGCGTCAGCGCGACGCGGCAGCGGAACCAGCCATAGGCGACGTAGGAGGGACCCGATCCCGGCGAGCCCAGCTTGACGGTCCGGCAGCGATAGCCGCCCGGCGTCGGCTGGGGCCGGGCCAGGGCGGCGCGCGGGTCGACCAGCGCCCCCAGGGCCCGCAGCTCCCGACCATGCCCCTCGCCCCGCGCCTGCGACAGCGCCGCGTCCCAGGCCTCGTCCAGCCGCTCCAGCCGTCGGATGTCGTCGCGGCGGGCGTCGGCGCGCCAGTCGCCCGAAGCGGCCAGGGCCGGGCTGGCGGCGAGCAGGGAAAGGACGACGGCGGTCGCGGCGCGCATGGGCGGCTCCTGGGACGTTGAGGTCAGAAGCTAACGCCGCGCGGATGGCGAGAGTTCGACTACCGGCACCCCCGCCGTCGCAGCCCGTCCATCGCCTCGGCCAGCTTGCCGCCCAGCTCCCGCTGGCCGGCGGTCGTCAGGTGCAGGGTGTCGGCCTTCAGCGGCAGCCCCTGGGCCGAGACCATGGCCACGCAGGCGGGCATGGGCCCGGCCTGGACCGCCTGGATCGCCGCCCAGGACGGATAGGTGCGCGGCGCGCTGACCTCGGGCGACGGCGGGTTGGCCAGCTGGACCAGCACCAGCGGCAGGCGCTTGGTCTTCAGATCGCCCCGGAACCGGGCGACCAGCGCCTCGAAGCTCTCGCGCCAGCCGGCGGCGGAGTCGGCGCGGCCGGCGTCGCTCTCGCCCTGGTACCAGAGGATCCCCCGGACCTTGCCGCCGACCTCGCGGACCCGCGCCAGGCAGGAACCGTAGAGGGTGTCTCGCCCTTCGCCCGGCTTCCATTGCCCGATCGACGAGCCGCCCTTGGCGCAGGGGACCATCAGGATCGGCCGGCCGTTCAGTCCGCGCAGGGTCCGGGCGAAGAACAACCCCGGCCCGACCGCCGCTTGGACGTCGGTCGAGACCGCGTCGACCTGGCCCGTCGGATCGTCCAGCGGATCCAGCGCCGGCCGGGTCACGCCGTCGTTGCCGTACAGCCGGATGGCCGGGTCGGCGACCCGCTCCTCGGGCGTCAGCTCCTCCAGAAGGCCCCGTCCCGACATGTTGGACTGGCCGGTCAGCAGATAGACGTCGGGCCCCTTCGTGGACGTGGAGCGGGCGGCGACGGCCGGCGTGGCCAGGACGGCGACGCAGGCGACCAGCAGCAGGCGACGCATCCTAACGGCCCTTGGCCGGCGTCAGGATCGACAGCGGGATCGCCGCGGCCATGGCGCGATAGCCGGCCGGCGACGGGTGCAGCAGGTCGCCGCTGTCGTACTCGGCCTTCAGCCGCTCGGGATGGGCCGGGTCGCGGGTGGCGGCGTCGAAGTCGACCACCGCGTCGAACGCGCCCGAGGTCCGGATCCAGGCGTTGACCGCCTGACGATCGGCGTCGGCGTCCGCGTCGGAGCGGTAGGTCTTGGTCCCGCCGAACGGCAGGATGGTCGCCCCGACCACGCGGATGCCCAGGCCGTGGGCGCGCTCGATCACCTGGCGGTAGCCGGCCTTCAGGCCCTCGACCACCGCCTGGCGGCCTTCCGCGGTCACCGGTCCCTCGCGCGACAGCATGCCGATGTCGTTGACCCCGATCAGCACGATCAGGGTCGTGACGCCCGGCTGCGAGAACACGTCGCGGTCCAGCCGCGCAAGGCCGCTGGGGCTGGAGCCGTCCTTGAGCAGGCGGTTGGCCCCGACGCCGGCGTTGATCACCGACAGGCCGCGCGTCCCGGGATCGGCCCGCAGTCGCTCGGCCAGCACGTCGGGCCAGCGCTCGTAGCGGTTCACGCCGGCACCCGCGCCGTCGGTGATCGAGTCGCCGAAGGTGGCGACCGCCGAGACCTTGGCGTTGTCGACCTCGACCCCGGCCAGTTGCAGCCACATCAGGGTGGTGGCCGCGCCCGGCAGGTCGGCGGCGGCGGGCGTCGCCCCGGCGGCCAGATAGGTGGTGGTGCGGGCCGAGCGGTGCTGGGTCGACAGGCCTGGCGCCTGGGGCAGGACCAGGCTGACGGCCAGGCGGTCCAGGGCCTTCACCGGCAGGGCGATCGGGTCGGACAGCCAGACCGCGCCGGGCGGGATGATCACGCGCTCGCGGCCGTCGAACGTGGCCTTGCGGTCGCTGCCGGCGACGATGGCGGCGCTTTCGGGCGCGACAGACAAGGCCACGTGCGCGGCGTCGATGCGCAGCGGCGTTGTCCCGAAGGCGTTGGACAGGCGCAGCCGCACGCGCGGCCCGCCGGCGGTCAGGCGCACCACCTCGCGGATCGTGAACGGGCCTTCCGGAAACGGCGGCGGCTTGTCGGCGTCGGCCGAGACCAGACCGGTCGACCAGGCGCTGACCCAGGGCGACAGCCGCTCGCCCCCCATGGCCCCGGCGCCCGCGCCCGTCGCCAGCAACAGCGCGCCCGCCAGCGCCAGCATCGTCCGCTTCATGGTGCCTCCCCGATCCGTTGGCGGGGACCTTAACGCACCGCGCCGATCGAGAAATCCCACAAATCGGACGATGCCGTCATCATGTGAAATCGAAACCGCAGCCGGTTGGCATTTATCGGTGCCGACCAGGGCAGCAGTCCCTCGCGCCGGCCTTGGATGCGGACGCGGCAAGGTCGCGACGCCACGGTGGGTGGAGTGGTTCCTTTCGACTCCTCGCTGACATTCGTGGGATCCGCCTAGGCGTGCTGATTCAAGACCTGAACCTGGCGCTGTTTTCCGCCCGTGATCTACTGGACATCGGCCAAGAGCTTGTGATTGATCTGTGCGGGGAAAGATGCCCAGCCGGGATCACGATGAGACATCTTCTTCGAGCAGTGGCTGTGGGGATTGCGTTTACCGCCGCGAGCATACCGCTTCACGCCAACGCCCAAACGCCGACAGCCATTCAGCTTCGAGGTGATCTGACACAGGCCGACGCCGCCAAGATCATCGCCGTCGTGAAAGCAGCACAAGCAAAACTGAGGGGCGGCGAAAGCTTATATTTCGAACTCCTGTCGGGCGCGCCCGCTTCCTACGAGCAGACCAAAATCGCGCCCCGCGATGTCTTCCTTGCACTGTCGTTCGAAGATCCATTCTCGATAGAATACAGGTCGACTGGCAATCGCCTCTGGCAGCCTTACCGTTTTGAGATCAGGGGCGAGCGAGCGCTTGTCTGGCAGGTCGATGTGGTCCTTGGGATCAATGGCAATTTGGAACGGATCGAAATTCTGGCGCGGCCGCCCCACCCGTTCTGAAGGCTAGGTCCGCCTGCAGATCGTCGCCGATTTTTGCTTTCGACCCTTCTCGGATTTTCGGAAAGTCGGCTAGCTGGCCGTCTCGTGTCGCATCGCCTCGGCGCCGAGCACCACCTGCTCGGGAATCCGCCCATCTGATTTCCGCTCGCTGTAGCGATCGACGAGATAGTCGGCCCGGTCGCGGGTCAGCAGGGTGAACTTGACGAGCTCCTCCATGACGTCGACGACACGGTCGTAGTAGCTGGACGGTTTCATGCGGTCGTCGTCGTCGAACTCCTTGTAGGCCATGGCCACCGACGACTGATTGGGGATTGTGATCATCCGCATCCAGCGTCCTAGCAGGCGCAGGGTGTTGACGGCGTTGAACGACTGGGAGCCGCCGCTGACCTGCATGATGGCCAGGGTCTTGCCCTGGGTGGGCCGGATACTGCCGATCTCCAGCGGAATCCAGTCGATCTGGGCCTTCATGATCCCGGAGATCGCGCCATGCCTTTCCGGGCTGCACCACACCTGGCCTTCCGACCACTGCGACAACGCCCGCAGCTCCTGGACCTTCGGGTGGTCCGGGCCGGTGGCGTCGGGCAGCGGCAGGTCACGCGGATCGAAGACGCGGGTCTCGCACCCCAGGGCCTCGAGGATATGCGCGGCCTCCTCGACCAGCAGGCGGCTGAATGAGCGCGCACGCAGAGAACCGTAGAGCAACAGGATGCGCGGCGGATGCGTTACCGGGGCCGCCACCTCCAGCCGGTCGTGATCGACCTGGGCGAGGTACTTGGCGTCGAGGGCGGGAAACTCGGTCACGGGGAACTCCAACGCGGCCATTGAACTATCGAATAATTCGAGCATATTGGAAATATGGAATCAAAGGCCGCTGTCAATATGCTCTCCGCCCTCGGTCACGAGGGACGCCTGGCGATCTTCCGTCTGCTGGTAAAGGCCGGTCCGGACGGGATCGCGGCGGGCGAGATCGCACGCACGCTGGACGTCCTCCCCAACAGCCTGTCGGCCAATCTCAACATTCTGTCCCATGCCGGCCTGATCGCCTCGCGGCGCGACGGGCGGTCGATCATCTATTCGGCGGACTACGGCGCGATGAGCGGGATGCTGGGCTTCCTGATGGAGGACTGCTGCAACGGCGCGCCCGAAATCTGCGCGCCGCTGGGCTCGATTCTAGCCCGCGTGAAGGCCTGCGCGCCTGGCTCGACCTGCTGATCATGGAAGTCTTCAGCATGTCTCGGCGGCTGGTGGCGGAAGGCCTCGGCGCGGCCTTGCTGTTGGCCGTGGTGATCGGCTCGGGGATCATGGGCGAGCGCCTAGCGGGCGGGAATGTCGCCATCGCCCTGCTGGGCAACACGCTGGCGACCGGCGCGGCCTTGGTCGTTCTGGTCGGTGTGTTCGGTCCGATCTCCGGCGCCCATCTCAATCCGGCGGTGACCTTGGTCGCGGCCCTGCGGCGGGACCTGCCGTGGCGGCTGGCGCTGGCCTATCCGATCGCCCAGGTCGTCGGCGCGGTGCTGGGCGTCTGGATCGCCCACGCCATGTTCGGTGAGCCGATCCTGCAGGTCTCGACCAAGCTGCGGAACGGTGGGGCGCTAGCTTTCTCGGAAGTCGTGGCGACATTCGGCCTGGTCGCGACGATCCTCGGAACGGTCCGGTTCAGGCCCGAAGCTACGCCGATGGCGGTCGGTCTCTACATCACCGCCGCCTACTGGTTCACAGCCTCGACCTCGTTCGCCAATCCAGCGGTGACGATCGCGCGGAGCCTGTCGGACACCTTCGCCGGCATCGCGCCGTCCAGCACGCCGGCCTTCATCCTCGCCCAGATCGTCGGCGCGCTGCTCGCGGCCGGCGTCTTCGGCTGGCTTCTCAAAACGGAAACGACCTCATGAGCGACGCCGACTTCCCGATCACCATCTTCCACAACCCGGCCTGTGGCACCTCGCGAAACACCGTCGCCATGGTCGAGGCCGCCGGCTACCAGCCGAAGGTGGTCGAGTATCTAAGGGAAGGTTGGACCCACGATCAGCTTCGGGAACTGGCCGGTGCGGCGGGCCTGACCTTTCACCAGCTCATGCGCCAGAAGGGGACGCCGGCCGAGGAACTGGGCCTCCTGGCCGACGACGTCAGCGAGGGCCGCATCCTCGACGCCATGGTCGAGAATCCGATCCTGGTGAACCGACCCATCGTTGTGACGCCGAACGGCGTGAAGCTGTGTCGACCGTCCGAAGTCGTGCTCGATCTGCTGGACCGCAAGCCCGACTGTTTCACGAAGGAAGACGGTGAGGTCGTGCAGCTCTGATCGTCTAGTTCTGAGTGGGAGGCCAATGGCGGCTCACGACCCGTTGCGGACGTCGCGTACCGCTTCTCGCGAGCTGAGTGTAGTAGCCGATCGTGGCGACGGGAGCCCGGCGCCCATGCCTCGACTCGAAGGCCAACTCACCGCCCAACGAAAAAGGGAGCCGCTTTCACGGCTCCCTTTCGTAAGGTCGATCACACGACGCGGATCAGGCGTCCTCGGACTCCGAACCGGCCGGCGCGCCTTCGCCCGCCTCGAAGCTGCGCGGGGCGCGGCGGCGGCGGGGCTTCTTGACCTCTTCACCGCCTTCGGCCGCGGGGGCCTCGGCGGCCGGGGCCGGTTCGGCGGCAGCGGCAGCGGCAGCGGTGGCGCGCGTGGACTTGCGGCCGAGGAAGGCCGGGGCCTCGCTGACGGCGCCGTCCTGGCCACGCAGCACGGGCGAGCCTTCGCCGGCCGGCGCGTCGCTGGACGACGGCAAGGGCGAGGCTTCCGGCTCGATCACGGCCAGCGGGTCGCGCTCGCCGCGCGGCTGCCAGTCGCGATCGCGATTGCGGTTCCGGTCACGGCGGCGGCCTTCGCGGAACTCGCCGTCGCCTTGCGGCTGCTCGCCCTCGGCGGCGGCCGCACGGTCGTCACGGGGACGGTCTTCACGGGGACGATCATCGCGCGGGCGGTCGTCACGATCGCGGAAGCGGTCCTCGCGCGGGCGATCATCACGGGGACGGTCGTCGCGAGGCCGGTCTTCACGCGGGCGGTCGTCGCGGGGACGATCATCGCGATTGCGGTCGCGGTCGTCGCGGTCGCGCCAGCGGTCCCGACGACCTTCGCCATCGCGGCCATCGCGGTTGCGGTCGTCGCGGTTGCGGTCACGATCCCGGTTGCGATCGCGGTCGCGGCTCTCGAAACGGTCGCGGCGCTGCTCGCCGTCGCCCTCGCCGCCTTCGCCCTGGCTTTCGGTCTGGGCCGGGGTCTCGACGACCTCGGGCTCTTCCGGCGGCTCGGCCTCGAAGTCGATCTCGTAGGCGGCGTAGACGTCCTTGCCGACGATGTCCGCCACCGGACGATTCGGCTGGATCGCCCGCAGGACGCGGAAATAGTGCTCGGCGTGCTGCAGGTAGTTCTCGGCCAGCACGCGGTCGCCGGACGACGAGGCGTCGCGGGCCAGCTGCTGGTACTTCTCGTAGACGCTCTGGGCCGCGCCGCGCACCTTGACGCCCTCGGGGCCGTTCGAGTCGAAGGCGCGGTTAGCGTTGTGCTGCTGAGGCTTGCCGCCGTTGCCACCGCGATTGTTGCGGCCGCGTTGGCGCTTCATGCCTTTGAAATCTCTCATGTTCTCTTCTGAACCTGTCCGGAGGTCAGTCTTATGCTGGCGCGTCCGGCCTTGCTGGTCTCTGGGCGGGTCGAACCCTGGGTGAGTCTCAGAGACACTGGTTTCCGTAGAGCCCCCGCCCTGCTCTTTGCGGCGCGGCGACCGGCGGACCGGGCGCGCCTGCCGGGGGAGCCTCGCCAACGCTTGAAGCGTTCGCTTTTCCCGTCACCCGGCGATCTGGAAGGAGACATGACTCGTCTAACGGTTCACGCCCCGGTTTCCAAGGGATTTTTCACCCCGACCACAACGCGGTCGTGCGTCGACAGGTCCTTGACCGTGCGGACCTCTTGCGCGCCGGCGGCGGAGAACAAGGCTTCGACGTCCTTGGACTGGTCGTAGCCGATCTCGACGGCGAACATGCCGCCGGGCTTCAGCACCCGCAGGATCTCGGGGGCCAGCAGGCGATAGGCGTCCAGGCCGTCGGCCCCGCCGTCCAGGGCCAGGCGCGGTTCGTGGTCGCGAACCTCGGGCTCCAGGGTGTCGATCACCGCCGTCGGGATGTAGGGCGGGTTGGAAACGACCAGGTCGAAGTTCGCGTCGCCCAGCCCCGCCGTCCAGTCGCCGTGCATCAGGGCGGCGCGATTGTTCAGGTCCAGGTTGGCGGCGTTGTCCCGCGCCACGGCGAGGGCCTCGCTGGAGGCGTCGACGCCCAGGCCCTTGGCGGCCGGACGCTCGGCCAGCACCGCCAGCAGGATGGTGCCCGAGCCGACGCCCAGGTCCAGCATCGAGAACGGCATCTGCTCGGGGAAGGCCTTGAGCACCTCGTCGACGATCACCTCGGTCTCGGGACGCGGGGTCAGGACGTCCTTGTTGACCTGCAGCAGGATCTTCCAGAAGCCCTTGCGGCCGATGATGTGGCTGACCGGCTCGCGCCGGGCCCGGCGGGCCAGGTACTCGTCCAGCGTGGCGACCTGCGCCTCGGTGAGCTCGCGGTAGGGATCGGTCACGATCTCGGTGCGGGTGACATTGGCGGCCACCTCCAGCATCAGGCGCGCGTCGATCGACGGCTGATCGATGCCGGCGTCCTTCAGACGATCCTTGGCGGCGGTCCAGGCTTTGACGAGGGTCAGGGTCATGGGCGGGGTTTAGCGCTTTGAGGTTGGGGTGGCGAGATTGAATGGGGTACCAGTTTTTGGTATCCTGCCAACAACTGGAGCGCGTGATGAGCAAGAACACTTCTATCGTGCTTAGCGAGCACTTTCAGTCCTTCATCTCGGACCAGATCGAAGAAGGACGCTACGGTTCAGCCAGTGAGGTCGTCCGCGCGGGCCTTCGTCTGCTGGAAGATCGCGAGATGCGATTGGCTCGGCTACGCGCGGCGCTCATCGAGGGCGAACAAAGCGGGCTCGCCGAAGAGTTCGATCTTGACGCTTATATCGCTGAGAAAGCCAGGGAAGAGGGCATCGAAGAGTGAGCGGCTACAGGCTCACGCCCAGAGCACAACGCGACTTCGACGAGATCTGGGTTTATTCAAGAGCCCAATGGGGCGCGCGGCGAGCGCTTAGCTACTTACAAGACATTCGAGCCACGATTGGACTGGTGGCCGCGAACCCCGACCTAAGCCCGATCAATGACGATTTGCCGAACGGCTACCGGCAACGTTCAGCCGGCTCGCATTTCATCTTCTATAAGCGGCGGGAAACATTCATCGAAATCGTCCGCATATTGCATCAGAACATGGACATCGAATCCCATCTGTCCTGAGGGTCACCCCACCGCCACTCCATCCCCCTCCCGCACTTCACCGCCCCCGGTGATGTTCAGATAGATCCCGCAGAACATGTGGCCGTAGGTGTCGAACAGGGCCTTGACCAGTTCGACGTCGCGCTCGGCCGTGGTCGGGTCGACGTGGGTGGCGGCGCAGCGGACAATGGGCTTGAGGACGTCGGCGGTCGCGCCGCCGACGGTCAGGGTCCGGCCGGTCCAGTCGTTCTCGACCCAGGCCGGCCAGCCTTCGACATAGAGATTGGCGCGGAAGCGCAGCGGATCAAGGGTCATGCCTAGGCGCTGGCCAAGATCGCGCACGCTGGCCAGGTTGACGATCGAGACGTAGCCGGACTTGCTGTCCATGAACCGGTGCGCGCCCGGCCCCTCGATCACCCTGAGCGGCCCGGTGATCTCGCCGTCCAGCAAGGCGGCCAGCCAGGTCTCCAGCCCCGCGCGCCCCGCGTCCGTCCGCAGGTCGCCGGCGAAGTCGGGCCGCCCCTCGGCCTTGGCGCTGAACACGCCGGTCGCCTCGTCATAGGCCGTGCGGGCCTTGGCGACGGCGGGGATCTTGGCCAGCACCGTGAACTTCATCTTCGAGATATGGCCCGGGGCGGCGGGGTCGAAACCGCTGGGCCCGTCCTCGACCGCGTACAGTCGGTCGCACGGGAAACACGCCCCGGCCTCGAGAATAGCCGAGGTCAGCCGTTCGGGCGTGAAACCCTTGACGGGGTGGCGATAGATCGAGGCGATGCGGGCGTCCATGGCGCGCAAGATTGTGGACGACTCGGCCCAAGGCAAGGCTTGCGCGGAACGGAGCCGAACCGGCGGGGTTTCCATGGCCTGGAGGGCGTTCCATGACCGACGCTTCGCCGCGTCCGATCCTGTCCTGGCTGAAATCGCGTCCCTACCACCTGGCGCCGTGGATCGTGCTGTTGGCGGTGACGCCGTTCGCCTTGCCCAGGAAACAGGTCGAGGACCACATCGACGCCCCTCCGGGCCTGTCGGAAGACCGCGCCATGCCGCCGGCCGACTTCGACCAGGCCGAGCCGCGCCGGGGCCGCGCCGCCCGCCACCCCGGCCACATCCCGCTGCTGGGCTGGCGCGACATCCTGTGGCGCACCTGGCGCGAGATCAGCGTCGACCGCCTGCCGGCCGTGGCCGGGGGCGTGACCTTCTACACCCTGCTGGCCCTGTTTCCGGCCATCGGCGCTTTCGTGTCGATGTACGGTCTGTTCGCCGACGTGCGCACCGTCGAGGAGCAGCTGCGCGGCATGCGCGGGGTGTTTCCCGCCAGCGTCGTCCAGATCGTCGGCGAGCAGATGCTGCGGCTGGCCAGCCAGGGCCAGGCCAAGCTGGGCGTGGCCTTCGCCTTCAGCTTGCTTCTGTCGATCTGGAGCGCCAACGCCAGCATGCGGGCGCTCTTCGACGGGCTGAACATCGCCTATGACGAGGACGAGAAACGGCACCTGATCCGGCGCACCCTGCTCAGCTACCTCTTCACCGTCTGCGCCCTGCTGTACGCGGCGGTCGCCTCGGGCGTGCTGATCGTCACGCCGCTGTTGCTGGAGGCCGCCCGCCTCTCGGCGCTGGACGGGATCGTCTCGCCGATCCGCTGGCTGATCGTGATGGCCATGACCGCCATGGCCTTCGCCGTGCTGTACCGCTTCGGGCCCAGCCGGGCCCAGGCCCGGTGGCGCTGGGTGTGGATCGGGGCGGGCGCGGCCTCGGCCGGATGGCTGGCCGGCTCGCTGGGCTTCTCGATCTACGTCAACCGCATCGCCCACTACGACGCCACCTACGGCCCGCTGGGGGCGGTGATCGCCTTCATGGTCTGGGTGTGGTTCTCGATCATGGCCATCCTGGTCGGGGCAGAGCTGAACGCCGAGATCGAGCACCAGACCGCCGTCGACTCCACCACCGGGCCCGAGCGCCCGATGGGCGCGCGCGGCGCGGCCATGGCCGACACGGTCGGGCTGGCGTTCCATCCCTGGGAGATGATCAAGCGCGAGGCCGGCGGCGTGAAGCGGATGGCCGGCGGAGCCTGGAAGAAGGTCCGGGGGCGCTAGAGCCTAGGCCACCGGTCCCGTCTTGGGCTGGATCCGCGACGGCTTCACCGCCCGCAGCGCGAACTTGAAGGTCTCGCCGTCGTCCTGGGTGAACGGCATGTCGAAGTCGGCCTGATAGACCGCGCGATAGTCGGTCAGCGAGGTGATCCCGACCTGGGCGTACTGCGGCTGCTGCAGGAAGATCAGGCTTTCCGGCTGGATCACCCGCGTATGGCCCGGATCGCCCCACACCCAGCGCGACGACATCGACGGGCAGGTCGCGCACAGCAGGCCGCCGGGCTTGAGGATGCGCCAGAACTCGCTGAACTGCGCGAAGAAGAACCGCCAGTCGCCCTGCTGTCCCGTGTGTTCCAGCACCTCGTAGGCGTGGACCTCGTCGAAATGGTCGTCCGCGAACGGATAGGGCATGACGTTGAGGTCGTGGATGATGTCCGCCCCGGCGTGCGGGTCGATATCCAGGGTGGTGAGGTCCTTCCACGCCCAGTCGGACAGATCGCCCACCCGCTTGTCGCGACTGTTGCCGCAGCCGATCAGCAGCTCAGGCATCCGTTTCCCCACTCGCATCCAGCCGCGCCGGCCACGACCGGACGCTAAGCGATTCTCCGGCCGCTTGGCTTGCGGCGTTCGGCGTGGCTTAAACGGGACCATGCTGATCGCCCCCGCGCAAGACCACGAACTGGCCGCCCTGGCCGTCCTCGTCAACTCGGCCTATCGCGGCGAGCTCGCGACCAAGGGCTGGACCAGCGAGAGCTATCTGCTGGGCGGCCAGCGCACGGACGCGGCGTCCCTGCGGGCCGACCTGGCGGCCAATCCCGGTTCCGCCCTGCTGACCCTGCGCGACGCCGAGGGCGACACGCCGCACGCCTGCGTGTGGGTCCAGCCCCCGAACGGCGAGGGCGAGGCCGACGCCTGGTACGTCGGCATGGTCACCGTCTCGCCCCTGCGTCAGGCCGGCGGCATCGGCCGGACCATGCTGGAGGCCGCCGAGGCCTATGCCCGCGCGCGCGGCGGCAAGTCCATGGAGATGACCGTCATCTCGGTGCGCGACACCCTGATCGCCTGGTACGAGCGGCGCGGCTACCGCCTGACCGGCCAGACCGAGCCCTTCCCCTACGGCGACGAACGCTTCGGCGTGCCGCAGAGGGACGACCTGCATTTCGTGGTGATGGAAAAGGCGCTGTAGAGGCGCTATCGTCCTGGGACACGCCGCCTTCGGCGAGGATCCCCCCACACACATGCGACGCTACATCCTGACCGGCGCCCCGGGCGCTGGGAAAACCGTGCTGCTGCGCGCCCTGGAGCGCGCCGGCCATGTCGTGGTCGAGGAGGCCGCGACCGACGTCATCGCCCTCGCCCAGGCCGAGGGCGTGGCCGAGCCCTGGACCGATCCGGGCTTCGTCGACGCCATCGTCGCCCTGCAGCGACAACGCCAGGCGCGGGCCAGCGGCGACCTCGTGTTCTTCGACCGCTCGCCGGTCTGCGCCCTGGCCCTGGCGCGGTTCCTGGGTCATCCGGTCTCGGCCCTGCTGCGCGCGGAACTCGACCGGATCGCGGCCGAGGACGTCTATCGGCGTTGCGTGTTCCTGGTGCGCAGCCTCGGCTTCATCACGCCGACGGCGGCGCGTCGGATCGGGCTGGAAGAGGCGCGGGCCTTCGAGCGGACGCATGAAGAGGCCTATGCCGAGCTGGGGTTCGAGCTGGTTCCCGTGGCGCCAGGATCGGTCGCCGAGCGGGTGGAGGCGGTATTGGCGGGGCTTGATTGAAGCCAGAGCGTCCGCCTCGCGGCGCGGCGGGGTCAGCAGGGATTACCGAAGCTTAATTGGCGGACGCACGGCCCCTCCCCTCACATGCTCGCCACGCTCGTTCAGGACCTTTTCATGTCGCTCACCCTTCGCGCGGCCTTCGGCGTCGCGATCGCCCTCTCCGTCGCCCAAGTCGCCCAAGCCGCCGTGACCCCCGTGCCGGTGGGCCAGCCGCTGGCGCGGTTCGACAAGGTCAAGCCCGCCGTCCACCGCTACCTGCGCTACAAGCAGGTCGGCGACACGATCCAGCCGCTGGACGTCTGGACACGCGAGATCCGCATCGAGCCCGACAAGGCCGGCGTCAGGCGGCTGCACATCGTCCAGCACTGGGACGGCGCGACGCCGGGCGCGGTCAAGACCCTGGACAGCTGGTTCGAGCTAGGCACCTTCCGCCCCTATAGCCACGTCCGCACCACCACCCGCGACGGCCAGACCAAGGTCGAGGGGTTCGACTTCCGCCCCGACCGGGTCGTGGGCCTGCAGGACCTGCCCGGCAACACCCAGGCCGCCTATGACGTCGCCGCGCCCGAGCCGACCTTCAACTTCGAAACCGACACCGAATTCCTGCAGGCCCTGCCGCTGGCCAAGGGCTATGAGGCGCGGATCGTCTTCCACCATCCGGGCGGCGGCCCGCCCGCGCCCTATGTGTTCAAGGTGACGGGCTCGGAAGTCCTGACCAGCTCGGCCGGCGGCAAGGTCGACTGCTGGGTGATGACCACCGACTACAATCACCCCGAATGGAAGCCGGCGACCTTCTGGCTGGCCAAGGACAGCCAGGTGGTGGTCAAGGTCGTCTCGCCCGCCCCGGACGGGTCGACCTGGGTCAAGACGCTGCTGTGGTAGCCGTCTAGATCATCGCCAGGGATCGTTCGCCGACCTCGCTGGACAAGGCGCCGGCGACGATCTCGAGGCCGCGCCGCAGGGTCTCGCGATCGGGAACCGCGCCCAGGCAGACGCGGACGCCGCACTCGTGGCCCGGCTCGACGACCGGGGCCGACGGCGGGGTGACCTCGGCCCCGCCGCGCAGGGCGCGGCCGGCCAGGCGCTCGGCCTCCAGCTCGCTCATCGGCAGCCAGACGTGCGGCGCCAGGTCCGAGCGGGGGTCTCGATCGCCGCGCCCAGGAGCTGGCGGGCCATCACCAGACGGGCGGCCGCCTCGTCGCGCACCTCGGCCAGGATGGTGTCGGCGGTGCCGTCCTCGATCCACTGGGTGGCGATCAGCCCGCCGAAGGCCGGCGGCGCGTAGGTCATCACCCGCACCGCGTCCAGCAGCCGCTCGAACTGTTCCGCGGCGGGCGCGACGATGAAGCCGGCGCGCAGGCCCGGCGCCAGGGTCTTGGACACGCCCGAGACGTAGAAGGTCCGCTGGGGGGCCAGCATGGCGAACGGCGGCGGCGCGTCCTGGGCGTAGGCGCCGTAGATGTCGTCCTCGACCAGGATCAGGTCGTGCTTGCGGGCGATGGCCACGATGGCGTCGCGGCGCGAGCGGCTCATGATCCGGCCGGTGGGGTTCTGCAGGGTCGGCAGCACCGCCAGCACCCGCGCGCCGGTGGCCAGGATCGCCTCTTCCAGGGCGTCGGGGCGCAGGCCCTCGGCGTCCATCGGCAGGCCCCGGACGCGCCAGCCGCTGTGCAGGGCCAGGGACTTCAGGCCGTGATAGGCCAGGGCCTCGGTCAGCAGCACCTCGCCCGGCCGCAGCAGGGCGCCCAGGGTCAGGGCCAGGCCTTGCTGGGCCCCGCCGCAGCAGATCAGCCGCCGCCAGTCGACGCTCTCATAGCTGCTGGTCCGCGCCAGCCACGCCGCCCCGGCCCGCCGCTGCGCCTCGTGGCCCATCGGCGGCGCATAGGCCAGGTGCTCGAGGAGGTCGGGCCGGCGGCGCACCCGCGCCAGGGCCTCGGCGATGCGCGTCCCGGCGGGCGACGACAGAGCGATGTTCTGGGCCAGGTTGATCGGCCCGTCGCGCTCGAAGGCCCGGTGGGCGGTGGGGGCGTTGACGAAGCTGCCCCGGCCGACATGGGCGCTGACCAACCCGGCCTTCTCGGCCTCGACATAGGCTCGCGTCACCGTGCCCAGCCCCACGCCCAGGCGATAGGCCAGGTCGCGCTGCGGCGGCAGGCGCACACCGGCGGTCAGCACCCCTGAGCCGATATCGGCCCGCAGCACCGACACCAGTCGCTCGTACAGCGGGGCGTCACCGTCGGGGATGACGGGCGTCCAGGTCGGTGGCACGCGCATGTCTCCTTTATTGTCACTATGACAATATGCAATTTGACTCATGATACAATGGAAATCATCACGGTGACACCTAGAGACACGGAGGCCGTGATGACCCCGGAATTGCTACTGGCTTATGTCCTGTTCTGTTTCGCCACGGCCGGCACGCCGGGCCCGAACAACATGATGTTGCTGGCCTCCGGGGCGAACTTCGGCTTCCGCCGCACGGTGCTGCACATCCTGGGGATCAGCTGCGGCCTGGGCTTCATGGTGCTGGCCATGGGGCTGGGCCTGGGCGGCGTCTTCCGCGCCTATCCGGTGCTACACGAGATCCTGCGCTGGGTCGGGGCGGCCTACATGCTGTGGCTAGCCTGGAAGATCGGGACGTCCGGATCCGTCAACGACAAGGCCCTGGGCAAGCCGATGACCTTCCTGCAGGCGGCGGCGTTCCAGTGGGTCAATCCCAAGGCCTGGGCCATGGCCCTGGGCGCGGTGACCACCTACGCGCCCGAGGGCTCGGGCTGGACCATCGTGCCGCTGCTGGCCGGGACCTTCATGCTGATCGGCGCGCCGTGCAGCGCCGCCTGGGCCGGGTTCGGCCAGGGCCTGCGGCCGTTCCTGGATCGCCCGGCCGTGCTGCGGACCTTCAATGTCACCATGGCCGTGCTGCTGGTGGTCTCGCTGTACCCGCTGGTCGTCGACCACAAGGCCGGCGCGGCGGCCAAGCCGGCGCCGCGCGAGGTGGCGATCGAGGCCCCGCCCCTGCCGGTGATGCGCTCGCACGGCTAGGGTCGGGCCACTCCGCCGCGGCGAGCCTCTGGACAGCGGTCGCGAAGCGCGGAAGCGTGCCGTTCGATCCAGTCCAGGGGGCTCAACCGTGACCGATTTCTTCCCGCACCGCCGTGGCCTGCTGGCCGGGGCCTTGGCGCTGGCCGCGACGCCCGCGCTCGTCGCACCGACCCTGGCCCGCGCCGAGACGACGACCACCACGACGATCAAGGTCGCCGACCGCGACGTCGAGCTGACCATCGTCCGACCGGACGCGCCCAAGGGCGTGGTGGTGTTCTCGCATGGGGCCGGCGCCTGGCCGGCGGGTTACGCCGCCCTGCTGGACCTATGGGCCAAGGCCGGCTTCCTGGTCGTCGCGCCGCTGCACGTCGATTCCCAGAAGCATCCCAAGCGCGCCGACTACACCCTGCAGACCGCGTTTCCGGCCCGGCTGGCCGACCTGGCCGCCGCGACCGCCTACGCCGCCCAGGCCGCGCCGGGCCTGCCGGTCGCGGCGGCCGGCCACTCGTACGGCTCGCTGATGTCGTTGATCCGCGGCGGGGCGCTGACGGGCATGGTCCCGGCCCAGGACCCCAACGTGAAGGCCGTGCTGTGCTTCTCCAGCGCCGGCGTCATCCGGGGCCTGATCACCCCGACCGCCTATCAGGGCGTCAAGGTCCCGATGCTGATGGTCACCGGCGACAAGGACGTCATGCCCGGCGTGTTCGACGACTGGCATGAGCATCTCTATCCGTTCGAGACCAGCCCGGCCGGCGACAAGTACGCCTGGATCGGCAAGGGCGTCGACCACGGCCTGGCCCACCACGCCGACGCCCCGGGCTTCGCCGAAGCCTCGGCGCTGAGCGTGATCTTCCTGAAGGCGCAGGTGCTGGGCGATGCGGCGGCCAGGGCGGCGCTGGCCGGCCAGGGGTCGACGGACGCGGCGGAGTTCAGGTGGCGGTAGGGTCGCCAAAAATCCTCCCCCTAGCGGGGGAGGTGTCGGCGCGCAGCGACGACGGAGGGGGAAGAAGCAAGCTCAGCAGCACTTCCCCCTCCGGCGCTTCGCGCCACCTCCCCCGCTAGGGGGAGGATTGAGAGACTAAGCCGCCGTCTTCACGCGTTCCGGGCCGATGCCCAGGAAGTCGCGCTTGCCCAACGGGACGCCCTGGTTGCGCAGGATGTCGTAGGCGGTGACGACGTGGAACTGGAAGTTCGGGATCACGAACTCCAGCAGATAGTCCAGGCCCGTGAAGCCCAGGGTGATCGACGGCCCGGCCGGGACCGTGACCTCGCGGGTCTCGGCGCCCTCGAAGGCCGAAGCCGGGACGCTCTCGACATAGGCCAGGGTCTTGGCGATGCGCGCCTGCAGCTGGGCGAAGGTGGTCTCGTCGTCGGCGTAGCTGGGCGCGTCGACGGCGGCCAGGCGGGCGATCGCGCCCTTGGCGGTGTCGGAGGCGCGCTGGATCTGGCCGCTCAGCGGCAGCATGTCCTCGAACAGGCGGGCGGCGACATAGGCGTCCGGGCTGGCGCCCGAGGCCTCGGCATGGGCCTTGGCCTTGTCGAGCAGGGCCGACAGCGTCTTGAGGCCGCGCGCGATCGAGGTCACGGCGACCTGCTGGATGGAGACGGACATGGAGATAACCCTCGCTAATCCCGGCCCCTCCGGCCGAGCTGCCCAGCGAGTTAGACACGCTTATGAGCGTTTTCAATAAAGACCGATGACAATTCCTGTCAGTAGTGGAAGTCGCTCATCGCCACTACCGTTTCCCCGGCGAAAGCCGGGGCCCAGATTCATCCAGAAAGGCTGGGGCTGACGCGCCCTTTCGCCCTGCCGTCCCCTGGACGCCCGGGTTCGATCTGGGCCCCGGCTTTCGCCGGGGAGAGCGGATCTGGGGAGCTCAAAAAAGCCGAAAGCCGGTCAGGCCTCCGCCCCCACCCTGATGCGGCCGCCCTCGGCGACCAGGGCGTCGATGCGGTCGGCCGGGGTCGGCGGGCTGAACAGGAAGCCCTGGGCCTGGGCGCAGCCGATCTCGCGCAGCTGCTGGCGTTGCCGGTTGGTCTCGACGCCCTCGGCGATCACCGACAGGCTCAACGCCTTGGCCAGGCGCACGATGGCCGCGACCACCGCCCCGGCCTCCTCGTCCTCGCCCAGCGGGGTGATGAAGCTGCGGTCGATCTTGATCTTGTCGATCGGATAGCGCCGCAGATAGCTCAGCGAGCTGTAACCGGTGCCGAAGTCGTCCAGGGCCAGCGAGAAGCCCATGGCCCGCAGGCGGGCGATCGCCCGGTGCGTGGTCTCGTCGTCGCCCAGCAGGGCGCCTTCGGTGATCTCCAGCTCGATGCCCTTGGCCCGAGCGCCCGTCTCGGCCAGCAGCGCCGCGACCTGGTCGGGAAAATCGGCCTGCCGCATCTGCAGGGCCGAGACATTGACGGCGACCTTCAGCCCCTTCCAGCGGCGGCTGTCGGTGAAGGCGCGGCGCATGACCAGGCGGCCCAGCTCGTCGATCAGGCCGCAGTCCTCGGCCAGGGGCACGAAGGCCGAGGGCGAGATCGGGCCCTTCACCGGGTGGGTCCAGCGGGCCAGAGCCTCGACCCCGACCACCCGGCCGGTCGCGTTGACCTGCGGCTGGTAGGCCAGCCAGACGCCGCCGTCGCCGAGGGCGGCGCGCAGGTCGGCCTCCAACCCGCGCCGGGCCTTCAGCGCCGCGTCCATCTCGGCCTCGAAGAAGCAGTAGCGGCCGCGGCCCTCGTCCTTGGCGCGGTACATGGCCACGTCGGCGCGGCGGGCGGCCTCGACGGCGCCGACATGGCCTTCGGCGCGGTCGATCAGGGCCACGCCGACCGAGCCACCGACGAACACCGCCCCGCACGACAGCTCTACGGGCGCGCTCATGGCCTGGACCAGCCGCTCGGCGAGGGCGGCCGCGCCGTTCGGCTCGAGGTCGACGGCGACGACGGCGAACTCGTCGCCGCCCAGCCGCGCCACGGTCTCGCCGGCCCGGCACAGGGCCTGCAGCCGCTTGGCCATCGCCTGGATCAGCTCGTCCCCGGCCGCGTGGCCGTGGGTGTCGTTGACCGCCTTGAAGCGGTCGAGGTCGATGGCCAGCACCGCCATGGCCTGGCGGCGACGTGGCAGGCCGTCGATCGCCTGGCGCAGGCGCTCCTCGAACAGCACCCGATTGGGCAGGCCGGTCAGGGCGTCGTGCAGCGCCATGTGCTTGGCCCGCGCCTCGCTGGCGACCAGGCCCTCGGCGATCTTGCGGCTGCGGCGGGCGAAGACGATCACCGCCACGCCCAGGCCGCCGACCACCAGCAGGATCGGCAGCACGGCCTTGCGCAGCAGGCGCTGGCCCGGATGCGGCGGCTGCCAGTCCAGGGTGGCCACGACCTGGCCCTTCAGGTTCGTCAGGGGCAGGTGGGCGTCGTCGCGCTCGGCGGTGGCGTCGCTCGCATGCAGGTGGACGCCGGGCAGCAGGAAGCGGCTGGCGAAGCCGTCCAGGAACGCCGCGTCCAGCTTCAGCGCCGTCAGCACCACCGGGGCGCGCGCGTGGCGGACCAGGGCCTTGCCGAAGTCGGACTGCACCAGGCTGGCGGTGACCAGGTAGGCGTCGCCGTCCAGGCGCTCGATCGCGCTGACCTGGATGGGTCGCGAGACCATGTCGCCGTCCGGGCGCGGCCCGGTCGGGCGCGGCGTGGCGGCCTCGCGCTGGCGCAGCCGGTCCAGGATCGGCGCCAGGGTCGCGGCGTTGTGGTCGTACCAGGCGCTGGACGTCGGCTGGCCCAGGCGCTCGTTGAACACCGGCCGGCTGGCGTGATCCAGCACGATGATCTGGTCGAACCCGGCCTGCCCCACCAGGTAGGTGCCGATGTTCTCGTGCGCCCACTGCGGGTCGTAACGGTTGTCCAGATGCTCGACGGCCTCGTCCCAGCCGACCTCTGACCAGATCGTCCGCTCGATGTCGGCGACCTTGGCCTGCATGCCGCGCGCGACCAGGGCCTGCTCGTGCTCCAGGGCGTCGCGGTCGACGCGGGCGGCGGACATGGCCAGCACCACGACCAGCAGGCCGACGGTCAGCATGGCCATCCCCGCCAGGGGCGCCGACAGACGGGTCTCGATGCGCTTCATCTTTAGCGAAAGGGCCCGCAGGTTCGCTCGAAGGAGGCGGCACCCTGCGCGGACAATGGCTAAGCTGCGGCTAACGGGCGTTCGCACACACCCCAAACCGGGTTTCGCCCCCGATCCATTCCCTTCGCGGGGGAAAGGCTCTACAGAGACCGACCGTTCATTTCAGCCGTGCGAACAGCCCCCTTGCGACTGCCCCAGGCCCGCCTCGACCAGGTTCTCGACCGCTTCCGCGAAGTGGAGGCGCGCATGGGCGCGGCCACCGACGGCGCCGAGATCGTCAAGCTCTCCAAGGAACACGCCGAGCTGCGCCCGGTCGCCGAGGCCGTCGAGCGCCTGGCCAAGCTGAGCGCCGAGCGCGCCGAGCTGGACGTCATGGCCGCCGATCCCGAGATGGCCGACATGGTCAAGGACGAGATCGAGGCCCTGGACGAGAAGCTGCCGGTCCTGGAGCGCGAGCTGGCCCTGATGCTGGCGCCCAAGGACAAGGACGAGAACGCCTCGGCCATCCTGGAAGTGCGGGCCGGCACCGGTGGCGACGAGGCGGCCCTGTTCGCCGGCGACCTGTTCCGCATGTACCAGCGCTACGCCCAGACCCAGGGCTGGCGCGTCGAGATCGACAGCATCTCGGAAGGCGAGATGGGCGGCTACAAGGAAATCGTCGCCTCGATCACCGGCGACGGCGTGTTCGGCCGGCTGAAGTTCGAAAGCGGCGTGCACCGCGTGCAGCGCGTGCCGGCCACCGAAGCGCAGGGCCGCATCCACACCTCGGCCGCCACCGTCGCGGTGCTGCCGGAAGCCGAGGACGTCGAGATCGACATCAAGGAAAGCGACCTGCGGATCGACACCTATCGCTCATCGGGCGCGGGCGGTCAGCACGTCAACAAGACCGACTCCGCCGTACGCATCACCCACTTGCCGACCGGCGTGGTGGTGACCAGCTCGGAAAAGTCGCAGCACCAGAACCGCGCCCGGGCCATGAAGAACCTGAAGGCGCGCCTCTACGACATGCAGCGCGAGGCCCTGGACAGCGCCCGCTCCGAGGCCCGCAAGAGCCAGGTCGGCAGCGGCGATCGCTCGGAACGCATCCGCACCTACAACTTCCCGCAGGGCCGGGTGACCGACCACCGGATCAACCTGACCCTCTACAACCTGTCGCGGATCATCGAGGGCGACGCCCTGGACGACGTGATCAACCCGCTGATCGCCGAGGACCAGGCCGAACGCCTGGCCAGCCTCGAGGAAAGCTTCGGCTGATGGCCTGGAGCATGATCTTGCCCGAAAACCGGTTCCCACTTTTCGGGATCATGCTCTGATGGCCTTCACCCGGACCTATGACGAGGGCGAACCCCAGCGGGTCAACAAGTGGCTGGCTCAGAGCGGCGTCTGCTCGCGACGCGAGGCCGAAGCGCTGATCGCCAACGGCCTGGTCTCGATCGACGGCGAAGTGGTCGAGGACGTCGGCCGCAAGATCCTGCCGGGCCAGACCCTGGTCCTGGCCGACCGCGCCACGGCCCAGCTGGACGCGGCCGTGACCTACATGGTCCACAAGCCCAAGGGCGTGGTCTCGGCCCAGCCGGATCCCGGCCAAGTGCCGGCCGCGCGCCTGCTGACCCGCCAGAACCAGTGGGGCGTCGACAAGGTCGCCATCCCCCAGTCGGGCGACCTGCTGCCGCCGATCGGCCGGCTGGACAAGGACTCGCGCGGCCTCCTGCTGCTGTCCGCCGACGGCGTGGTGGCCAAGGCCGTGATCGGCCCGCAATCGGACCTCGAGAAGGAATACCGCGTCGCCGTCATGGGCGAACTGACCGAGGAAAAGATCGAGCTGCTGCGCTTCGGCCTGGAGCTGGACGGCCGCGAGCTGCGCCCCGCCGAGGTCGAGGTCATCTCCGACCAGCGCCTGCGCTTCGTGCTGCGCGAGGGCCGCAACCGCCAGATCCGCCGCATGTGCGAGCTGGTCGACCTCAAGGTCGTCGACCTGTTCCGCGTCCGCATCGGCCCGCTGGACCTGGGCGACATGCCCGAGGGCCGCTGGCGACCGCTGACCAGCGCCGAACGCGCGGCGCTGATCAACGGCTAGGCCATAGCCTCACTCGGCCAGGGCCGGCTCCAGCACCTTCAGCGGTTCCGGCCCCGACACCTTGTCGTACAGCATCCGTTGGTCATAGGTCGAATACTGCACCTCCGACACGATCGAGCCGTCCAGGCGGAACAAGGCGATCCGCACCTGGCGCGACCAGATGGCCACCAGGTCGGAATGCGGCAGCTCGATCGTCACCGTCTTGGAGACCTCGGTCGACGACGTCGACGAGTGGTCCGTGGTCAGCGAGAACGACTGGGTGAAGGACGCGCTCACGCCCAAGCTCAGGGCGTCCAGCGCCAAGCCGACATTGCAGTCCACGGTCAGCGACGTCTGCTCGGTGAAACTGGTCGAGTCGGTCTTGCTGACCCCGGCGACCTGGGTGATCGACTGGGATCCGCCCTCCGGCGCGCTCCAGGTCGAGTCGCAACGCCACAGGGGCTCACAGGCCACGAAGTAGAACGGGCTCACCATCGACTGGTCGGGATAGGCGGCGTCCGCGGCGATGCCGGTGAAGGGCACGATGGCGACCTTCTTCAGGCCGGGCGCGGTCTCGTCGTCGGAGGTGACGTCCGGGTCGTAGACCGGGCTGCTGTGGATCTCCTGCACCGGCAAGGACGCGACACCCAGCTTCAGCAACCTGGCGGGCTCCTGCCCCTGTTCGCTCAGGACGGTCTGAGGGACCATCCACATCACGCGCTCCCTGGCGGGCGGCGGCTTGCTGGGCATGATCGGCCGCGCCAGGTTGCCGTTGTTGCGCCATATCCAGTCCCGGTGCCAAGCGTCGGTGCGATCGGCGGGCTCCAGGTACTCGTTCTTCACGCACCAATAGTGCTCGTAGACCGGCTGATCGAAGCCGAAGCAGATGCCCAGGGCGGTGTAGCCCGGCGGCGGGATCAGACGCCAGTAGCTGAAGGGCGCCCCTTGGGCCCCGTCGTTGTTCAGGATCCACTCGTGGCCCACCGGATGGCGCAGGCAGTCCGGCTTGCTGGGATCGGGGGCCAGCAGCAGCTGTCCGGCGGCCAGGACCAGGTCGTGGCGGCCGTCGCCGGCGACGATCACGTCGCCCAGTGGCCGAAAGTCGCCGTCCTCGCCCCGGAACCGGAAGAAAGCGACGTTCGGATACTGTTCGCCGCGCTCGACGAAGGGCCTGGCATTCCAGACCATGTCGAAACTGCGCTCCAGCGGCGTGGGCTTGAGCTGGAACGGCGGGAACAGCACGCCGCGATTTTGGAAGTCGCCTGCTTGGATCGCCTCGCGGACAACATCCTCGGGGTTCAGGGCGGGGTCGGGTTGAGATGACATGGGCGTGCTCGCTTGGACAGGCGCCGTCTTTTCGGGACGGCGCGCGGCGGATTGAGGTCTGAGCGTTCGAGCGTCGCGCCTACTGGCACTGACAGGTGCAGCGGGTTGGATTGCCGACGGGCACCGGGTGCATGACGGCCCTCTGCCCGACCGGACAATGGCCGGCGACAGGCCTGCATTGGTTACGTCGCGCATCCCATGCGGCGGTGCAGTTGTTCGGAACCGGCCCCGCCGCCGGAACCTGACTGGCCGCCGGCGGTTTGGGGGCCTTCTCCGGCAGTCCGGCGGAAGCGTTTCCGCCCCCCAACGCCATCACGGCCGAGAGCGCGATCAGTCCGGCGCGCGCGGCGCGAAAGCGGCGAAATCCTTGGATCGGCATCAACCCCTCCTGTCAGTCGATGAAACGCCGCCCGTCTCGGACGAAAAAGGCGGATGGCGACAAGCTACCTATAGTTTCAATTCTCGCGCACTCGCCTCGCTACCCATCCTGCGTTTTTCTCGCTAAGATTGTGTCGCTAGATCTAGCGACAGCGCCTCTGCTCGCGTCGCGTAAAGCACCAGGCGACCCAAACGGAACCGGGATGGAGACGATGATCTTGGAGATCACCCGCGCATCGCTGGCCTATGTGCGCGATACGGTCGCGATCACGCGCGGCCAGCACGCCGACCTCCTGGACGCCCTGATCTTCACCGCGACGCTCGACGCCAACATGAGGCCGGTCAATCGCGACCAGGCGCTGTGCGCCCTGTTCGGGGGCGTGGACGTCTCCGCGCCCGACGCCCTGCGGCGGCGGGTCAGCATCAACGCCGTGGCCCAATCCCTGCGCATGCCGTTCGAGACCGTGCGCCGCCGGCTTGTGAACATGGCGGGGGCCGGCCTGGTGTCGATCGATCCGGACGGCGTCATCGTGCCGCGCGGTGTGGTGACCTCGGCCGTCTACATGGCCGAGCAGCGCGACCGCTATGATCGGGGACGACGGTTCTACGAGACGCTCAAGGCCTTGAACGTGCTGGACGACGGCGAGGCCGCGCCGCCGACGCCCGAGCCGCCGGTGCGGGCCGCCAACCGGGCGCTGTCGGAATATACGCTGCGCGCCTGCAACGACCTGATCGCCCTGACCGGCAACATGATCAGCAGCCGCGTGCTGCTGGAGCTGGCGCTGGCCAGCACGCACGGCATGGACGCCGAACACCTGAAGGCCTGGACCCGAAACCCGACGGGCGTCGGCCGCCCCATTCGGGGCGTCGCCCTGTCCCCGCGGATCGAGAGTTCCGGCGAGACCATCCGGCGGCATCTGCTCATCCTGCAGGCGCAGGGCTTTTGCCGGCGCATGCCCGGCGGCCTGGTCGCGACGGCGCCCGCCGCGCTGGCCCCGCGCCTGGCCGCCCTGGTCGAGGCCAATCGCGGGAACGTGCAGCGCCTCTTCGCCCAACTGCGCCAGCTGGGCGTCCTGGCGGCCTGGGATCGCGAGGTGGCGGGACCCCAGGTCCTGCCTGCGGCCTGTGTTGCGGCTCGCAACTAGGCCGAAACGATCCGCGCCCTCCTCCCGCCATGCCGGTCCGCGACGGTGTCCCCTCGACAGCATCAAGGACCTCCATGACGGATCTCCATCGGCGCGGCCTGCTGGCCCTGGGTCTGGCGACGGGCGCGGCGGCCGGCGCGGCGGCCGAAGCTTCCGCGGCCGAGACGCGCGCGCGCCAGCTGAACCCCGGCCCGACCCTGACCCCCGCCGTGACGGAGGGGCCCTACTACCTGGCCGGCGCGCCGGCGCGGGGCGACATCCGCGAGGGCCTGCCGGGCCTGGCGGTCGAGCTGCGCTTTCACGTGTTCGACGAGACCGGCGCGCCGCTGCCTCTGGCGCGGGTCGACGTCTGGCACTGCGACGCCCAGGGGCGCTATTCCGGCTTCGGCGACGCGCCCGGCCGCGAGCCGCCCGCGGCGCTGAAGGCCGCCCGCTTCCTGCGCGGCGTCCAGCCGGTCGACGACGGCGGCGTGGCGACGTTCAGGACCGTCTACCCCGGCTGGTACGAGGGCCGCACGACCCACATCCACTACAAGGTCTGGCTGGACGGGCGGACGCTGCTGACCTCGCAGGTGTTCCTGCCCGACGCCCTCAACGAGTTCCTCTACCTGCAGGCCGCCGACTACAGGCGCGAGCGCGCGCGCGACACACTGAACCGCAACGACGGCATAGCCCGGCAAGGCGGCGAGGCGACCTTCGCCGCGGTGGCGCAGGGTGACGATCGGTTCCGCGTCGACTTCGACGTCGTGGTCGACCGCCAGGCTCGCCCGCGCGCCGAGGGCGGTTCCCCCGGCGGCCCTCCGCCCGGCCTCTCCGTCGACGGCCTGCCGCCCGACTTCCCCGGCGAGGGTCCCGGAGGCGGTCCCGGCCGTCGCCCGTCCTTGACCGGCGAGGCCCGTGTCGCGGCCCTCTTGCCCAAGGCCTCCACCTGAAGCGCGTCGGCGCCGTTTCTGGCCTGCATCAAGTCGTCGAGTTCGATACGGCGCCGATACATATGGGCCCTCGTTGGACCGCAACTTTCGGGTTGGATGCAGCCACCTGACGATGAGTGCGGAGAGGGTCATGGCCAAGGACACCGACGGGCGGCGCGCGAGCTCGGTCGACCACCATGTGGGCGCCCGGGTGCGGATGCGGCGCAAGCTGATCGGCGTGAGCCAGGAACAGCTGGCCGACGCCCTGGAGCTGACCTTCCAGCAGGTCCAGAAGTACGAGCGCGGCGAGAACCGGATCAGCGCGTCCAAGCTCTACCGGATCGCGTCCCTGCTGGGGACCGACGTGAGCTACTTCTTCGACGGCCTGCCCGATCCGGCCGAGCCCGACGGTCCCGGCGCCCAGGCCGACCGCGCGGTGCACACCTTCCTGCAGACCGCCGAGGGCCTGCAACTGGCCGAGCTGTTCCCCCGCATCGCCCCCGGCCGGGTGCGCCGGCAACTGGTCGACCTGGTGCGGGTGATGGCGGACGAGGCTTAGGGGGCGCTCACCCAGCGCCAGAGCAGCCCACTATCCGCTCATCCCCGCGAAAGCGGGGACCCAACCGGAGCATCCGCCCCAAGCCTCGCTTCAAGAACATTCGCCTTCCTAGGCCTTGTGCCCAGGACCCATGGCGGCGCCAGGCTCCGCCCTTCCAAGAGGAAGCGCCAGCGTGGGCGCGCACCGATCAGCTCGATCGTCGCGGAACGCTGGGTCCTAGGCACAAGGCCTAGGAAGACAAGGATTGAGCGCTGCTTGGGTCCCCGCTTTCGCAGGGATGAGCGGTTTGAAGCGGAGGGCTAGCCCCTACTCCGCCGCGACCTTCGCCGCAGCCTCGGCGGTGTCCTTCGCCGCCTGGAGTTCGGCGGCCTTCTTCTCGACCAGCTCGACGATGTGGTCGATCATGCCGTCGTTGGATTGCTTGTGGTCGGGCTTGCCGGCCATGTAGACCATGCCCGCGCCCGCGCCGCCGCCGGTGAAGCCGATGTCGGTCATCAGGGCCTCGCCGGGGCCATTGACCACGCAGCCGATAATCGACAGCGACATGGGCTGGGCGATATGGGCCAGCCGCGCCTCGAGGGCCTCGACCGTCTTGATGACGTTGAAGCCCTGCCGCGCGCACGACGGGCAGGCGATGATGTTGACGCCCCGGTGGCGCAGGCCCAGCGACTTCAGGATGTCGAAGCCGACCTTGATCTCTTCCACGGGATCGGCGGCCAGGCTGACCCGGATGGTGTCGCCGATGCCGGCCCACAGCATCGAGCCGATGCCGATCGAGCTCTTCACCGTGCCGGTGCGCGTGGCCCCGGCCTCGGTGACGCCCAGGTGCAGCGGGCAGTCGATCGCCTCGGCCAGCTGGTAGTAGGCGGCCACGGTCATGAACGGGTCGGACGCCTTCACCGAGATCTTGAACTCGTGGAAGTCGTGGTCCTGCAGGATGCGGGCGTGGTTCAGGGCGCTCTCGACCATCGCCTCGGGGCACGGCTCGCCGTACTTTTCCAGCAGTTCGCGCTCCAGCGAGCCGGCGTTGACGCCGATGCGCATCGAGCAGCCGTGGTCGCGGGCGGCCTGGATCACGTCGCGTACGCGGTCGGGGCTGCCGATATTGCCCGGATTGATCCGCAGGCAGGCCGCGCCCGCCTGGGCCGCCTCGATGCCGCGCTTGTAGTGGAAGTGGATGTCGGCCACGAGCGGGACCTTGGCCTCGCGGGCGATGGTCTTGAAGGCGGCCGTGCTCTCGACGTCCGGGCAGCTGACGCGAACGATGTCGGCGCCGGCCTCCTCCAGCTGGCGGATCTGCTCCAGCGTCGCGGCGGCGTCGCTGGTCAGGGTGTTGGTCATCGACTGGACGGTGATCGGCGCGTCGCCGCCCACCTCGACATTGCCGACGCGGATCTTGCGCGATTGCCGGCGCGTGATCATGCGCCAGGGACGGACGTGCGTGTGGTCTGCGGCCATGGGGGTAATTTAGAGCTTATCGAGAGGGAACTGAAGGGTTTCCCTGGCTAATTTCGCCATTCCCAAGCCCACTTCCCCGGCGAAAGCCGGGGCCCAGTTCCATCCGGAGCGGCTGGGGATGACGCGCCAAGGCCCGGCGCGAACCTTTCGAGACCCTGGGTTCGATCTGGGCCCCGGCTTTCGCCGGGGAGACGGGCTACTGGGGTTTGGGCGCCGTGGGCTGCGGAGCGCTCACCGCCGGAGCCGCCGACGGCGCAACCGGCTTCGGCGCGACGGCGACGGGCGCCGCCGGCGGCGGGATCAGCTTGCCCAGCGCGGTCGAGTTCGACGGCAGGCGGCCGGTCAGCGCGCCGTTGCCATAGACATCGAACACCGCCGGATCCGAGACGTCGGCGATCAGGCCGGCCGTGCGCGGGGCGCGATAGGCCTCGCCGGCCGCCAGGGCGCGGGCGAAATAGACTTGGCCGTCGCCGCCGCGCACCACCAGGGTGGCGGCCTTGCGGGCCTGCAGGATGACGCCCGAGCTCTCGGCGGGCGAGGCGCCCATCACCGCGCCCTTGGGTTTGAACGGCGCGCCCAGATTGACCCGCAGCGCCGGATCGATGATCCCCGCCCGGGCCTCGGCCTCGGCGCGAGCCTTAGCGGCGGCCTTGGCCGCGTCGACCGAACCGCCGTTGGCGGCGGCGTCGTCGAGACCGGGGGTCTTGTAGGGTTCGGGCGTGGTCGACTCGACCGGGGCCGGCAGCGGCGCGCCCAGGGCGACCTGGCTGTTGCTGGCGTGAGCCTGGACCTGGGCCGAGGTGGCGGCGGAGGCCACCTGGGCTGGCGGCTCGTCCTTGGCGATGGCGCGCTGGGCCAGGTTCCACAGCAGGATGGCGCCCACCACCAGCACGCCGCCAGCGAAGATCATGGCCAGGCGCGGATCGCGCTCGCGGCGGACGCCGACCGGCGCGCGCAGCTCGCCGCCCTCGTCGGGAGCATCGGCCTTGAAGCGACTCACGGCCGCCTCGGGGTCCAGACCCAGCAGGCTGGCATAGGCGCGGATATAGCCGATGGTGAAGGGACGCGAGGGCAGCTCGTCGAGGCGCATCTCCTCCAGCGCCTCGATATAGCTCTGGCGGATGCGGGTGGCCTCGGCGACGGTCTGGGCGCTCATGCCACGGGCGGTCCGCGCGGACCTCAGGGCCTGACCGATGTCGGCGCCGTCGTCCAGCGAGGGCTGACGAACAACCACTGGGGCGTCCACTGGGGCGTCAGGGATTGGCGCATCGGAAACCGACGCATCAGGGATCGGCGTATCCAGGACCGGCGCGTCATGCGCTTCGGTCGCGACGTCATCGGCGTCGGCGACCAGACGCAACCGCCTCACATTGCCCATATCCAGCGGCATGGCGAGTAAGCAGCCCCACAAAAACACGCCTCGGCGCGCATCCCGAAAACCGACGATGCGCGAACGCCGCGTACGCTCCCCGACTCTGTACAGCACAGAGGTTAACAAGTCTTTGGAGTAACAAACTAAGTAGCGGGATTCAATGGACTAAACGGTAGCGCTTTGGCTAACGGTCCAGCTTCGGCCGCAATCGTTTTTATACCGCGACGTAGAGCTTGCGGGCCAGGGTTTCGATCTCGCCGCGCAGCGAACCGGCCGAGCCCTTCAGCAAGGCCTCGACATTGCGGCGGGCGGCCTCGCGATCCAGCGACAGCACCATCTGCTTGACCGGGCCGATGCCGGCCGGCGGCATGCTAAGCCCTTCAAATCCAAGGGCGACCAGGGCGAAGGCCTCCAGCGGACGGCCGGCCATTTCTCCGCACACGGACACCGGCGTGCCCGTGTCGGCGCAGGCCTGCTGGATGGTCTTGAGGGCGCGCAGGGCGGCCGGCGACAGCGGGTCGTAGCGGTCCGAGACCTTGGGATTGCCCCGGTCGGCGGCGAACATGTACTGCATCAGGTCGTTGGTGCCGACCGAAACGAAGTCGGTCATCGGCAACAGCGCGTCCAAATGCCACAGCAGCGACGGGGCCTCGATCATGGCCCCGACGTCCAGGCGCGACGGCGCGGGGCGGCCGCGCTTCAGGGCCCAGGCGACTTCCTGGTCGACGAACGACCGCGCGGCGCGGAACTCGTCGACATTGGCCACCAGCGGGAACATCACCTTCAGCGGCCGGCCGGCGGCGGCCTTGACCAGGGCGCGGATCTGCATGCGCAGCAGGGCGGGACGGTCCAGGCCCATGCGCACGGCGCGCCAGCCCAGGGCCGGATTGTCCTCGCGCTCCAGCTCCATGTACGGCAGCAGCTTGTCGCCGCCCAGGTCCAGGGTGCGGAAGGTCACCGGCATGCCGTCGGCGGCCTCCAGCACCTTTTCGTACAGCGACGTCTGGGCCTCCAGGCGCGGCAGCTCCTCGGCGACCATGAACTGGAACTCGGTGCGGAACAGGCCGATGCCCTCGGCCCCCGTCTCGGCCAGGATGTCGAGGTCGACGGCCAGGCCGGCGTTCATCAGGAGGGTGATCTTGGCCCCATCCTTGGTGATCGGCGGGGTGTCGCGCAGGCGGGCGAACTCGGCCTTGCGCTGGGCGCGGACCTCCATCCGGACCCGCAGCGCCTTGACGACGTCGGGACGCGGCCGCAGCCAGGCTTCCTGCGTCTCGGCGTCGACGACCACGGGGTCGCCCTCACTGACCCGGTCGCGCAGGCCGGTCAGGCGGCCGACGCACGGGATGTCCAGCGCCCGGGCCACGATGCCGGCGTGGCTGGCGGCGCTACCCTCCTCAAGCAGGATGCCCTTCAACTTGGTGCGGTCGTATTCCAAGAGGTCCGCGGGGCCGAGGTTGCGGGCGATCAGGATGGCGTCGTCGGGCAGCTGGCGCACGGCGTGGACGTCGCCCGACAGGTGGCGCAGCAGCCGGTCGTTCAGGTCTTCCAGATCGTGCAGCCGCTCGCGCAGATAGGGATCGCGCGCCTGGCCCAGGCGGGCGCGGTGCTCGGAGCGGACGCGCTCGACGGCGGCCTCGGCGGTCAGACCCGAGCGCACGGCCTCCTGCAGACCCCGGTTCCAGCCCCGGTCGTGGGCGAACAGGCGATAGGTCTCCAGCACTTCGTAGCTGGCGCCGACCAGGCCGTGCTGGCCCTCCAGCATCTCGTCGATCTGGGTCTGCAGCGCCTCGATGGCGTAGGTGAGCCGGGCTTCCTCGGCCAGGGCGTCGTCGGACAGCAGGGTCTCGGGGGCGACCGGCTGCTCGTGCAACACGGCGACGCCGTAGGCCAGGCCCTCGGCGAAGCGCGAGCCCTTCAGCCGCTCGGGCTTATGCGGGGCCAGCTCGACGTCCTTGAGCTCGTCGGCGCCCAAGAGCTCGCTGGAGCTGACCATCTCGGCCAGCACCATGGCGATGATCTGGAGGTCCTCGACCTCCTCCTCGTCATAGTTCCGCTCGGTGCGGTTCTGGACGACCAGCACGCCGATCGCCCGCCCGCCCCGCAGCAGCGGCACGGCCAGGAAGGCGTGGTAGGGATCTTCGCCGGTTTCCGGGCGGTACGAGAACTGCGGGTGGCTGGCGGCGTCGGACAGGTTCAACGGCCGGCCCAGGCGCATGGTCTCGCCGACTAGGCCCTCGCCCGGCTTCATGCGGGTGACGTGGACGGCCTCGCGCGACAGGCCCTCGGTGGCGAACAGTTCCAGATCGCCCGAGGCGCGGCGCAGATAGATTGAGCAGACTTCCGCCACCATCGAGATGGCGATGGTGCGCACCACCATGTCGAGCTTGGCCTGGGCGGGACCGCCGCCGGCCATGGCCTCGCGAATCTGCCGCAGCAGACTGCGTGGTCCCCGAACGGCGATGCCGGATGCCGCCAAAAGCGCGCTCCCTAACCCGAGGGACGGCTTGTAGCCCAGCTTGACGCGCCAGGGGTTAAGGACCGTCCCATCCTCTACATGGGGGCTATAGCAGTTTTCGCCCGCAAGAAAGCGACCAGGATCAACCGAACAGCGATTAGGTGCGCCGGCACGAAAAAGCGCCGCCCCCGGTGGGGGACGGCGCAGGGAACACGCTGGGGGAGGGATCAGGACTCCAGCGAGGAAACGGGTCGCTTAGCGGCGATAGCCGTAGTCGTAGCGGTTGCCGTAGCGATCGTAGGCGTAGCGGTTGTTCTGGTAGCCACGGTCGTAGGCGTAGCGGTTATCGCGGTAGCCGTTGTCGTAGTAGCGGCTCTGGTCGTAGCGCGGGGCGGTCCGGTACGAGCGGCTATAGCGACGGTCGTACTTGTCCTTGGCCGTCGTGGCGCCCAGGGCCGCGCCGGCGACCGCGCCGATGGCGACCGCGTCGGTCTTGCCATCACCGATGGCCGCGCCGGCCACGCCGCCGATCAGGGCGCCGATGATGGCGCGCTCGGTCTTCTCGCCGGCGAAGGCGGTCGAGGCGGGGACGATCAGCGCGCCAGCGACGGTCGCGGCGATCGCGGTCTTGGTGAACTTGCCGATGGTCTTCATGGCAGGGCTCCAATCTCTGAAAGCGTCGCCCCCTTCTTTCTCGGAATGAGATGGGCGGCGCTGTTGGAGACCTTTGTAGAGGGGCCCGCCTGAACCTGATTTGAACCGCGCCGTTCAGGTTCGCGTCATGTTGAGAAAAAGTTTTGGGGGCCATTCTCCTCCCCGCTTCCCCGGCGAAAGCCGGGGAAACCGACCAGGGTTAGGCCAGATCCACCCTCGGCCGGTGCAGCCGCACCGACCACATCACCCCCGCCAGCATCAAGGCGATGGCCGCCGCTTCCAGGCCGCGCGGCCAGCGGCCTTCGTGCAGGAAGCCGTACAGCAGGGCGAACAGGGTCTCGAACACGATCAGCTGGCCCGACAGGCTGAGCGGCAGGTAGCGGCTGGCGGCGTTCCACAGGCCGTTGCCGATCACCGAGGCGCCGATCGCCACGGCGAAGCTGACCGTCCAGAACCAGCCCCAGGCCGCGGGCGCGTGGACCTCGCCGCCCAGCAGGAAGGCCGGGACGACCAGCAGCAGGGACAACAGCCCCGTGGCCAGGCCCGTCAGCAGCGACCACTCATGGCTGGTGAACTTGGGCGTGGCGGCCAGGCGGCGGGCGTTCCAGACCGCGTAGACGGTCCAGACGGTCAGGGCCAGCAGCGCGCCCAGCAGGCCGACCACCTGCTTGCCGATTCCGACGCCTTGGCTCTGCGTGAACACCGAGACGTTGATGCAGACCCCGCCGGCCACGATCAGGGACAGCGGCAGGGCCAGTTGGCGGAGCGGAACCCCCTTCCCCCGCTTTGCGCCCATCAGGGTCACGGTCACCGGCAGCAAGCCGATGATCAGCGACGCCAGCGCGACACCCGACGTCTGCACCGCGACCGACAGGCCGACATAGTAGATCAGGTTGCCCAGCAGGCTCAGCAGGAAGAGGTCGCGCCAGTCGCGGCCGTCCATCTTCTTCATCACCGTCCGCCAGGTCGGGACCAGCAGCACCGCCGAGGCCAGGCCGTAGGCGATGTAGCGCCCCGCCGTCATCTGCAGCGGCGTGAACGCGTGGAGCAGCTTCGGCGCCAGGAACACCCCGCCCCAGAACGCGCCGGCGACCAGACCGCACAGCAGGCCGAGAAGGAGATTGCGGGAGGTGTTCATGGGCCTCGCTTAGCACCGCCTGGGCAGGGCGGCTTGGCGAAAGCTCCCGGAGGTTTGGAAGATCCTCCCCCAGGGGGGAGGTGTCGGCTCGTAGAGACGACGGAGGGGGAAGAGGCAAGCGCTCCAACGCTTCCCCCACCGGCGCTTCGCGCCACCTCCCCCGCTAGGGGGAGGATTGGTTCTTCCGCCACGCCCCTGGCGTCACGCCCAGGCTCGCCTTCATCCGCTTGGTCAGGCCGCTCTGGTCGCCGTGGCCGGTGCGAACGGCGATCTCGGCGATCGAGAGGGCGGTGTCCGACAGCAGCCGCTGCGCCGCCCGCAACCGAGCGTCCGACAGCGCGCCGTGCGGTGTGGTCCCGTAGACCTCCGAGAACCGCGCGAAGAAGCGGCTCTGGCTCATGCCGGCCTCGGCGGCGAGGTCGCGGACGGTCAACGGCTGATCGAAGCGGGCCTCGATCAGCGCCGCGGCGCGGGCCAGGCGCAGATCGACATGGATCGGAGCCGCCGAGAGGCCGCGCAGCAGCAGTGGGGCCCACAGGCTGGCCACGCCCGTCTCGATCGCACCGGGCGCCTCGCTCCCCTTGCTGCTTAGGGCCAGGTAGTCCAGCAGGCCGCGCACCGCGCCGGTGACCGGAGCGAACGGCCGCTCGCGCAGGGCTTCGAACGGCCGCATCAGCGCCCCGCCGATGTCGGCGACGACGAACAGGTTCTCGCCCGAGGCGGCGAAGGCGTGGCGGGCGCCGGGCGGGACCACCGCCGCGCGGCCGGGGTCGACCCGGCCGCCCTTGCCGTCGATCTCCATCTCCAGCACGCCCCGGCGCGGCAGCACGATCTGGTCGAAGGCGTGGGCGTGCGGCGGCGCGTCCTGGCCATAGCGGCGGAACGACAGTTCGGCGGGCGCGGAGAGAGGGTCACCCATGGAGTGACCCTATCCTAATCCGACCTTCCCGGCGAAAGCCGGGATCCAGATCTCGAGCGCCAGGCTGATTGGAAAGGCGAAGCGCCCATAGACCCCACCCCAGCGCGCTTCCATCTGGGCCCCGGCTTTCGCCAGGGAGACGGATGTAGGACTTGATCAGCCGTGCCCCGGCAGGGCCAGGGGTTCGCTGGCGTCCTGGACCAGGCGGCGGGCCTGTTCGAGGGCGGCGTTGATGTCGCTTTCGATGAACTCGATCTCGAGATCGGTCAGCGGGTGCGGGGCCGCGATGGTGCCGCGCAGATATTCACGGCGCTCGGGCTCGCTCATCGACCACCAGCCGACGGTGTGGCCTTCCTCGATGACCGCGTCGCCCATGGCCAAGAGGTCGTCGGTGTCGAAGATCGGCTGGCCGATCTTTTCCGGGAAGCGCAGTTCGGCGTCGTGGACCACGCGGTCCAGGCGCTTGAGCAGGGCCGCCAGCCACGGGCTGACCAGCAGCGGCTTTTCGTAGCCGTCGCCGAACTTGGCCCGCAGCAGCAGGTCGAACAGCACCTTGAGCCCCTCGTCGCCCTGGAAGGTGACGCTGTTGGCCTCGGGATCGAACTTGAAGACGTCGGGCATGGGTCTCTCGGAAACGGACGACGCTTCCATAACGTCCGAACGCGACGTTTTCATCTACGCCGTCATCCCGGCTTTCGCCGGGACGACGAGGTTGGATCAGAGCTGGTCCAGGCCGTACACCGCGTGCAGGGCGCGGACGGCCAGTTCGGTATAGGCCGCGTCGATCAGGACCGAGATCTTGATCTCCGAGGTCGAGATGACCTGGATGTTGATGTTCTTCTCGGCCAGGGCCGCGAACATCGACTGGGCGACGCCGGCGTGGCTGCGCATGCCCACCCCGATCACCGAGACCTTGGAGACGTCCTCGTCGACGGCGACGTCCTCGAAGCCGATCTCCTTCTGGGCGGCGCGGACGATCTCGACGGCGCGGGCGGCGTCACGCTTGCCGACCGTGAACTCCATGTTGGCGGTGTCCGCGCTGCGGGCGCGCGACTGCACGATCATGTCGACGTTCACATTGGCGTCGGCCAGGCGACCGAAGATCTGCGAGGACACGCCCGGATGGTCGGGCAGGCCCAGCAGGGTGATCTTGGCTTCGTCGCGGCTGTAGGCGACGCCCGAGACGATGCGCTTTTCCATGATTTCTTCCTCGTCGCAGACGATCGTACCTTGTCCGGGCGCTTCACCCGGCTCGACGAAACTCGACAGCACCCGCACCGGGACGCGATGGGCCATGGCCATCTCGACCGAGCGGGTCTGCAGCACCTTGGCCCCCAGCGAGGCCATTTCAAGCATCTCTTCGTAGCTGATCTTGGCCAGGCGCTTGGCCTTGCTCTCGATCCGCGGGTCAGTGGTGTAGACCCCGTCCACGTCCGTGTAGATGTCGCACGCGCCCTTGACGGCGGCGGCGATGGCCACGGCGGAGGTGTCCGAGCCGCCCCGGCCCAGGGTGGTGATCCGCTGCTTGGTCGTCACGCCCTGGAAGCCGGCGATGACGGCGATCTCGCCGTTCGCGAAGCATTCGTCCAGGTTCGCCGAGGGGATTTCCTCGATGCGGGCGCGGCCGTGGGCCTCGTCCGTGATGATCGGCACCTGCCAACCCAGGAACGAGCGGGCCTTGTGGCCCATGTTGCGCAGGGTCATGGCCAGGAGCCCGGCCGTGACCTGCTCGCCCGAGGCGACGACGGCGTCGTACTCGTCATCCGATTCCGGAAGACCCTGAGCCGCGCGTCCCGCGCCATCCGTCCAGGCGACCAGCTCGTTGGTCTTGCCCGACATGGCCGACACGACCACCGCCACCTGCTTGCCGGTCGCCACCTCGGCGGCGACCAGGCGCGCCACACGGCGGATGCGCTCCAGGTCGGCCACCGACGTGCCGCCGAACTTCATCACCAGACGTGACACGTCCTTGGTACCTCGACACTTGGTTATTTCTTGCGCCCGCGCGGCCGGATCGCTCCCCCTCGCGCAAGCTCGGGCCTTCTAGCGGGGCGATGGCGCAACGGCAATGTCGCGGCGGTGTCTTTTTTCTCCGATCATGGCGCGAAAAACTCGGCGTGGTAGACACACCACATGACCCAAAGCGACGCCGCCCCCTCCTGGAGCATCGACCCCGCCGACGTGGCGCGGTTTTCGGCCATCGCCGCCGAATGGTGGGATCCCAAGGGCAAGTTCGCGCCGCTGCACGTGTTCAATCCCTGCCGGCTGGCCTTCATTCGCGAACAGGCGCTGGCGCGGTTCGACCGCGACGCCAACGCTCGCGCGCCGTTCGAGGGGCTGACCCTGCTGGACATCGGCTGCGGCGGCGGCCTGCTGAGCGAGCCGATGGCGCGGCTGGGCTTCGAGGTCACCGCCATCGACGCCTCCGAGAAGAACATCAAGACCGCCGCGACCCACGCGGACGAGCAGGGCCTGTCGATCGGCTACCGCCCCGCCACCGCCGAGCAGCTGCTGGCCGAGGGCGCGGGGCCGTTCGACGTGGTGCTGACCATGGAGGTCATCGAGCACGTCGCCGATCCGGGCGAATTCCTGCGCACCTGCTCCAAGCTGCTCAAGCCCGGCGGCCTGATGATCGTCGCCACCCTGAACCGCACCCTGAAGGCCCTGGCCCTGGCCAAGATCGGGGCCGAATACGTGCTGCGCTGGGTGCCGCCGGGCACCCACGACTGGAACCAGTTCCTCAAGCCCGAGGAGCTGCGGGCCTTCCTGAGCGCCGAGCCCGTCCAGATACAGGGCCCGTTCGGCGTGGCCTACAACCCGCTGACCGGCCGCTGGAGCCGGTCCAGCGACGCCGACATCAACTACATGATGACCGTCACCAAGGACTGACCAAGGGTTGTAAAGGTCAAGATTCGGGAACTTAGCGCCAGCGCGAGCTTTTGTTTGCGCAGGGACAAGAACCTGGATTGGCGACCCGGTGTCGGGGGTCGGCCGTCGATCCGTTCGAGTGGGAACGGAGAGAAACCATGACTTCCAAGACCTTGGCCGCCGTCCTGGCCGCCACCGTGGCGTGCGGCGCGGTCGCCCCCGCCTTCGCTCAGGACTCGGCCTATCAGCAGAGCCTGCGCAACTACGACGACCAGCGCGCCAACTATTACGAGCGGGTGGCCGAGTATCAGGACCGCCAAGCGGCCTACGAGCGCGACCGCGCCAACTACATTCGCAATCGCGACGACTATGACCGCCGCTACGGCCGGGGCGCCTATGACCGCCGCTATCCGAGCTACAGCGAGCGCTACCGCACGGCCCAGTATCGCGACAGCGCCGCCTATTATAGCGAACAGGCCGACTTCGAGCGGGCCCGCGCCAACTACGAGCGCGCCCGCTACGACTACGACCGCCGCAACGGCGACGGCGCCTATGACCGCCGCCATCCCAGCGAGGCCGACCGCTTCCGCGCCAGCGGCGTTAGCTACGCCAGCGGCTACGACGCCGGCCGCGACCAGTGGCAGCGTGACCGCGACCGCTACCAGGCCGCCCGCGACGCCTATGACCGCCGCCACGGCTACGGCGCGTACGACCGCCGCTATCCGGGCGAGGCCAGCCGCTACGCCGCGCCCTATGCCGGCGCCTACAGCATCGACACCAGCGCCAACGTCAACTACCCGAACGACTGCCGCCAGGACGCCAAGCGCAACGCCACCGTCGGCGGCGTGATCGGGGCCCTGGCCGGGGCGGCCCTGGGCTCGAACGTCGCCGCCCGCAACGCCCGTCCGGAAGGCACCGTGCTGGGCGCCCTGGTCGGGGCCGGCGTCGGCGCCGCCGTCGGCAACGCCTCGGCCAAGTGCGACACGCGCGGCGCCTACTACAGCTACGACCAGACCCAGCCCTATCGCTACGCCGACGGTCGCTACGCCGAGGCGAGCGAGCGCTGCCGCCTGGCCCCGGCCCCGACCGAGTACAACGGCCGGACCGAGACCCGTTACGTGCGCGTCTGCCCTGACGCCGACGGCCGCTATCGCGTCGAAGGCTGATCCCGCTCGCGAGCGGATCGCCCTGTGCAGCTGATGGTCGAGTTTCCGACTTTATGGAAACCGGCCGTCAGCTTGGGCGTTTAGGTCGTGAGGGATCTAAACAAGAAACTGATATCGGAGAGCCCGCCATGCGCGCCCGCCTGAAAGCTATCGTCCTGGCCACCGTCGTCGGCTTCACCGCCAGCAGCGTGGTCGTCACCGCCGCCGACGCGCAGTCGCGCGGTCGCTATCGCGTCCTGGTCTGCAACAAGTCCAAGGCCAAGAACGGCGCCATCATCGGCGGCCTCGGCGGCGCCCTGCTGGGCAACACCGTCGCCGGTCACGGCAACAAGACCGAAGGCACGCTGCTGGGCGGCGCCGTCGGCGCCGTCGCCGGTCACGAGATCGGCAAGGGCAAGAAGAAGTGCCACTACGAGTACCGCTACCGGTAACGGCTAGCGCGTCTTCGAAAGCCAAAAGGGCGGCGGATCCCAAGGGTCCGCCGCCCTTCGCGTGTCAGCATCACGCCGCGGCGATCCTGGCCACGAAATCCCGATAGGTGTGCAGCGGCCGCCCCAGGATCTGGACGAGACGTTCGACGTCGCCCGCCTCGGGGACCATGCCGTCGCTGACATAGCGCTCGGCCATCAGCCGCATCTCGTAGGCCATCCAGCGGGGCATGAAGCCGGCCATGGTCTGCTCGAAGGCGGCGGGATCGTCGCCGCCATAGATGACAGGACGGCCCAGGACATCCGAGCAGAGGGCGGCCGCGTCCGCGCCGGTCAGGGTCTGGGGCCCGACCAGATTGATCGTCTCGACCGGCGTTCCGAGCGGCGCCCCCGCCCGGCGGATCAGCTCGATCGCCGCGACCTCGGCGATGTCGCGCGCATCGACCATGGCCACGCCCTTTCCGCCGATCGGCATGGGGTAGACGCCATGGTTCAGGACCACGTCCTTGATCATCACGTCGTTGTCGATGAAGTAGGCCGGCCTCAGGATGGTGGCGGAAAAGCCCATCTGCTCGATCATGCGCTCGGCGCCGGACTTCACCGCGAAGTGGGGCACGTTCACGAAGCCGTCCGCGTGCAGCACCGACAGGTAGACGACCCGCTGGACGCCGCACTCGCGCGCGATGTTCAGGGCGACCAGCGCCTGGGTGAATTCGTCCCCAGCCACGGCGTTGAGCAGGAACAGCGCGTCGACGCCGGTGAAGGCGGCGCGCAGGGCGTCGACGTCCAGCAGGTCGCCTTTGACCACCTCGACGCCAGCCGGGAAGCTGGCCTTGGCGGGATCGCGGACGAAAGCGCGCACGTCGGCGCCGCGCCGGACGAGCTGTTCGACGACAAGGTGGCCGACACGGCCGGTGGCGCCGGTGACGAGGATGGTCATGGGAAATCTCCGTGGGTTTGAGTGGACGCCTCGGAAATTAATGATCCACACGTGAGCCGATAGACGGTAGATCTGGACGGACTGTCTCACAGGCGGAACACATGGATCTGCTGGCCCTCGCCGACTTCAACCTGGTCGCCCGCCACCAGGGTTTCGGACGCGCCGCCCGGGCCGCGGGTCGCCCGAAGGCGACGCTGTCGCGCCGCGTCGCGGAGCTGGAGGAGGCCCTGGACCTGCGCCTGTTCGAACGGGGCGGCCGGACATTGAAACTGACCGAGGAGGGCCGCGCGCTGCATGCGCGCACGGCGGCGCTGCTGGCCGAATTGGACGAGACGGCCGCCGCGATCGCCTCGGGCGGACACACGCCGCGCGGCCGGCTGCGCATCAGCGCGCCGCTGCTGTTCTCGCAGACTGCTATGGGCAAGCTGGCGGCGGGGTTCGCCGCGCGGTTTCCCGACGTCCGGCTGGAGGTGACGACCGAGGATCGGCCGGTCGACATGATCGAGGAAGCCTACGACCTGGTGATCCGGGTCAATCCGGATCCCGACGAGGCCCTGATCGGCCGGCCCTTCCTGCGCGACCGGCTGGTGGTCGTGGCCAGCCCGGCCGTGGCCAGCCCCTTGACGGTTCGCCCGCGCCCGCCGTGGTTCGCGGGCTCGCCGGGGGCGGCGAGCTGTGGACCGCGGCCGGCGAGCCCTTCGCGGTCGAACCGGTCCTGAGCCTGTCATCGATGATCATGGTGCGCGACGCGGTCCGCGCCGGCGCTGGTGTCGCCCGCCTTCCGATCTCGCTGGTCGGTCGCGACCTGACTCTGGGTCGGCTGGTCGAATGGGGCGACGCGGGCGCGCCGGAGATCGTCCTGTGGGCGCTCTATCCCTCGCGCCGCCTGCTGAGCGCGCGCGTCTCGGCCTTCCTCGACCATCTCAAGGCCGCCTTTCCGACAGGCGCCCCGGATGAACTGGCGGCCTATGTCGACGGCTAGTTCACGTCCGTCTTCTTCGGCGCGGCCGGCGGTAGCGGGGCGACCTTGACCCCGTCCTCGACCAGGGCCTTGACCTCGGTGGGCGAGGCCTCGCCGTAGATGCCGCGTTCCTCGGACTTGCCCTCGTGGATGGCGCGGGCCTCCTTGGCGAAGGCGTCGCCGACATAGTCGAAATTGTCCTCGACGTGGCGACGCACCTCGCCCATCGCCGTCATCATCATCTCGCGCATCTTGGGATCGACGTCAGGCGCCGAACGCTGGGACTTCGTGCCCGCCACGGCCGGGGCCATGATCTGCTTGGAAACGCCACGCGAGCCGCAGACGGGGCATTCGACCAGCCCGCGCGCGGCCTGGTCGTCGTAGTCCGCCGACGAGCCGAACCAGCCCTCGAACGCGTGAGCCGCGTCGCACTGAAGCGCGTACTTGATCATGACACTAAAATGGTGGGTTTCAGGGCCCGACGAAAGGCCGGGCGTTCTTGAGGACGGGGATCGCCGCGCGCGCCTTGCCGGCGGCCGGCAGGTCGAGATCGGCCAACAGCACGCCCGGCTCGTCGTGGTCAAGCTTGCCGATCACCTCGCCCCAGGGGCCGATGGCGATCGAGCGGCCCCAGGTGCCCCGGCCGTCCTCGTGGAAACCACCCTGGGCGGCGGCGATCACGAACGAACCGGTCTCGATGGCGCGGGCCCGCAGCAGCACGTCCCAGTGCGCCTCGCCGGTCGGGCGGGTGAAGGCGGCCGGGACGGTCAGCACCGTGGCCCCGCCCAGGGCCAGGGCCCGGTGCAGGGCCGGAAAGCGCATGTCGTAGCAGATGGTCAGGCCGAAGCGGGCCAGCGGCGTGTCGACCACGACCGCCCGATCGCCGGGCTCATAGGCCGCCGACTCCCGCGCCGTCTCACCCGGCTTTCCGTCTTTTGGGGGCAGGTCGACGTCGAACATGTGCAGCTTGTCGTAGGTCGCCACGATGGCGCCGGTCGGGTCGATCACCACCTGGCGGTTGGCGGCCTTCTCGCCGTCCGCGCGCTTGACCAGGGCCGAGCCGACGTCGATCCAGGTTCCCGTCTCCGCCGCGATCTCGCGCAGGCCGTTGACGACGGGGTCGTCCTCCAGCGTCGTCAGGGCCGGCAGCAGCTTGCTGCGATCCTTCTGGACGACGTTGACGCATTCCGGCGTCAGCACGAATTGCGCTCCGCCCGCGATCGCCTCACGGACCAGCGGCGCGACGTGCGCCAGCGCCGCCGCGTGGGTGGCGGGGGTGCGCGTCTGGATCAGGCCGACCCGCAGGTTCATGCGGTGAGCAGGCCGTCCAGCTTGCCCTCGCGTTCCAGGGCCATCATGTCGTCGCAGCCGCCGATATGCTGGTCGCCGACGAAGATCTGCGGGAAGGTCGTGCGACCCGAGCGGTTCATCATCTCCTGGCGCAGATTGGGATCCATGCCGGCCTCGATCTCGGTGAAGTCGGCGCCCTTCTCGTCCAGCAGGGCCAGGGCGCGGGCGCAATAGCCGCAGAAGGGTCGGGTGTAGATGGTGACGTGGGCCATGGAACCTGAATACCTGATCTCGTGCGTCCTCATATAGGACGCGCTTCGGTTTGTGTAACGCGGGCGACGACCGACAGCGTCACTTCCGCCGCGCCGGCCGCCAGCAGCGCCCGCGTACAGCCCTCGGCCGTGGCTCCGGTGGTCAACACGTCATCAACCAGAACGATCCGCCGTCCGGCGACCTGGCCGCGCCGGGGCTCGGGGACGACGAAGGCGGCCGCCACGTTGCGCCGCCGGCCCGAGGCCGACTTGCCGCCCTGGCTGGCGGTGTCGCGCTTCCTGACCAAGGCGTCGGGAAGATAGGCCAGTCCCGCCGCCCGGGCCAGCGGCCGGGCGATCTCGGCCGCCTGGTTATAGCGGCGGCGCAGCAGCCGGGCGCGGTGGACCGGCACGGGCACCACGGCGTCCGCCGCGTCCAGCAGCGGCGCGGCAGCCCGCGACAGCCAGCGGGCGAACAGGCCGGCCAGCTCGGGCCGGTCGGCGTGCTTGAGCTTCAGGACCAGATCGCGCGAATGCTCGTCATAGACGCAGGCGGCGCGGGCCCGCGCGAACGCCCGGGGCCTGGCCAGGCAGGCCGGACAGCGCGCCGCGTCGGCATAGGCCATGGCCAGGCCACAGCCGTCGCAGACCGGGTCGTCCAGGAAGGCCACCTTGGAAAAGGCCGCCGCCGTCAGCCCGCCGCTCAGCGCCGCCGCCCCGTCCAGGCTGGACGGCGGCAGCAGCAGATCCAGCAGGCCCCGCCCCCACGCGCGCCAAACCGGCCCCATAAGGAGCGGATCCGCTTTCCATCCCGGTCCGGAATCGCCATGTTCCGCGCGCAATGACCGCCTCGCCCCTGCTCTTCGACCGCGCCCTGCATCGCGCCCGTCTCGACCGCGCCGCGCGCGACTTCGCGTCCGCCGACTTCCTCAAGGCCCGCGCGGCCCAGGACGTGGTCATGCGGCTGGAGACGATCCTGCGACGCTTTCCGGTCGCCGTCGACCTCGGAGCCAGAAACGGACATTTTTTCAAGACCTTGGCCGACAGCGACGCCCGCGCCAACATCGACACGCTGATCGAGGCCGACCTGTCGGGGCGGATGCTGGGCGGCCGTGACGGCTTGCGCGTCGTCGCCGACGAGGAACGCCTGCCGTTCGGCGACGCGACCCTGGATCTCGTCACCTCGACCCTGTCGCTGCACTGGACCAACGACCTGGTCGGGGCCCTGATCCAGATCCGCCGAGCGCTGCGGCCTGACGGCCTGTTCGTCGGGGCGATCTTCGGCGGGGCCACCCTGACCGAGCTGCGCCAGAGCCTGCTGGCCGCCGAAGCCGAGCTGTCGGACGGGGCGTCGATGCGGGTCTCGCCGTTCGCCGACGCCATCGACGCGGCGGGCCTGCTGCAACGGGCCGGCTTCGCCCTGCCCGTCGCCGACGTCGACCGGGTGAAGGTGCGCTACGCCCATCCGCTCAAGCTGCTGCAGGATCTGCGGGCCATGGGCGAGACCAGCGTGCTGCTGGACCGCTCGCGCAAGCCGCTGAGCCGCAAGGTGCTGTTCCGGGCGATGGAGCTCTATGCCGAGCGCTTCGCCGAGGCCGACGGCAGGGTCCCGGCCACATTCGAGATCGTCTCGGTCACCGGCTGGGCGCCGCACGACAGCCAGCAGAAGCCGCTAAGGCCCGGCTCGGCCAAGATGCGCCTGGCCGACGCGCTGGGGACGACGGAGCAGCCGACGGGTGACAAGGCGGGGTGAGGATTGGGCGGGGTCGATAGCTACCTCGCTCCTATCACCGCTCATCCCCGCGAAAGGGGGAGCCCAGCCCTACGCCCCCACGGTCGTCGAGATCTTCTCGAACGTCCGGCCAAGGCCGCCGGTCAGGGCCGACATGGCCGCAACCACGACCAGCACGATCAGGGCGATGATCAAGCCCAGCTCGACGGCCGTGGCGCCGCGGTCGTCGCGCCAGAAGGTCTTCAGAGCAGGTCGCGCAGCCAGGCGACCAGCGGCTCGTCGGCGGGCGGCATCGGATAGTCCCCGAGCTTGTCCGGTTTCACCCATGCCAGCGCCTCATGCTCCTTGCGCGTCACCTGGCCCTCCCAGCGACGCAGCAGATACAGTGGCATCAGGAGGTGAAAGGACTCGTAAGCGTGCGACGCGAACACGAACGGGGCGAGGCACGCCTGGGCGACGGTGATTCCCAGCTCCTCGTGCAGCTCGCGGATCAGGCACTGCTCGGGCGTCTCGCCGGGCTCGACCTTGCCGCCCGGAAACTCCCACAGCCCGGCCAGTTGCTTGCCCTGGGGGCGCTGGCAGATCAGCACCCGCCCGTCGACATCGATCAGGGCGGCGGCGACGACGAGGACGATAGGCTTGGTCATGGGACGGGTGTGGCGTGGCGACGGGACGCGGTCAATCCCGACCGGCCGGCGGAGCGACGCCGCCCAACCTCCGCCTTATTTACACGCGTAACTCTGCCCACACCTGGGAGGAACATCATGCATAAGACATTCGCCATGCTGGCCGCCGGCGCGGCCCTGCTCGCCGCCGCCCCGGCCTTCGCCCAAGTCTCCGTTTCGGCCGCCCGACCGCCGTCCTGACCGACTACATGCAACTGCTGAAGACGCCCGACGGCTGGAAGATCGTGCACAAGATCTTCGACGTGGCCCCGAAGGCCAAGCCGGCGTCCTAGGTCGGCGCTCCAGATCCTCCCCCGCAGCGCGGGGGAGCATCAATTCCCGCGTTCCTTGACTTTTGCACTGCAACAAGCGATATGACCCTCGCGCTGCAAAGCGCTATCGGTGCTCCAGCCGCGTGAGGGTCCGTTTTCGGACCAGCCTGTCGAGCGCCCTGAAGAGCTTCTCATTAGAGAGCCCGTGCACGCGGGGCGCTCCCCCGACCGACTAGCCGAGGGGCCAGCCGTGCGAGGACGCATGGGCTGCATTCGGCGCATGATTAAGACAAACACTCGTGACTCAATTTTCCGACCTTGGCCTGGCCAAGCCGCTGCTGAAGGCGCTTGCTGAAAAGGGCTACAAGGAACCGACGCCGATCCAGGCCCAGGCCATCCCGGTGGTGCTGCAAGGCAAGGATCTGCTGGGCATCGCCCAGACGGGCACCGGCAAGACCGCCGCCTTCGCCCTGCCCATCCTTCAGCGCCTGGCCGAAGACCGTAAGCCGGCTCCGCGCCGCGGCTTCCGCTGCCTGGTGCTGTCGCCGACCCGCGAACTGGCGACCCAGATCGCCGAGAACTTCAAGGCCTACGCCGTCCACATGGGCCTGTCGGTCCACACCATCTATGGCGGCGTCAAGTACGGCCCGCAGATGAAGGCCCTGGCCGGCGGCATCGACGTCCTGGTCGCCACGCCCGGCCGCCTGATGGACCACATGGCCGAGAAGTCGGCCATCGTCTCGGGCACCGAGATCTTCGTGCTCGACGAAGCCGACCAGATGCTGGACCTGGGCTTCGTGGTGCCGATCCGCAAGATCGCCAGCCAGCTGACCAAGAACCGCCAGAACCTGTTCTTCTCGGCCACCATGCCCAGCGAGATCGGCAAGCTGGCCGGTGAGCTGCTGAAGGACCCGGTGCAGGTGTCGGTGGCCCCGCAGGCCACCACCGTCGAGCGCATCGACCAGCGCGTGCTGTTCATCGAGGCCCAGCGCAAGCGTCCGCTGCTGGCCGAACTGTTCGCCGACAGCAGCTTCAGCCGCACCATCGTCTTCACCCGCACCAAGCGCGGCGCCGACCGGGTGGCCAAGTACCTGAACGCCGCCGGCGTCGAGGCCGCCTCGATCCACGGCGACAAGACCCAGGGCCAGCGCGAGCGCGCCCTGGCCGCCTTCAAGGCCGGCGAGATGCGGGCCCTGGTGGCGACCGACATCGCCGCGCGCGGCATCGACGTCAACGACGTCAGCCACGTCATCAACTACGAGCTGCCCAACGTGCCGGAGGCCTATGTCCACCGGATCGGCCGCACCGCCCGCAAGGGCAAGGACGGCATCGCCATCAGCTTCTGCGCCGATGACGAGCGCAACCTGCTGAAGGACATCCAGAAGGCCACCCGCCAGACGATCCCGGCCTTCGACCGCCGCAACGACAAGCAGCTGGCGGCCGCCGCGGCCGTCGCCGACAAGCTGGTCCCGGCCGAGAAGTACGTCGATCCCCGCAAGGCCGACCCGCGCAACGACGTGCCGTCCGAGCTGCGCCGCAAGCGCAACCGCAACGGCAATCGCAATGGCGGCGGCGGTCGCTCCGAGGGCGGACAAAAGGCGCAAGGCCAGGGCCAGCAGCGCCAAGGCCAGGGCCGCAATGGCGGCCAGGGTCGTGGTCAAGGTCCGGGTCAAGGCCAGGGCAAGAAGGCCGGAGGTCCCCAGAACGAGTTCCGGGGTCCCAAGCGCCCGGCCGCCGCGCCCGAAAAGCGCTGGTCGCCGGTCGACTAAGGCCAAGGAATACAAAGAGTTGAAGAAAACGGGGCGGCGAAAGCCGCCTCGTTCGCGTTCTGCGTCCTTTCGCTACAGCGCAGCTTGTGTCCGCGTCCGCTATAAGATCACCTTCCTAAGGGGCCGGTCCCTCGACCGGATGGGGAACTGAAGCGATGGGCGACGGCAAACCGCGCGCCACGCCTGTTCTGACGCGACTCGCCGACGGCGAGATGGCTGGACGCGTCCGTGCGTTCGACTGGTCGACGACTCCGCTGGGATCGATGGACGATTGGTCGCCGGCCCTGCGGCTGGCCACCGACATGATCCTGGCCACCAGCTTCCCCATGGCCCTGCGCTGGGGGCCCGAGCTGGTCCTGATCTACAACGACGCCTACAGCCCGGCCCTGCGCGAGGACCATCCCCAGGCCCTGGGCATGCGGTTCAGCGACAACGCCCAGGCGCTGCAGGCCTCGCTCCGCGCCCCGCATGACGACATACTGTCGGGGGCTAGCGGCGGCTTCGCCTTCGAGCGGCTGCCCCTGAAGGTGTCCCGCGGCGGCGGGATCGAGACGGGCTATTTCACCGTCCGCTACAGCCCCATGCCCGACCCGACAACGCCCAGCGGCGTGGGCGGCGTCATGATCACCGCCGTCGAGATCTCGCAGTCGGTGGCCGACCAGAAGGCCCTGCGCACTACCCAGGAGCGCTACGAGATGGCGCGCGAGGCCGCCGGCGTGGTCGGAGCCTGGCAGTGGGATCTCAAGGCCAACAAGGTCTATGCCGACGCCCGCTACGCCGAGCTGCACAATGTCGCGCCCGAGCTGGCCGGGGCCGGCCTGCCCGCCCAAAGCTATACGCCCGCCGTTCATCCCGAGGATCGCGACAAGGTCCGCGCCGTCGCGCTGAAGGCGGCCCGCGCGGGCGGCGAGTTCTCGCACGAGTACCGGTTGCTGCAGGCGGATGGCTCGGTGCGCTGGATCTACACGCGCGGGCGGGCCTATCTGGACGAGAACGGCCAACCCGACCGCAACGCCGGCGTCATCGTCGACATCACCGAGCGCAAGCAGGTCGAGGCCGACCTCGCCGCCGCGCGCCTCGACCTCGACCTGGCCGCCCAGGCCGCCGGCATGGGCCGCTGGGACCACAAGCCTCACCTGGGCCAGCGTTACTGGGACGATCGCGCCCGCCGGATCTTCGGCCTGACACTGGACGAGGCGCCCTCGCAGGACACATTCGAGCGCCTGCTGCATCCCGACGACGTGCCGGGGTGCGCGCCGCCGTGGCCGCCGCGACCGACCCGGCCGGCACGGGCGCGATCAACATGGAGTACCGCATCCATCGCGCCGACGACGGCGCCTTGCGCTGGGTCGAGACCTTCGGCCGGGCCTTCTTCGAGGGCGACCGCTGCGTGCGCTTCATGGGCGTGGTCTCGGACGTCACCGAGCGGCGCGAGACCGTCGATCACCTCTTGCGCCAGGAAGAGACCCTGCGTCTGGCCATCGACGCCGGCGACGTCGGCACCTGGAGCCTCGATCTCGACACCGGCGAGGTGATCTGGTCCGACCGCTGCTACGCCATGTTCGGCGTCAAGCCAGACGAGTCGCTGGACGCCGAGCGTTTCATCGCCCGGGTGCATCCCGCCGACCGGACCCGGCTCATCGAGGCCATGCGCCTGGCCCAGGATCCCGACGTCCGCGCCGACTACGCGATCGAGTTCCGGGTCATCGCCGACGACCATGGCGAGCGCTGGGTCGGCGTGCGGGGCAAGGTGTTCTTCGGCGACGACGGCAAGGCGCATCGCTTCGTCGGCGCCGTGGTCAACATCACCGACCGCAAGCGCGCCGAACTGCACCTACGGCTGCTGGTCAACGAGCTGAACCACCGCGTCAAGAACAGCCTGGCCACCATCCAGGCCATCGCCGCCCAGAGCTTCACCGGCGAGCGGGCCCTGGACCAGGCGCAGGAGGCCTTCTCCAACCGCATCGTCGCCCTGGCCGAGGCCCACGACCTGCTGACCCGCGAGAACTGGGAGGGCGCGGACCTGCACGAGGTGACCATGCGCCTGGCCGACCTGCATGGCGGCCAGTCCCGTTTCGAGCTGTCCGGCCCGGCCGTCCGCCTGTCGCCCAAGACGGCCCTGTCGCTGTCGATGGCCCTGCACGAGCTGGCCACCAACGCCATGAAGTACGGCGCCCTGTCGGGCCCCGAGGGTCGCGTCCGCATCGCCTGGGAGCTGGTCCCGGAGTCCGGCCCTGCGCGTCTGGACCTGACCTGGACCGAGCAGGGCGGCCCGCCCGTCAAGCCGCCATCCGACCGCGGCTTCGGCTCGCGTCTGATCGAACGCGGGCTGGCGGCGGAGCTGTCGGGCTCGGCGGCCATCGACTTCCATCCCGATGGCGTGGTCTGCCGGATACGGGCGCTGCTGGAAGCTTGAGAGCCGATCCACATTCAGCTTTGACCTACCCAAAACCCGCTCTCCCCGGCGAAAGCCGGGGCCCGGATCGAACCCACGGGCCTCCACCGAGATGGCGAGGTGAAAAGGCGCGTCAGCCCCAGCCTCTCTGGATGAATCTGGGCCCCGGCTTTCGCCGGGGAGACGGAGAATAAGGATGGCTCTACAGGAATGCTGAAAGTCGATCGGCCCTAGCTCGCCGCCCGCAGCGCGCTGGCGATCTGCTCGTCGGTCCGCCGCAGGGCCATCATCACCGCTCCGGCCACGATCAGCGGCGGCAGCGCCCAGACGAACCAGCCGGCCACGGCCAGGGCCGTCGCGCCGCCGATCATCAGGGCCACGAACAGCTCGGCCAGGGCCGCCAGGAACGAGCCGGACTTGCGGCGGCGGAAGTCGGCGCGCTTGCCGGGCCTCTGATGCCAGATGCCGATCAGCCCGGCGCTCCAGGCCGTCAGGCCCGCGCCGATCGCGGTCCACAGGGCCGCCAGCGGCGCGAAAGCGGCCAGCACCGCGATCGGGACCGCCAGCAGCACGGCGACCGGGATCAGGGCGGCGGTCAGCTTGGCCCGGCTCAGCACGCCCATCGGCGCCGGCGCGACGGCCAGCAGGTCGGGCGTGTCCTCGGCCGAGACGGTGATCCAGACCAGGCTGCCGGCGACCTGGCCGGCCAGGAAGGTCACGGCCGCCGCTGGCCCCGCCAGGGCCCAGGCCGGCAGGTGGGCGGCGGTCCGCGACATGATGAAGGCCATCGGCAGCAGATAGAGCACGCGCAGCAGCACCTGCGACTGCAGGGCCGCGTCGCGGCCGATCAGGCGCAGCTCCTTGCGGACCGTGGCCCGGAACGGACCGGCTGCGAAGGCGCGACTTGAGGCGGGTCCTCTGGACGCCTTGCGGGTCTCGGCGCCTTGGGTGGCCGCGGCCGCGTCGGCGAAGCGCCTCCCCAGCACGCTGGCGGCCAGGAGGAAGATCCCCGCCCCGATCGCCACTAGCACCAGCAGCGGAACCGGCTGGCCCAGCGCCGCGCGCAGCGGCCAGTCGGCGAAGGGCGGCAGGACCAGGCGGCCGTCGCGCACGTCCAGGGCGATGCGGGCGAACAGACTCTGGCTGGCCTGCTCGCCCATCAGGTTGCGGTACTGGCTGGCCAGGAAGAACGCCGCGCCGATCAGGGCGGCCAGCACCTGGGCCACGGTGCGCGTGCGACGCGGACCGATCAGGGCGAACAGGGCCATGGCCAGCAGCAGGCCGATCCCGGACGCCCCCAGGGCGGCGGCGGCCAGCACGACGAACACGCTGGCCCAGGCCCAATGCCCCAGGATGATCGACGGCGTCAGCAGCAGCACCGCCGGCGCCATGAAGAAGAGACCCGCGTTGACCGCCAGGCCCAGGGCCCGGACGAACAGCACCTTGCGCGGCGCCAGGGGCGAGGAGAACAGCAGGTCCAGGTCGCCCCGCTCGTAGAGCGCGTCCGCCGAGCCGGCCAGGGTCGTCGACAGCATCAGGGTCAGGATCACCGCCAGGATCAGGTCGGCGATGACCACGGCCATCGGGACGAGCGGGACCTGAACCCCGCGCAGCGCCAGCCCCATGATGATCCCGCCAATCAGGATCACGCCGGCCAGGATCGCGAAGGCGATGAGCGCGCCCCCGCCCCTGGACTTGCGGCCGGCCTTGAACCCGCGCCAGGCCAGGCGCAGCTCGTGGGCCAGAAGCCAGGGCGTGCTGGCGGGTCGGAACGGCAGGCTCACGACGTCACCTTCTCGGGCGCCTCGGTCGTCAGCTGCAGGAAGACGTCCTCCAGGGTGCCGCCGCCGCTGGATTGGGCGCCGGCCTTGCCGCGCAGCTCGTCCAGCGTGCCCTCGGCCAGCAGGCGGCCGCCGGCGATGATGCCGATGCGGTCGGCCATGCGCTCGGCGACCTCCAGGATGTGGGTGGTCAGGATCACGGTGCCGCCGGCGTCGACGCGGGCCTGCAGCATGTCCTTGACCAGCCGCGCGGCGGCCGCATCCAGGCCGGTCAGCGGCTCGTCCAGGATCAGCAGCTTGGGGTCGTGGATCAGCGCCCCAGCCAGGGCGACCTTCTGCTTCATGCCGCGCGAGAAGCCCTCGCAGCGTCGCCGCGCCTCGTCCGCCAGGCCCAGGGTGGCCAGCAGGTCCTCGGCCTTGGCCTTGGCGGCCTTCGGCTCGATGTTCCAGAGGCCGGCGACGAACTCCAGATATTCCAGCGGCGTCAGCTTGTCGTAGATCATCGCCTCGTCGGGCGCCCAGGCCAGCAGGGCCTTGGCGGCGGCCGGGTCCTTGCGGGCGTCGACGCCGAAGATCTCGACCGCGCCGCTGTCGGGCTGGGTCAGGCCCGCGACCATCCGCAGGGTGGTGGTCTTGCCCGCCCCGTTGGGCCCCAGCAACGCATAGAGCTCGCCGGCATGGACCGTCAGGTCGAGGTCCGACACCGCGGGCTTGGCGAACGTCTTGTTCAACCCGCGAACGATCAAGGCTTCCGTCAAACCCGCCCCCGAAACCCGCATTCAAGACACTGTCACGCGGGGGATGTGACCGTGATCGCGGGGGCGTGGCAAGGGCGCTTCTCGCCCTCGCCGCTCTCAGAACTTGGTCTTGCAGCCCTGCTTCAGGTGCACGCCGCGCAGGAAGCCGCGGCGGGCCAGGCCGGCGTCGACCACGGCGTTCATGTGGCGGTCGGCCGGAGCCGCGCCGGTCACCTCGCGGACCAGGCCGCGGAAGGGGATGATGCTGTTGATGATGGTCTTACCGCCCGCCTCGGCCAGCTTGCCGGCGCGGTTCTCGGTGTATTCGTTGCCGACCGAATAGTCCGCGCCCAGCACGGCGTTCAGGTTCGTCACCTCGCTGGCCAAGGCCCGGCAGGTCTTCAGGCCCTTCAGGCTGTAGGGATCGTTGAAAGCCTTCTCCAGGATCGGCGGAATCTCGCGCTTGGACATGCCGACGTCGCGGGCCGGCTGCGAGCCGATGTCGACCGCCTTCTTCTTGGCCTCGCCCCAGCGGCCGCCGGGCTCGTCGGGCGTGGACGGCGGCTTGACCTGGGCCAGGGCGGCGGGCGCGTGAACCGACGTGGCCAGCAAGAGCCCCGCCCCGACCATGACCAACAGCTTTCGAGACATCAAAACGCCCTCCACCGGGTGAACACCGATCAGGAACGGCAAGCGTGGCTTGGGGTTCCCGCGTCCCGCCCCCTTAAGGTGAAGCTTAGTGCGCCGGGGACGCCGCTTCCAGGTCAAAGGCCGCGTCAAAGGCGTCCTCGCCCGGCACGGTTCCTGCCAGGGCGGCCTCGAAAAGCGCTTCCAGCGCGTCCCAGATGAAGGTCAGCTGCTCCAGCACGGCGGGGACCCTGGCGGCCTCGAAGCCGGGATAGAGATCCTCGACCAGCCACAGCCCGGTCTCGGCGTCATAGCCGAACCGGCAGCCGATCAGGCGGAACTGGGCCAGGGCCACGGTCTCGAACAGGGCGGTCAGGTCGCGGGCCTCGGCCAGGTCCTCGGGGGCCAGCACCAGGCAGCGCGCCTGCAGCCAGCCGTGGTCAGGCAACAAATAGAAGGCGCCGTCGTCGTCACCGCCGGAAACCTCCAGCCCGCGATCGATCGCTTCCACCACATAGCCGGCGTCGCGGCAGACCGTGGCGAGGCTGTCCAGCAGGGCGGCTTCTTGGTCGGCGGTGAGGTCGGTCATGGGGAGGGCTCCAGCTTCGCGCGGAGAAGGTCTAGCACGAGCACCCGCCATCCTCTCCACCGTCATTCCCGCCACAAGGGCGGGAATGACGGCTTGAATTGGAACGCTGGTGACGGCGCTGGAGTCCTAGCTCCGATAGTCCCCGTTGATCGCCACGTACTGCTTGGTCAGGTCGCAGGTCCAGACGGTGGCCGAACCCTTGCCGACGCCGACGTCGACGCTGACCTCGAATTCCTGGTTCTTGACGTAGGCGCTCATCTTGGCCTCGTCGTACTCGGCCGAGATCAGGCCGTCGCGGGCGGCGTAGAGGTCGCCGAATTTGACGCTGATCCGCTCGCGGGCGACCGGCTCGTCGGCGCGGCCCACGGCCATGACGATGCGGCCCCAGTTGGCGTCCTCGCCGGCGAAGGCGGTCTTGACCAGCGGGCTCTCGGCGATGGTGCGGGCGATCTTGCGGGCGCTGGCGGGGCTCTCGGCGCCGTTGACGGTGATCTTGACGAACTTGGTCGCCCCCTCGCCGTCCTTGACCAGCTGCAAAGCCAGGTCCAGCAGCACGTGCTCCAGCTTGTCCCTGAAGTCGGCCAGGCGCTTGTCGCCCGGGCGGCTGATCTTGGGCGCGCCCGACTGGCCGGTGGCGAACAGCAGCAGGGTGTCGTTCGTGGACCGATCGCCGTCCACCGTCACGCAGTTGAACGTCGTGCGGGTGTAGAGGCTGACCAGGGTCTGCAGCGCCGCCGGGGCGATGGCCGCGTCGGTGGCCACGAAGGCTAGCATGGTGGCCATGTCGGGCGCGATCATGCCCGAGCCCTTGGCGATGCCGGCGATCTTCACTTCCACGCCATCGATTATCGCCGTGGCGTAAGACCCCTTGGGAAACGTGTCGGTGGTCATGATCGACCGACCGGCCTGGGCCCAGGCGTCGGCCGTCAGGCGGCTTTCGACCTCGGGCAGGCGGGCGGTGATCTTGCTGTCGTCCAGGATGACGCCGATGACGCCGGTCGAGGCCATCATCACGTCGCGCTGGCGGCAGTCCAGGCGCTTGCCGACCGCCGTGGCCACGCGGCGCACCGCGTCGGCGCCGGGCTTGCCGGTGAAGCTGTTGGCGCAGCCGGCGTTGACCACCAGGGCCCGGACGTCCGCGCCGCCGCTGGCGGCCAGTTGGCGCTTGCACCAGTCGACCGGGGCCGAGCCGACGCCGTGGCGGGTGAAGACGCCAGCCGCCGAGGTCCCCTCGGCGAAGCGCATCAGCAGCAGGTCCTCGCGCTCGTGCTTGTAGAAGCCGGCGCGGCCGGTGGCTATCTCCACGCCCGGGATCGGCGGGATCAGCGGGAACGGCACGGCCAGCGGCGAGACCGCCAGGCCCGGCTTGCCGGCGCCGGTGGCGGCCGGCTTGGCGGCGGGCGAGCCCTCGCCGGCCGACTTCTGGGCGCGGCGCAGGCCGGCGCGCTTCAGGGCAGAGGTCAGCGGATCGACCAGCGCGCGCTCGATGGCCGCGCTTGCGGCGGCGACGGGATTGGCGGCGATCGTGGCGGGCGTGGCTTCTGGCGCCTTCGCGGCCGTCTTCTTGCCGGAGGCTTTGGGAGTCTTGGTCATGGCCGCTTCTTACTTCTTGGCGGGGGCGGGTTGGGCGGGGGCGGCGCCGAGGCCGGAGCCCCGACCGGCGCCTCTGGCGGGGCCGAAGCCGGCTCCTGGGCGTTGTTGACGCCCGTGTCCTGGGCCTTGCCGATCAGCATCTCGACCTTGGCCGAGCCGCGCAGCTTCTCGAGGATGTCGCGGACCTGGTCATAGGTCAGGAACCGCACGATCTGCGGCCGGGCGGCCTCGAGCGTGATCGGCTCTTCGGTGCGCTTGTCCTCGACCTTGACCAGCACCCAGCCGCCCTCGGCCGCGAACGGACCGACCAGGGCGCCTTTCTGGGCGTCCTTCAGGGCCACGCCATAGGCTTCGGGCATCACGTCCAGGGTGAAATAGCCCAGGTCGCCGCCGTTGAAGCGGGTGGCCTGGTCGGTCGAGCGCTCCATGGCCAGGGCGTCGAACGAGGCGCCGGAGGCCAGCAGCTTCTTGACGCTTTCGGCCTCGGCCTGCGTCCCGACCAAGATCTGGCGGGCGCGAATCTCTTCCGAGCGCTTCGAAAGCTTCTGCTGCTCGGCGTAGAGCTTGCGGATGGCGTCCTCGGTGACGGCCTTCTCGACCACGCCCTCGACCAGCATGTCGCCCAGGATGCGCTCGCGGGCCGCGGCCAGGCGGCGCTGGGCGACGGCTTCCTTGTCGATCTTGCGCTTGGTCGCCTCGGCGGCCAGCAGCTTCTGGTCGATGACCTCGTCCAGGCGCTGACGGAACACCTCGCTGGAGATGTCCAGCGGCTCGCCCTCGCTGATCAGGCCCTGGGCCACGGCCTCGCGCTTGACGTCGCTGGCCCAGATCACCTGGCCGTTGACGCGCGCCACGGCGGTGTCGCCCGGTTCGGGCGGCTTTTCGGCGACCTTGTTCTGACCGCAGGCGGCCAGCACGAGGACGCAGGTGACGGCGGTGATCAGACTCGCGAGGCGGAAAGTGGTCTTCAAGGCCAAGATCTCCGGCTTTGTTGAAAGCCGCTCTAGCGCGGTTTTTCGCCAAGAGGAAACGGGTTCGACGTCGAAAGCGTTCGGGTGGACGAAAACTGAGGCGGGACGGCCACTAACCGGCCGGAAAGCCTTAGTTGCGCCGGGGTCTTCGCGTTGACACCAACAAGGTCGGTGCTTAAGTCTCCGGCCGCAATGGAATAGCGGATTTCTCCGCTGATCCGGCGCGACTTCATCTTCCGTAGTCGAGGCCTTCCAGCCTTAGCGCCGGCCTCCTCGTCAAAACGTCCCTTTCGGATTCCCCCTGCATGCTTGGTCTCGCCAAAAAGCTCTTCGGCTCTTCCAACGAACGCAAGGTCAAGACCTTCGCGGCGCGGGTCGCGAAGATCAACGCCCTGGAATCCGAATACGCGGCCCTTTCGGACGAGGCCCTGAAGGGCAAGACCGACGAGTTCAAGGCCCGCCTGGCCCAGGGCCAGACCCTGGACGACCTGCTGAACGAAGCCTTCGCCGCCGTGCGCGAGGCCTCCAAGCGCGTGCTGGGCATGCGCCACTTCGACGTCCAGATGGTCGGCGGCATGGTGCTGCACTTCTCGGGCATCTCGGAAATGCGCACGGGTGAAGGCAAGACCCTGGTCGCCACCCTGCCGACCTATCTGAACGCCCTGGAAGGCAAGGGCGTCCACGTCATCACCGTCAACGACTACCTGGCCCGCCGCGACGCCGACTGGATGGGCCAGATCTACAACTTCCTGGGCCTGAGCTACGGCGTCATCGTCAACGGCCTCAGCCAGGGTGAGCGTCAGCGCGCCTACCGCAGCGACATCACCTACGGCACCAACAACGAGTTCGGCTTCGACTACCTGCGCGACAACCTCGTCTACAGCGTCGAGGAGATGGTCCAGCGCGGCCACAACTTCGTCATCGTCGACGAAGTGGACTCGATCCTGATCGACGAAGCCCGCACGCCGCTGATCATCTCGGGCCCGACCGAGGACCGCAGCGAGTTCTACAAGACGATCGACGTGCTGGTGAAGCAGCTGATCCTCGACAAGTCGAACTACGACCACGACGAGAAGCAGAAGCAGGTCATCCTGACCGAGGACGGCCAGGAGCGGATCGAGGAGATCCTGATGGCCGGCGGCCACCTGGCCGAGGATTCGGCCGGGCTGTACGACGCGGCCAACGTCTCTGTGGTGCACCACGTCAACCAGGCCCTGCGCGCCAACGTGCTGTACACGCGCGACAAGGATTACATCGTCAAGGGCGGCGAGGTGATCCTGATCGACGAGTTCACCGGCCGCATGATGACCGGCCGCCGCCTGTCGGAAGGCCTGCACCAGGCCATCGAGGCCAAGGAAGGCGCCGACATCCAGCCCGAGAACCAGACCCTGGCCTCGGTGACCATCCAGAACTACTTCCGCCTCTACAAGAAGCTGTCGGGCATGACCGGCACGGCGTCGACGGAAGCGCAGGAATTCGACGACATCTACAAGATGAGCGTGTCGGAGATCCCGACCAACCGCACCATCCAGCGCATCGACGACGACGACGAGGTCTATCGCACCGAGCGCGAGAAGAACGAAGCCATCCTCAAGCAGATCGCCGACTGCCACGTGCGCGGCCAGCCGATCCTGGTCGGCACCGTCTCGATCGAGAAGTCGGAAGAGCTGTCCAAGCTGCTGGCCAGCTTCTCGTTCGAGAACAACGGCAAGAAGCAGAAGGGCATCCCGCACCAGGTGCTGAACGCCCGCTTCCACGAGCAGGAAGCCGGCATCGTCGCCGACGCGGGCGTGCCCGGCGCGGTGACCATCGCCACCAATATGGCCGGCCGCGGCACCGACATCCAGCTGGGCGGCAATGTCGACATGCGCCTCGCCAACTGGCGTCAGCAGCAGCGCGGCATGGGCCTTGAGGTCACCCACGAGGACGAGGTCGAGGAGCGCGCGCGCATCGAGGCCGAGATCGCCGATCGCAAGAAGCAGGCCCTGGACGCCGGCGGCCTGTTCGTGCTGGGCACCGAGCGCCACGAGAGCCGCCGGATCGACAACCAGCTGCGCGGCCGCACCGGCCGTCAGGGCGACCCCGGCCGCTCGAAGTTCTTCCTGTCGTGCGAGGACGACCTGCTGCGCATTTTCGCCGGCGAGCGCCTGGACGCGATCATGCGCACCTTCGGCGTCCAGGAAGGCGAGGCCATCACCCACAAGTGGCTGAACAACGCCATCGCCACGGCGCAAAAGCGCGTCGAGCAGCGCAACTACGAGATCCGCAAGAACCTCCTGAAGTACGACGACGTAGTCAACGACCAGCGCAAGGCCGTGTTCGAGCAGCGCCAGGAGTTCATGGAGAGCGACGACCTGTCGGACATCATCGTCGAGATGCGTCACGACACGATCGACGACTTGGTCGCCCGCCACCTGCCGCCCAAGGCCTATGCCGAGCAGTGGGACGTCGAGGGCCTGAAGGAACGCGTCCAGTCGATCCTGGGCCTGGACCTGCCGATCGAGGCGTGGGCCGCCGAGGAAGGCATCGCCGACGAGGAGATCAAGGACCGCATCCAGAAGGCAGCCGACGAGTACGCCGCCCAGCGCGAAGTGATCATCACGCCCGAGCAGATGCGCTCGGTCGAGAAGAACTTCCTGCTGCAGATGATCGATCTGCAGTGGCGCGAGCACCTGATGCACCTGGACCACCTGCGCAACGTCATCGGCCTGCGCGGCTACGGCCAGCGCGATCCGCTGAACGAGTACAAGACCGAGGCCTTCTCGCTGTTCGAGAAGCTCTTGGGCGACCTGCGCACCAACACGACCCGCTGGCTGATGACGGTCGAGATCGCCTATGCCGAGCCGGAGATCCCGCACACGTCGCTGGACGGCCTGCAGGAGGTCCACTTGGACCCGCTGACCGGCGAAAACGCCGCCGTCGCCGGCGCGATCCCGGACGGCCTGTCGCCCCAGCAGCGCGAGGCCCTGCCGGTCTCGGCCCTGCCGGAAGGCTGGGACCGCACCAACCGCAACGCCCCCTGCCCCTGCGGCTCGGGCAAGAAGTTCAAGCAGTGCCACGGCTCGCTGGTGTGAGCCTGAGCTGAGCTTAGAGACAAGAACGCCCGCCCCGGGGAGACCGGGGCGGGCGTTTTGTTTTCAGAGCCAAAAAACTCCACCTCCCCGGCGAAAGCCGGGGAGGTGAGATTGGTTGCCTCGCCCTACCCGATCTTCTTCAGCACGAACTCGATCGCGCATTCGCCGACCGTGGTGCGGGTCTGGTCGAAGCGGTCCACGCCGATGCGCTGGTTGAGCTCGTAGCGGAAGGTGGCGTCCATCAGTTCGATCTTCTTGATCTCGACGTTCGCCGACAGGCCGGCCAGCAGCTCGGTCAGGTTGATGCTGGCGCTGGACCACGAGGCCTTCTTGAAGATCGTGAAGGTGTGCTTGTGGTCGTCGTTGAAGGTAGAGGGGAAGACACCCTGCTCGTACAGGTCCTCGTCCGGGATAAGGCACACCAGGTGCCCGCCCGGCTTGAGGATCCGCAGCCAGTTCTCCAGCGCTTCCTTGGGGTCGCGCATGTGCTCCAGGCAGTGCGAGGAATGGACGAAGTCGAAGGTCGCGTCGGCGACGCTCTCCATCAGCTGGGCGTCGCCGTCGGGCAGGTCCCAGCCGCGGCACGACTTCATCAGCGGGAAGAACTCGTAGTACTGGCCGATCGTGTCCTCGCCGGCCCCGATGTCGATGCCGTCGCCGACGATGTAGCGGGTCGCGTAGCGCGAATCCTTGATCTTGTGAAAAACCGACTTGCTGGATTCGTGCATCGACCTGGCCCCACCGGACACGTTCACCGGAACCGCCAACTGGCGGCGAACCGCGCTCGCGGTCAAGCGCGGAGGCGCGCCGCCAAGGCCCCCGCCGCCGCCAGCACGACCGCCGCCACGATCGCCGAGCTTCGCAGGCCCGCCACGACATCGACGCTCGCCAGCGCGCCGAAGATCGCCACCCCGGCCGCCCCGCCGACCTGACGACAGGCGTTGAGCGCGCCCGAGGCCGCGCCGGCCTCGTGGCGGTCGACGCTGGCCAGGAGGCCGCTGGTCAGGGCCGGGATCGCCAGGCCCATGCCGCCGGGGATCAGGGCGAAGCCGGGCAACATGTCGGCGAGGCCGCTGTCCACGCCCAGCCGCGCCGTCAGGGCGTAGCCGCAGGCGGCGACCAGCACTCCGCCCGTCGTCACCGTCCGCGCGCCGAAGCGGGCCACGAGGCCGCCGCTGACCAGGTTCGAGACGATGAAGGTCGCCGTCAGCGGCAGAAAGGCCAGGCCCGCCCGCGACGGGCTCCAGTGCAGGGCCCGCAGCATGTAGAGGCCCAGCACGAAGATCAGGCCGTAATAGGTGAAGTTCAGCGCCGAGCCGACGACCACCGCCGTCCAGGCCGGGCGCTTGCGGAAGACGCTCAGCGGCATGGTCGGATGGGCCGTCCGGCGCTCGAACAGCACGAAGGCCCCGGCCAGCAGGAGGCCCGCGACCAGGGCCAGCAGCGGCCCGCCGCTCCAACGCCTGTGACCGCCTTCGATCAGCCCGCCGACCAGCAGCGAGACGGCGGCGACGACCAGGGCCTGGCCAGGGAGGTCCAGCGGGACCCTGGGCTTGGCCGGGGTCAGCGGCGCGACCAGCAGGGTCAGCACCGCGCCCAGCGCGCAGATCGGCAGATTGACGAAGAACACCCAGCGCCAGCCCAGCGTCTCGACCAGCAGGCCGCCCAGCACCGGCCCCGCGGCGATCGACACCCCGCCGGCCGCCGTCCACCAGCCCACGGCCGAGGCGCGCTTGCCATGGTCCCCCTCCCTTCCATCATTGGGCGCGGCGTGGGCGATCAAGGCCAGCGACGGCGGGATCAGCAGCGCCCCCGCCGCGCCCTGGGCCACGCGGGCGGCGATCAGCATCAGCGGGCTCGCGGCCAGGCCGCAGGCCGCCGAGGCCAGGCCGAACAGCACCAGCCCCGCCACGAAGGCCCGGCGCGGTCCCACCCGGTCGCCGATCGCCCCGGCCGACAGCAGCATGGCCGCCAGGGCCAGCACATAGGCGTCGACCACCCACTGCAACTGGGCCGTCGGCGCGTCGAACGCCACGCCGATCGCGTCCAGCGCCACGTTGACGATGGTCACGTCCAGCTGAGTGACGAAGAAGCCGAAGCTGGCGGCGGCGGTGATCAGGGACAGGCGGCTGTTACGCATGGTCCTGGACTTGCCCCGATCCGGCGTCCGGATGCTACACGCGCCGATGAACCATTCCGCCGGCGATGGCCCTATGATGCTTGTATGGACGCCAACATCGCCACCCCCGCCGCCCTGATCGGCGACCCGACCCGCGCGGCCATGCTGCAGGCGCTGCAGGACGGCCGCGCCCAGCCGGCCAGCGCCCTGGCCTGGGCCGCCGGGGTCACCGCCCAGGCGGCCAGCAACCACCTGGCCAGGCTGGTCGACGGCGGCCTGCTGGCCGTCGAGCGCGAGGGCCGCCACCGCTACTATCGCCTCGCCAGCGCCGAGGTCGCCCACGCCATCGAGGCCCTGTCGGTGCTGGCCGCGCCGGTGCGCTCGCTGGAAGTCCCCCGCTCGCCCAAGGCCCGCGCCCTGCGCGACGCCCGCTGCTGCTACGGCCACCTGGCCGGACGGCTGGGGGTGCGGGTGTGCGACGCCCTGGTCGCCCGCGACCTGATCCGCCCAGCGGCCGAGAAGCTGTATGAGGTGACGCCCGAAGGCCGCCGCTGGTTCGAGGACCTGGGGGTGGCGGTCGAGACCCTGCGCTCGCCGCGCGGCGTGGCCCGCCAGTGCCTGGACTGGACCGAGCGGCGGCATCACCTGGCCGGGCCGCTGGGGGTGAAGCTGCTGGAGGCCATGACCGCGCGCGGCTGGCTGGCGCTGGAGGCCAAGGGCCGCGCGGTGCGCCTGACGGCCGAGGGGGCGACAGCATTGCAAGACCGGCTGGGGGTGAGTCTGGAGGACGAGGGACGGGTGGCGGCTTAGCGCCCCCTCCGTCTCGCTGCGTATCCGCAGCGATCCACCTCCCCCGCGCGCGGGGGAGGATGGAAGCGTCTTCTCCTCACCCGTGAAACGGGGGAGGTGGCGCGGCGCGGATACGCGCCGTGACGGAGGGGGCGTTCTAAGGCGCCAGCACCACGCCCACGTCCGGCGGCGTCCCGCCCTCCACCTGCGCCAGGAACGCCTGCTGGATCGCCGCCCGCCCCTGGCGCGCGTCGACCGTCAGCCATCGCGGCGCGTCGGCCACGAACCCCGCCCAGGCCGCGCCATAGCGCCGCTCGAACTCGCCCGGCGCCCAGTCCTGGCGACGCTTGGCGATGCGGTCGGGGGCGAAGAAGAACACCGGCTTAGGCCCAGGCAGCTCGCCACCGCCTTTTTCCGCCTCCCAGTGCGTGCCGCCGACCAGCAGCGAAAAGGCCAGGTCCTGGCCGAAGGTCTCATGCACCGCCCTCAGCACCCCGGCGTCGCCGGCGAAGTCGACGAACACCGCCGGCCGGTCGATCGCCGCCGTCGGCAGGTCGGCATAGGTCACGACCTGGTCGTAGTAGCCCAGGGCCTCGACGAACCCGACATTGCGCGGCGAGGTCAGGCCCACGACCTTGGCCGCCCCGCGCTGCTTGAGCAGGTAGGCCAGGCTGATCGCGGTCTTGGACGAGGCGCTGGACAGCACCACGGACTTGGCCCCGAACAGCGCGCTCTCGTCCAGGAGATCCTCGATCAGGAACGAGGTCATGAACAGTGGTTGCAGCAGCGCCTTGTGCGCCTCCAGGCCCCCATGGGGTCCATCTGCGGGCCCGACCGCCTGATACTGGTTGTAGACCAGGGCCATGGGCTGGCGATGGGGCGAGACGTCGGTGAAGCCGGTCTTGCCGACCTTGGCCTGGACGGTCAGGTGGGTCGACATCGGCCAGTAGCCGTAGAACCGCTGGCCGACCGCGATCTCCGGATGGGCCGAGGCCTCGACCCGGGCGTGGCCCCACACGGGCACGCGGCCGAACCCTTCCGGCGCCGGGAAGAAATCCCAGTACTTCATCATCTCGCCGAACACCGCATAGGTGATGTTGTTGGCCGTCAGGGCGAAGCGCTCGATGGCCAGGCGCACCTGGCCGTCCTCCAGCGGCGGCGGCTGGACGTCGCGGAATTGCGTGCGGCGCAGGTCGGACTTGGCGACCAAGAAATCCCAGGCCATCGGAGCCTCCGGTTTGGGGTTCGCGGCGAGTTAAGCCTTCGGCGCGCGATCAAGTCAAACAGGCGTTCGAATTGTCACGGGGACAATGTTTCCGTTGCGACGCCGGCCTCGAAGGCGCAAGCCCCGGCCAGTCCAGCTTGCGATTGGAACGGTCATGACCAACACGCCCCTGCCCTTGCGCCACTTCCTGCTGGCCCTGGCCGTGGTGGCGGTGTGGGGGACGAACTTCGTGGTCATCCGCATCGGCCTCGATCACCTGCCGCCGTTGCTGTTCGCCACCCTGCGCTTCTGCCTGGTGCTGGTCCCGATGGCCTTCTTCGTCAAGCGCCCGGCGGTGTCCTGGAAGAACCTGGCGGCGTACGGCGTGCTGATCGGGGCGGGCCAGTTCGGCCTGCTGTTCGTGGCCATGAAGGGCCACATCTCGCCGGGCCTGGCTTCGCTGGTGGTGCAGACCCAGGTGTTCTTCACCATCGGCATGGCCATGCGGATCAGCAACGAGCGGGTGCAGGGCTTCCAGGTCGTGGCCCTGCTGCTGGCCGCCTCGGGCATCGTGCTGATCGCCGCGCACGGCGGCGGCTCGGCCACCCCGCTGGGCGTGCTGCTGGTGCTGCTGGCGGCGGCCAGCTGGTCGGGCGGCAACATCGTCGCGCGCCAGGCCGGACCGGTGAACATGCTGGGCTATGTCGTCTGGGCCAGCCTGTTCTCGATCCCGCCGCTGTTTCTGATGTCGCTGTGGCTGGAAGGCTGGCCGGCCATGGTCAAGGGCGTGACCGAGGCGGGCGTCTCGACCTGGCTGGCGGTCGCCTGGCAGGCGGTGGGCAACACCATGTTCGGCTACGCCGCCTGGGGCTGGCTCCTGGCCCGCCACCCGGCCGCCACCGTCACCCCGATGGCCCTGCTGGTCCCGGTGTTCGGCATGGGCACCTCGGCCCTGCTGCTGGGCGAGGGCCTGCCGGCCTGGAAGCTGATCGCCGCCGCCCTGGTGCTGACCGGCCTGGCGGTGAACATGCTGTGGCCGAAGCTGCGCGCGAGGATGGTCGCGGCTTAGCACCCAGCCGCTTCCCCGGCGAAAGCCGGGGCCCAGATCGAACCCAGAGCTGCGCAGCAAGCGGCCGGGGCCTAGCTCGGATCCTCCCAAGCCGCTCCTGATGAATCTGGGCCCCGGCTTTCGCCGGGGAGGCGGGTGAGGGGATGCTTGACCTCCCCGACGTAAACGAGCGGACGCTTTCCCAAAACAAAGGGAGGTCCGCCATGCCCACGCCGTTCGAGGTGAACTGGAGCCGCGCGCAGATCGACAAGGTCCTGGCCCAGGTTCGCGCCTATGACTTCCCGCCCGCGCCGGAAGGCGGCGGCTGGGGCTATGGCTGCGACGCCGATTTCCTGAAGGACCTCGCCGCGTACTGGACCGACGGCTTCGACATCGCCGCCGCCCAGGCCAACCTCAATCGTTTCCCGCAGTTCACGGCCCGCATCGAGGACCTCGACATCCACTTCGTCCATGTGATCGGCGAGGCGGGCGGCAAGCGGCCCCTGCTGATCACCCACGGCTGGCCGGGCAGCCACTTCGAATTCTGGGACGCCATCGAACCCTTGGCCTTCCCCTCGCGGCACGGCGGCGATCCGGCCGACGCCTTCGACCTGGTGATCCCGTCCCTGCCGGGCTTCGGATTCTCGGGAAAGCCGAAGCGGCCGCTGGGCCAGCGGGCGACGGCGCGGCTGTTCGACACGCTGATGACTCGCGAGCTGGACTATCCGGCCTATCTGGCCCAGGGCGGCGACTGGGGCGGGCTGGTCACCTCGTGGCTGGGCCTGGACCACGCCGAGCACGTGAAGGCCATCCACCTGAACATGATCGGCCTGCGCCCGGCCGGTCCGCCGACCACGCCGGAAGAAATCAGCTGGATCACCGGCTTCGGCGCCCAGATGGACCTGTGGGGCGCCTATTTCCGCCTGCAGGCCAGCAAGCCGCAGTCCGTGGCCTGGCTCGGCGCCAGCAACCCCGTCGGCCAGGCCGCCTGGATCCTGGAGCGCTTCCACGACTGGGCCGATCTCTCGACCAAGCCGTTCGAGCAGGTGTTCAGTCGCGACCAGCTTCTGACCAACATCATGATCTACGTGATGACCGGCAGCTTCACGACCGGCGCCTGGTACTACCGCGCCATGCTGGAGGAAGGCGGGCCGGTGCTGGCCCCGGGCCAGCGCTGCGAGACCCCGACCGCCTTCGCCAACTTCCCGGGCGAAAGCATCTACAAGCCCCCGCCCCGCTCCTGGGCCGACCGGGCGTACAACATCGTCCGTTGGACCGAACAGCCGCGCGGCGGCCACTTCGCGGCGATGGAGGAGCCGGGGCTGTTCGTGGAGGATCTGCGGGCCTGGGCGCGGGAGCTCCCCTCCCCTTGATGGGGAGGGGTAGGGGTGGGGTGATGGGTGGTCGATGCCGCGCACGACGGCCAACTCAGTCGTTCACCCCCCATCCCTGCCCTTCCCCCATCAAGGGGGAAGGACGCTTCTAGACGCGCCTCGGAAGCCATGGCATCCCGCGCCTAGTCCTTCCGGAGTTCGCCGCATGGCCCGCTACGATTTCGCGTCCGACAACGTCGCCGGCGCCATGCCCGAGGTGATCGAGGCCCTGGTCGCCGCCAATGCCGGAACCGCTTCGGGCTATGGCACGGACCACGTCAGCCGCGCCGCCGCCGACCGCATCCGCGCCGTGCTGGACGCCGACGCCGAGGTCCGCTTCACCGCCTCGGGCACGGCCGCCAACGCCTTCGCCCTGACCCTGCTGGCCCAGCCGCACGAGGCGGTGCTGGCCCACGAGCACGCCCACATCTGCACCGACGAGACGGGCGCTCCGGGCTTCTTCGGCCAGGGCGTGGGGCTGATCGGCCTGGCCGGCGCCTCGGGGCGGATCGACCTCGCGAGCCTGGAAACCGCCCTGGCCCGGCCCGAGGTCTCGTACAACCAGCCCGCCGCCGCCCTGTCGCTGACCACCGCCACCGAATACGGCACGGTCTATGCGGAAGACCATCTGCGCAGCCTGGTCGCGCCGGCCAAGGCCAAGGACTGCGGCGTCCATCTGGACGGCGCGCGGCTGGCCAACGCCGTCGCCGCCGGCTTCGACCTGAAGAGCGTCGCGAAGATGGGCGTCGACATCCTGGTGATGGGCGGCACCAAGGCCGGCTCGACCCCGACCGAGGCCGTTGTGTTCCTCAATCCCGCCCATGCCCGCCGCCTGGACGCCCGGCTGAAACACGCCGGTCAGCTGGTCAGCAAGGGCCGCTTCTTGGCCGCCCCGTGGCTGGGCCTGCTGGGCGAGGATGGCGGGACGGGGCCTTGGGCGGATCGTGCGGCCCACGCCAACGCCATGGCCCGGAAACTGGCCGACTTGATGCCGTTCCCGATCAGGCACCCGGTCGAGGCCAACGGCATCTTCGTCGAGATGGACGAGCCGACCCTGGAGCGCCTGCGCCGCGAGGGCTGGTTCGTCTACCGCTTCCTGGACGGCACGGTGCGCTTCATGTGCTCCTGGGCGACGACGCCCGAAATGGTCGAGGACCTGGGGGAAGCGCTGAAGCGGGTGGCGTAGGCGCCGCCCTGCTCGTCCGTCGCCGCGCGCTCCACGCCCAGCAGCCGCGCGATCTCGGCCGCCGGGGCAGGGCGGCTGATGAAGTAGCCCTGGATCTCGGCGCAGCCCTGGCCGCGCAGGGCGTTCATCTGTTCCAGGGTCTCGACGCCCTCGGCCGTGGTGACGATGCCCATCGAGGCGCCCAGGTCCAGCACGGCCTTGATGATGGCCATGGCGTCGCTGTCGTCGAGGATGTCGCGGACGAAGGTCTGGTCGATCTTGATCTTGTCGAACGGAAAGCTGCGCAGATAGCTCAGCGAGCTGTAGCCCGTGCCGAAGTCGTCCATCGAGATGCGCACACCCAGGGCCTTGAGGTCGTGCAGCATGCTCATATTGGCCACGCTGTCCTGCAGCAGCACCGACTCGGTGATCTCCAGCTCCAGGCGCTGGGCCGGCAGGGCCGAGGCGGCCAGGGCCGAGACCACGGTGCGCACCAGGCCCCGGTCGCGGAACTGGGCGGGCGACAGGTTCACCGCCAGGCGCACATGTTCGGGCCAGCGGGCCGCCTCGGCGCAGGCGTGACGCAACACCCATTCGCCCAGCGGCATGATCAGGCCGATCTCCTCGGCCAGCGGGATGAAGTCCGCCGGCGAGACCATGCCCCGCTCGGGATGGCGCCAGCGCAGCAGGGCCTCGCAGCCGGTCACCCGCTCGTCGCCCAGGTGATAGAGCGGCTGGTAGTACAGCTCGAACTCGCCATCCTGCAGCGCCCGGCGCAAATCCATTTCCAGGGCGCGGCGAGCCTGCAGCTGCTCGTCCATGGCCCGCTCGAAGAAATGGAAGGCGCCGCGCCCGTCGGCCTTGGCGCGATAGAGCGCCATGTCGGCCTTCTTCAGCAGTTCGTCGGCGTCCTCGCCGTCGGAGGGCGCGGCCGCGACGCCGACGCTGGCGCCGATCACCACCTGGTGGCCCTGCAGCTCGAACGGCGCGGCCATGGCCTCGACCACGCGGCCGGCCAGGCGGGTGGCGCCGGCCATGTCCGAGAGCCCGGTCTGGACCACCGCGAACTCGTCGCCGCCCAGGCGAGCCACGGTGTCGCCGTCGCGCACGCAGCGGCGCAGGCGCTCGGCGGCTTCGCGCAGCAGGGCGTCGCCCAGCGGGTGGCCCAGGGTGTCGTTGACGGTCTTGAAGCGGTCCAGGTCGATGAAGTGCACCGCCAGCTGGTCGCCCTTGCGCGACCGGCGGGCCAGGGCCTCGGACAGCGACTTCTGGAACAGCACCCGGTTGGGCAGGTCGGTCAGCGGGTCGTAGTGCGCCAGGCGGGCGATCTGGGCCACGCCCCGGCGGTTGGTCTCGTTCGACGCCTGCAAGAGCCCCAGCACCGTGCCGACGCCCAGATAGCGCTCGTTGTCGGTGACGATGAAGCCGCGCAGCAGGTCGGACGCGCGGTACGACAGGCTGTCGGTGGTGAACTCGGCCAGCTCGGTGTCGGCGTCGACGACCAGCGGTTCGCGGTCCATCAGGCTGGAGATCGGACGGTTGGCGTAGAGGGCGCGGCCGTACTCGGCGGCCATGCGCAGGAAGAAGGCGTTGCGCTCGACGATGCCGATCGGACGGTCGTCGGCGTCCAGCACGGGCACGATCAGGGTGTCGGGCTCCTCGCGGAATCGCTCGTACAGAGCCTTGCCCAGATCGTCCTGACGCGCGGGCGTCAGGGAAGAAACCGTGTCCCGCAGGGTGAACATCGATACGCCTCCACTCACGAGCGGGAGGGATCATTTCCTGGGCTAACGGGGCGCTAATAGCCCAGCTGTCGGCGGTGCATTTCGCGAAAACTTCACGACGCCGTCACAGTGTTTGTGAGGCCGTTTACTGTACCTGACTACTTCTGGGAGAACCGCTGATCTAGCGCCCGGTATCCATGAAATCCCGGGCCGTGAAATCCTCCGGCGCGGCGACCTCGACCACCGGCTCGTCGCGGTCGTCGAACTCGGTGCGCAGGGCCCGGCTCATCACCGCGTGCATCTCGTAGAGACAGGTGATGTAGGTCAGTTCCAGGATCTGCTCGTCGCTCAGGAAGGCCTTCAGCGCCGCGAACACCCCGTCGGCGATGCGGCCGCCGTCCAGCACCAGGCCGTCGGCATAGGCCAGCACCGCCCGCTCGTGGGCGTCGAACACGTCGGCGACCTGCCAGTGCGGCACGGCGGCGATCTTTTCCTCGGCCACGCCCAGGCCGCGCAGCGACTTGCAGTGCTGGGAGAACACGAACTGACTGCCCCGCGCCCAGCCGGCCCGGGTCTGGGCCAGCTCGCGCAGCACCGGATCGATCTTGCGGGCCGGGTCACGATAGAGGGCGAAGCCCTGGGCGGCGTGGCGCAGCACGTCGGGGCTGCCGGCGAACACCGTCCACCAGTCGCCGCGCGTGCCGGTCGCCGTGCCGGGCGCGCTCACCGGGTCGCGGTCGCCGAACAGCAGGTCGTAGAGCTTCAGCGTCCCCTTGTCGGTCACCTCGTCGCGCGGGATCTCGCGCAGCCGCGGCATCAGGCGACCACCCCTTCTTTTTCGGGCAGCGGCTTCGACGCGCCGGCCGGTTCGTGGCGCACGTCCTCGGGCCCGAAGTCGCGGGTGAAGGCTGCCAGCTCCATCATGATCCCGTTCGGATCGGTGAAGTAGACCGAGCGGACGAAGACGCCGGGATGCGGGGTCCTGGCCACGCCCATCTCGCTGTCGTCGTGATTGACCACCACCGGCAGGGCCGGGACGCCGGCGGCCTGAAGGCGCTCCAGACACGCCTCGAGGTCGGCCTCGTCGACGGTGAAGGCGATGTGGTTCATCGAGCCGACGGCGGTCTTGGAGTCGGCCGGAAAGGCCCTGACCGAGGCGATCCCGGGCGCGGCCGGCGGCGTCTCGGGCCACCAGAAGAAGGCCAGGCACGACCCGCCGCCGCAGTCGAAGAAGAAGTGCTGGCCGCCGTCCGGCAAGGCCACGGTCTTCACGAGGGGCATCTCCAGCACCTCGGTGTAGAATTTCACCGTCTGCGCCATGTCGCGGCAGACGAGAGCCAGGTGATTGACGCCGTTGATGTTCATCTCGATCTCGGCTTCCTCCCGGAGACCGAGGTTACGCCGATGCGTCCTGGCGTCGAGCGTGCCGTTGGGGCGCCCCGCCCCAATCCGTCTTCCCGGCGAAAGCCGGGACCCAGATCTCAGGGCGCACGGGCTGATTGGAAGGGCGCAACGTCCTAGACCCCCCTCCAGCGCTCTTTCATCTGGGCCCCGGCTTTCGCCGGGGAAACGGAGAAGGGGTTTACTCCCGCGCCTTGTTCTGGGCGTCGCCCAGCAGCACCTGGCCGATCCAGCTGACGATCCCGGTCACCACGGCCGCCTGGATCCCCGCCCACAGGCCGTTCACCGCCAGGCCGTCCAGGAACCAAGCCACCAGCCCGATCATCGCCGCGTTCACCACCAGCAGAAACAGACCCAGGGTGACGATGGTCAGCGGGAAGGTCAGCACCGTTACCACGGGGCGCACGATGGCGTTGACGATCCCTAGCAGGAAGCCGGCGATGATCAGGGTCTTCCACCCGTCGGCGGTGACGCCGGGGATGATCCGGGCGGCCAGCCACAGGCCGGCGGCGGCGATCAGGACGCGGAGAATGAAACGGATCATGCGAGCGACTCCCCTTTTTCGAGGGAAGATTGGCCTAACCGCGCGCGGGATCAAAGTGACGCCGCATTCGTACAATATCCCAGCTGTGAACTCGGACATTACAAATGCGTTACCACCCTTCCAACCGCCGCTCCGTGAACTATCTATTCCCTCGTGTGGGGGATGATCGCGCGCGAACGGCGAGCGGATCCGCACGCAAGGGGATATGAGTAAGATGGCCGTGAATTCTCTATCGGTGATGTCGCCGGACGGCGGCTTGTCGCGTTACCTCACCGAGATCCGCAAGTTCCCGATGCTCAGCAAGGACGAAGAGTTCATGCTGGCCCAGCGCTGGAAAGAGCACCAGGACCCGCAAGCGGCCCACAAGATGGTGACCTCGCACCTGCGTCTCGTCGCCAAGATCGCCATGGGCTATCGCGGCTACGGCCTGCCGATCGGCGAGGTGATCTCGGAAGGCAATGTCGGCCTGATGCAGGCCGTCAAGAAGTTCGAACCCGAGAAGGGCTTCCGCCTGGCGACCTATGCCATGTGGTGGATCCGCGCCTCGATCCAGGAATATATCCTGCGCTCGTGGTCGCTGGTGAAGATGGGCACGACCGCGGCGCAGAAGAAGCTGTTCTTCAACCTGCGCAAGGCCAAGAGCCAGATCGCCGCCTTCCAGGAAGGCGACTTGCACCCCGACCAGGTCAGCGCCATCGCCACCAAGCTGGGCGTGCTGGACAGCGAGGTCATCTCGATGAACCGTCGCCTGTCGGGCCCCGACGCCTCGCTGAACGCGCCGCTGCGCGCCGACGGCGAGAGCGAGTGGCAGGACTGGCTGGCGGACGAGGACCAAGTTTCGCAAGAGACCCTGGTCGCCGACAACGAGGAGAAGTCGCTGCGGATGTCGCTTCTGGAAGAAGCGATGGTCGAACTGACCGACCGCGAGCGTCACATCCTGACCGAGCGCCGCCTGAAGGACGAGCCGACCACCCTGGAAGAGCTCGCCGCCCAGTACGGCGTCAGCCGCGAACGCGTCCGCCAGATCGAGGTCCGCGCGTTCGAGAAGCTGCAGAAGACCATGCGCGAGGCGGCCATCGCCAAGAACATGGTGGATGCGTAACAAGCACTGCTCACACCAGTGAGACGGAAAGGGGCGCTCTCCGGAGCGCCCCTTTTTCGTTACCGGTCCGATGATCTACAAGACTCGGACCATGACCTTGATCTGCGCCCACACCGGCCAGCCGGCCGTCTACCAACGCTCGCCCGACGACTGCATGATCTGCGTCCTGGCGATGCTGACCGGCCGATCCTACGAGGATGTGGTCGCCGCCGCGCTCGCCCACGACCCAGCGTTCCCGGTCCAGGGCCCCATGAGCCACTCGATCCTGCGCAGCGTGGCGCACGGCTGGGGCTTCATGCTGCTGAGCGGCATCTACATGCTGTGGGCCAGTCCTGGCATCGTTGGCGTGCTGTCGCCCACCCTGCCCGGCACGGGCCACGCGGTGTTCTGGGACGGCGAGAAGATCATCGACCCCAAGCCCGGCGGCCAGGTCGATCGCGCCTATGTCGACGCCCACGGGCTGGAGTTCACCCAGCGCGCCCGCGACCTGCTTCCTCTGCACGCCCACGAGCTGGCCATCGCCGCCGCGCGCACGACGGACGAGCCCTTCTGAACCGTCCGCGCGTCGGGCTATAAGGCCGCGATGACCGACCCTACCGCTTCCCTCCCCCAGCTGATCCTGCTGCCCGGCCTGCTCAACGACGCCGAGCTGTGGCGCGACCAGATCAGCGATCTGTCGGATGTCGCCCGCATCTGGGTCCCGGACCTGACGCCCTACGCGACGATCCGCGAGATGGCGGAGAGCGTGCTGGACAAGGCCGAGCCGACCTTCGCCCTGGCCGGGTTCTCGATGGGCGGCTATGTGGCCCAGGAGATCGCCCGGATCGCGCCGCAGCGCATCCAGCGCCTGGCCCTGCTGGACACCTCGATCCGCGTCGACACCGCCGAGCGCGCCGCCCAGCGTCGGGCGCTGAACAAGGCCGCCGCCAAGGGCGGGACGTTCTTAGGGATCGGCCAGGCGATCATGAAGAGCTACATCGACGCCTCGCGCCTCGATGACCTCGACCTGACCACCCGCATCGTCGAGATGACCCAGCGCCTGGGCCGCGAGGTCTTCCTGCGCCAGAACAGCCTGGAGCGCGAGGATGGCGAGGCGGCGCTGAAGGCCCTGCACGTGCCGCTGGTGATCATCGTCGGCGAGAACGACCAGATCACCCCCGCCGCCGGCCACCGCGAGATGGCCTGGGCGATCGGCTGCACCCACCTCGTGGTGATCCCGAAGACCGGCCACATGACGCCGATGGAGGCGCCCAGCCCGGTCAACGGGGCGCTGCGCCACTGGCTGCAGCGCCCCGCCGGAAAGCGTTAGGCGGTAAGCGCTAGAAGTTGAAGCGCACCCCGCCGACATAGCGGCGGCCGAACCGTTCGAACTCGATCGGATAGCGCGACTGGTCGCCGTAGCGGCGCGCGCCCTGGTTGGTCAGGTTGCTGGCGTCGAAGAACACCTCGACGTTCTTGTTGACCTGATAGCGGGCCGAGAAGTCCATCTCCTCGTCGCTGTCCCAGAAGATGTCGCCGTTGTCGGTGGCGTAGGTCCCACCGTTGATGGTGCGGTACGCGCCCACCGACTGGCCCCACGGCGTGCGGTACTGGTAGGCCAGACGCAGGGTCAGGCCGTACTTCTCGTAGATGGCCTGGACGTTGTAGACGGCGTCCGAGGTGCCCAGCAGCGAGATGGTGCGAGCCGGCACGCCGCCGACCGACGGCAGGGTGACCTTGGACGAGGTCCAGGTGCCCGACAGGCGCGTGCCGAAGCCGCCCAGCCACGACGGCAGGCCATGCGACTGGACGAAGGTCTCGGCCGTGCCGCTGAAGAACGCCTCGAAGCCCTGCAAGTGGCCTTCGCCGGCGTTGTCGATACCCGTGTAGGCATAGCCCGACCGGTCAACGCCGCCGCTGTTCAGCGTGGTCTCGCCGAACGTGCGCGAGGTCTGGACCAGGACGTCCTTCAGGTCCTTGTAGAAGAAGCCCGCCGACACGAAGGTCTCGCGGCCGGCGTACCATTCCAGATAGGTGTCCAGGCCGACCTGGCGCTCGGGCTTGGCATAGGGATTGCCGCCCGACACCGTCTGGTTGGAGTCGCTGTAGGTATAGTTCGGACGCAGGTCGTCGAAGTCGGCGCGCGAGGCCGAGGTCGTGACGCCGACGCGCAGCTTCAGGTCTTCGCGCAGGTTCCAGTTCAGGTGGGCGCTGGGATAGTACAGCGTATCGTCGCTCTTCACCTTGACCAGGCGCGAGCCGACATAGGCCTGCCCCTCGTTCTCGATGTGCTCGACGCGAGCGCCGTAGACGATATTGCCCCAGTCGAAGCGGGTCGTGGCCATGGCGTAGCCGGCGGTGATCGTCTCGCCCACGCGCCAATAGTTGGCGGTGGTGTCGTTCTTGATCGCCGTGCCGTCGCGGACCAGGCCGTCGACGAACGCCTCGGTGGTTTCCTTGTTGGTATAGCGGAAGGTGTAGTTCAGGTTCTGGCTGCCCAGATAACCGATGTTGCTGGCGAACTGCGCCCAGGTCGGCACGCCCGAACCCGAATAGTTGCGGGTGAAGCTGCTCTCGCGCGACTTCTTGGTGCGGTCGGTCCACAGGCCGCCGAACTCGAACTTGGTCTCGTGACCGGCCAGCTCGCCCTCGTAGTCGAAGTCGGCCTTGGCGGTGTAGGCGTTGGTGTAGTCGCCGCCCTTGAGGTTGCCGGCGCTGGTCAGCGGGAACTGGAAGTCCTCGATGTTGGTGATCTGGGCGCCCTTCACGCGGGCCCCCGTCACGCCGCCGGTCGAGAACAGCTTCACGGTGTTCACGTCGCCGTTGCGGAAGTCGTATTCGACGGTCGGACGCAGCAGGAAGCTGGACGGGCTCTGGAAGGCCATGGTCACCGGCGTGTCGCGGCCGTCCTGGGTGTAGGTGTAGTTCAGGCGCCACGAGGCGCTGAGCTTGTTCCACCTGTGCTCGCCGCCCACGGTGTTGGTCGACATCGCTTCCTTGGTGTCGCGATAGTCGATGCGGCCGTTGATCCGCGCCCCGTAGACCGTGCCGAAGGTCGGGTTGTTCCCGTTGATATAGGCGGCGCTGGTGTAGCTGGCGCCGGCCGCGTCCGTGCCCTGGTCCAGGCGGAAGATGAAGTTATCGCGCAGCTCGTCGTCGTGATAATAGGTGTTGATCGTGCTGGCGAAGATCGAGTTGTTATCGTCGAACTTGTAGTCCAGCCGGATCGAAGCCGACATGTTCTCGCGAGTCAGGCGATAGTGCTTGTTCTCGTGCTCGCGGGCGAAGTGCTTGCTGGGATCGACGGTGTTGGAGAGGTACGGATCCGTCTCCCAGTTGTCGGTCGCCATCTCGCGCGAATAGTACGAGGCTTGGGCCACGATCCCCAGCTTGTCGCCAAAGACGTTCGAATAGACGAGGTTGCTGTCGATCTCGTCGCCGCCGCCCAGCTTAACCCGGCCCATACCCAGCTTGCCGCTGATCTTCTGGCCGTTGTAGTCGAAGGCGCGGCGGGTGCGGATGTCGACATTGCCCGCGACGGTGTCGCCCGGCATCGACGGCACGATGGCCTTCTCGACCGTGATCAGGCTGGCGATGGCCGACGGGATGTTGTCGAAGCGGCTGGAGCGGCCTTCCGGGCTAACCACGCTGAGGCCGTCGAACGACAGGGTCGTCCAGTAGACCGGCGCGCCGCGCAGGTTGATGTAGCGGGCCTGACCCTGGTCGCGCTCGACGCCCACGCCCGGCAGGCGGCCGACGGCGAAGGCGATGTTCTGGTCGGGCAAGGCGCCGACGGCGTCGGCCGACAGCACGCTGACCAGCGAGTCGGAATTCTTCTGGATCTGCAGGGCCACGGCCTGGCTTTCGGCCAGCGGACGGCGGGCCGTGACGACGACGTCGGTGACCGCGTTGTCGTCCTCGGCGTGGGCGACGCCCATGGTGGCCGCGGCGATGACGAGCGCGAACGCGCTGGCGCGGCGCAGCAGCGCCGTCTGGGTACGCATGATCATGAATTTCCCCTGACCCGATCGCGGCTGCGCGCGATTCCAGTTCTATGGGGAGGCTGTTAGACGTCGGACATGGCTGATCGACGACAGCTGGAAGACAGTGTCGTGTAGCTTTCGCGACCGGTTCGTGAAGGCCCGCGCTCTATTGCGGCTCTTCCGACGGCGAGATCAGCTTACGCCATCCAAAAGCGGCTTTTTCTGGGTAAACGCGGCCGACGACCGCTGTTCGAACGCCCCGCCCTCAGGCCGCCCGGCCCGTGTCCTCGGGACTCATGAAGCCCATCAGAGCGTCGATGCGCTTGACCAGTTCGGCGCGGCCGCCGGCCTGACCGCCCGTGCAGGATTCCAGCGCCGCGGCCGCCTGGATCAGGCGGGCGTCCTTGATGGCCTCGCCGACGCGCCGGAGCTCGACCGCCTGGGCCGCCAGGGCGCGGCGGGCCTGGGCCGGATCGCTGTCCAGGGCCTGGGCGGCCGACTTGACGATGCGCAGGGCCTGGGAGAGGCGCGCGGCGGGCGTGCCGGCCTGGTCGGCCTCGCGCTTGCGCGGCCCCTTGTAGTCGGCCGAGTTGAAGCGCCGGCGGTCGGGACCGACATAGCCCACGGCCTCGACCCAGCCGCGCGGCTTCAGGGTCACCGCCTCGAGGCGGCGTTCCAGGTCCTTCAGGTTGAAGGGCTTGCGCATGAATTCATGAACACCGGCGTCGCGGGCGCCGTAGATCGTCTCGGCGGTGGCGTCGGCCGTGCACATGATCACCGGGGCCTCGCGGCACGTCAGGTCGCTGCGACGGATCTTGCGGGTGAAAGCCAGGCCGTCGACGCCGTTCTGGGCGTGCTCGACGAAGATCAGCTGCGGCTCGACCGCCCGAGCCATGGCGTAGCCCTTCTCCGCCGTCGCGGCGGCGAAGATCTGCACGCCGCCCAGCGGGCGCAGGTGTTCAGCCAGCAGACGCGCGGTCGCGGGGTTCGGATCGACGACCATCACCCGCCGCGTCTTGGCGGCGACACGCTGGATTGTACGGGCGTTCCCGTCGAACACGGACTCGCGGCTCCTCGAAACTGAACCCGATCACTAGGCTCAGAACGTAAAAATCAGCTTGATGATCGAGGTCGCCCTCGCGGCGGATTGTCCCGGTTTCAGGTATTCGGCGGCGACAGATTGGCCTCGAAATCCATGAAGATGTCGATCGCCTCGTCGACATGGACCGAGGTCGCCTGGCCCTTGGGGAAGCGATAGCGCCAGAAGCTGGAGATGTGCGAGATCACCCCGACCCGCTCGCCCAGGCTCAGGAACAGCTCGGGGGCGCGCAACAGGAAGTCGCGGAACTGCTGAGGCCGGCCGTTGCTGGTCAGGCTCTCGAACGCGTCGTCATAGACCTTCAGCGTGCGCAGGATGGCGGCCCGCTCGACCATCACCCCGCCCTGCAGGCGCTTGCGGACCCCGTCCAGATACTGGTCGGCCTCGGCGTCGCGCTGGCCGGTGACCGTGATGGCGCTGATCTCGGCGCCGACGTCGGTCAGCATGGGCCACAGCTTGGTCAGCATCCACTTGTAATAGAGGAAGCCCTTCCAGCTGAAGACGCCCTCGCGGAAGCTGCGCCCCTCCATGACCAGGGTGTTGCGCAGCGGCTCCAGCCGCTCGTCGACATCGGCCGCCAGCAGCGCCTCGACCAGCCGCGCCGAGTGGATCCGGCGCAGGCCGCCCGCGTCGCGATAGGCCAACTCGATGAGATGCGCGATCTCCATGCCGACGAAGCCCTGCATGGCCTCGTAGTCGGCGGGCGACAGGGTGAAGTAGCAGCCGGCCACCGCGATCCGGTGGCGGCGCAGGTGCTCGCGCAGCAGGAACGGGTCCAGCGACGGCAAGGTGTCGATCGCTTCCAGGGTCTCCAGGTCGCGGCTCAGATTGCCCGAGGCGTTGCAGGCCTCGATCAGCATCTGCTGCCAGCCGCGCTGGCCCACGAACACCGACTGGCCGCCATACTTCAGGTCGTTGCGGTCGAAGGGGATGATGACCTTGGTCGCCGTCTGGCGGGCCTCGTCGAACAGGTAGAGGTCGTCGTTGCGCAGGCGGTGCTTGATGATCAGCGCCGTGTTCAGGATCTTGTTCTGGAACAGCGGCTGCTCGCCGTATTCCGGCCGGTGGCCGCTCTCGGCCTCGATGGCCAGCAGGTTCAGCACCCGGCTGGTCGAGGCCGTATGCTCGAGCGCGCGCAGGCTCCGCGTGACGCGGTCGGCCTGGTTGATCGGCTTGATCTTGCGACGGCGCGCGTGTGCGGACACGGGAACCCCTGTGTGAACAAGCCGTCTTAGGGGGTCGAGGCTAACAAACGCTAACCGGATCGCGCGCGATCGATCCGCGAAACCGGAAACGGGTAAGGTCAGGGGCGCGGCGGCGCGCCGCTCGCGGTGGCGCGCCGCATCACGTCCTGGAAAGGCGCGACCCAGATCTCGTCCGCGTGCGCCTTCAGATAGCGCAACAGGCCCTGATGGGCTTCGGACGAGACCGTGAGGTAGTCGCCGCCCACGCCGTGAAACATGAAGACGCCCAGCCCGCCCGCACGCCGCACGTCCTGCACATAGGCGATCAGATCGTCGGCCGTGGCGGTCTCGGGAAACGAGCGGCTGGGGACGCGGAAGGGGTCCAGCATCGCCGGGTCGCTGATCACCCCGCCGCTGGGCACGCCGGTGCGGACGTAGCGGATCGTCCCGGACGCCCGCAACGCGTCGGTATAGTCGACGCCGCCGGCCAGGCTGACGCTGCACGGGACCGAATAGGTCCGCTCGGTCCGGCCGTCGATCGCGGTCAGCAGGGTGTTCATCGCCCCGATCTCGCGCAGCATGCCAGGAACCGTGTAGCGCTCGGAATTGAACTGCGGGTCCATGGCGAAGGATGCTTGCGGGCACGGGTGGAACATCGAGTGGTTGCCCAGCTCGTGCCCGCGCTCGGCCAGTCGCCGCCAGCGCGGGATGTCCGCCGCCGGGAAGGTCCCGTTGAGGAAGAACGTCCCGCGCAGCCCCGCCGCCTCCAGCTGCGGCGCGGCGACGTCGAGGTGCGAGGTCAGGGCGTCGTCATAGGTCAGGACGATCGCCGCCTTGCGCCCGCCGGGCCAGTCGAACGATCCGGCCACGGCGGGAGAGGCCAGGACCAGCGCGATCAGAACGATGAAGATCCCGCGCATGGCCCCAGCTCCGTTCTTCGCTAGCCCTGGAAGGGGTCGCGCATCAGGATGGTGTCGTCCCGCTCAGGGCTGGTCGACAGCAGGGCCACCGGGGCGCCGATCAGTTCCTCGACGCGGCGCACGTATTTGATCGCGTTGGCGTTGAGGTCCTTGAACGAGCGGGCGCCGGCGGTGCTTTCCGTCCAGCCCTCGATCTCTTCATACACCGGCGTGGCGGCGGCCTGGTCGCGCAGGCCGGCCGGCAGGTAGTCGACGACCTTGTCGCCGATCTTGTAGCCGACGCAGATCTTCAGGGTCTTGAGGCCGTCCAGCACGTCCAGCTTGGTCAGGGCCACGCCGTGGATGCCGTTGATGGCCACCGACTGGCGCACCAGCACCGAGTCGAACCAGCCGCAGCGGCGGGCGCGGCCGGTGTTGACCCCGACCTCGCGGCCGACCGTCGACAGGTGCTTGCCCACGTCGTCGAACAGCTCGGCCGGGAACGGGCCCTCGCCCACGCGGGTGGTGTAGGCCTTGACGATGCCCAGCACGAAGCCGGTCGCCGAGGGGCCCATGCCCGAGCCGGCAGCGGCCTGGCCGGCGGCGGTGTTGGACGAGGTCACGAACGGATAGGTGCCGTGGTCGACGTCCAGCAGCGAGCCTTGCGCGCCTTCGAACAAGATCTTGCGGCCGGCCTTGTGAGCCTGGTCCAGCACCCGCCACGCCGGCTGGGCGTAGGGCAGGATGCGCGGGGCCAGTTCCATCAGGGCGTCGAAAAGCTCCTGAGCCGAGGCCTCCGGCAGGTTCAGGCCGCGACGCAGGGCGCCGTGGTGGCTGAGCAGGCGCTCGATCTTGGGCTTCAGGGCTTCCGGATCGGCCAGGTCGGCGACGCGGATGGCGCGGCGGCCGACCTTGTCCTCGTAGGCCGGACCGATGCCGCGGCCGGTGGTGCCGATCTTCTGGGTCGAGGCGGCCTCGCGCGCCTGGTCCAGGTCACGGTGCAGCGGCAGGATCAGGCAGGCGTTGTCGGCCAGGATCAGCAGCTCGGGCGTGATGTTGACGCCCTGGTCGGCGATCTTGTCGATCTCGCCCAACAGGTGCCACGGGTCGACGACGACGCCATTCCCGATGACAGAGAGCTTGCCCTGCACCACGCCCGAGGGCAGCAGGGCCAGCTTGTAGACCTTGCCGTCCACCACCAGCGTATGGCCGGCGTTGTGCCCGCCCTGGAAGCGCACGACGACGTCGGCCCGGTTGCTGAGCCAGTCGACGATCTTGCCCTTGCCCTCGTCGCCCCACTGGGCGCCGACAACGGTCACGTTGGCCATGGTAGAGATATGCCTTGTCGCCTGCCGGGTGACGTCGCGGGGTCCTTCGACAGGACTCGACCCCGGACGTTCAATCAGTTTTGGGCGGCGGCGCTCTTAAAGGAAAGAGCGAAGTCAGAAGGCGTAAACCAGCCGGACCCCCGCGTCGTCAAGCCCCTGGTTCTTGCCCTGGTGGAAGATCTGGCCGTTCGACAGGTGGGTGTAGCTGAGTTCCACCGACACCTTGTCGCTGACCTGGTAGCCCAGGGCCAGCTCCGGCTCGAACAGCACGTGCGAGCCGAATTCGATGCGGTGATAGTAGAGATAGGTGCGGCGGGCCCGCTCCTCGTCGCTGATGTTCGGGGCGTTGGCCGGCGGCAGCTTGGCCTTGCCGTCCGTATAGGCCAGGCCCATGCCGGGGCGCAGGTAGAAGCCGCCCGGCTGGCCGAAATCGATCTTCCAATCGAAGCCGGCGGCCACGAAGTTGGATTTGTTCTCGCTGTTGATCGACACCATCGTGTGGACCTGCGGCTTGCCCAGCCAGCGCAGATTTTCCAGCTTGTCGGTGCGATAGCCCAGATGGACGTCGTAGCCATCCTCGCGGCCCGCGGCCCCCAGGCCGACGGCTTTGCCGATGAAGGTCACGTCGTGCTTGTAGACGCCGACGAAGGCTTCCCCGGCCACCGCGGGCGCGGCGACCCCTAACGCGGCGCTCCCCAACAGAAGGGACGCCGCGACGGCGAACTTGGCGGTCTTCATGGAGTCGTCCTGAACAGCTGAGCCCTGGCCCTATATGGATCGAACGATGCGGGTCGCAAAGGGTTTCGGTGAGGCTTATCGCGAGCTAGACCTTCGGCCCATGAGTATCGCCCTTTCCGACATCCAAGCCGCCGCCGAACGCCTCAAGGGCCAGGCCGTCGAGACGCCGCTGATCGAGAGCCCCGCCCTGAACGAACGCCTAGGCGGACGGGTGTTCCTCAAGCCCGAGACCCTGCAGCGGGCCGGGGCCTTCAAGTTCCGCGGCGCCTATAATCGCCTGAGCCAGCTGACCGACGCGGAGAAGTCGCGCGGCGTCGTGGCCTTCTCGTCCGGCAACCACGCCCAGGGGGTGGCGCTGGCGGCCCAGTTGCTGGAAATCCCGGCCCTGATCGTCATGCCGTCGGACTCGCCGGCCGTGAAGGTCGAGGGCACGAAGGGCTTCGGCGCCGAGATCCGATTCTACGACCGTTTCACCGAGGACCGCATCGCCATCGCCGACCAGATCGCCGCCGAACGCGGCTGCACGGTCGTGCCGTCCTATGACGATCCGCACATCATCGCCGGCCAGGGCACGCTGGGCCTGGAAATCGTCGCCCAGGCCCGCGCGTTGGGTGTCGAACTCGACCGCGTGCTGTCGCCGGTCGGCGGCGGCGGGCTGATCGCCGGAACCTCGACGGCGGTGAAGGCGCTGTCGCCGTCCACGGAGGTCTGGGGCGCCGAGCCCGCCGGCTTCGACGAGACCCGCCGCTCGCTGGAGAGCGGAAGCCGCGAGACCATCGACAAGGACGCCCGCTCGATCTGCGACGCCCTCCTGACCCCGATCCCCGGCGAACTGACCTGGCCGATCAATCAGCGGAACCTGTCCGGCGTCGTGGCGGTGACCGACGCCGAGGTCGCCGAGGCGATGCGCTATGCGTTCGGGACGCTGAAGCTGGTGGTCGAGCCCGGCGGCTGCGTGGCCCTGACGGCGGCGCTGACGGGCAAGGTGGACTTGAAGGGCAAGACGGCGGCGATCGTGCTGTCGGGCGGCAATGTCGATCCGGGGTTGTTCGCGAGCGTGCTGAAGGGCGAGATCTAGACGCCCCCTCCGTCTCGTCGCGTATCCGCGCCGATCCACCTCCCCCGCAGACGGGGGAGGATGGGAGCCTTTCCTCCTCACCCGTGAAACGGGGGAGGTGGCGCGCGGCGTAGCCGCGTGACGGAGGGGGCGCTACGGTCGCGGCGAAGAGGAAGCCAAATGAACCTGCCGCCCGCGACCGCCCTCCCCCAGACCCCGCTGTTGGTCGTCGACCGCGCCGCCCTCGAGCGCAACCTCACCCGCATGCAGGTCCTGTGCGACGCCGCCGGGGTGCGGCTGCGGGCTCATGGCAAGACCCACAAGTGCTCGACGCTGGGCCGGCTGATCGTCGAGCGCGGGGCCGTGGGGCTGTGCTGCCAGACGGTCGGCGAAGCCGAGGCCTATGTCGCCGGCGGGATCCGCGACGTGCTGGTCACCGCCCCCGTCCCGCCCTGGGGGCCGGCGCGGCTGGCGAAGCTGGCCAAGGTCGCCACGATCGGCGTCGTCGCCGACGACGAGGGCCAGATCGACCGCCTCTCCGACGCGGCCGTGGCGGCCGGCGTCACCCTGGACCTGGTCGTCGACCTCGACCTGGGCACCCACCGCGCCGGGGCCTATCCGAAGGACGCCCTGAAACTGGCCCGCGCCGCCGACGCCGCGCCCAGCCTGCGCTTCGCCGGGATCCAGGCCTATCTCGGCCACCTGCAGCACATGGACGACCTGGACCTGCGCAAGGCCGCCGACGAGGCCGCCTTCGCCACGCTGAAGAACCTGGTCGCCGAGCTGACCGCCGCCGGCCTGCCGCCTGGCGTCGTCACCGGCGGCGGCACCGGCACCCACGCCTTCGATCTGGCCTCGGGCGTCTATACCGAGCTGCAGGCCGGCTCCTACGCGGTGATGGACGTCGAGTACGACGCCTGCGGCGCGCCGGACGGCGAGGCCTGGGCGTTCGAGCCGGCCCTGTTCATCGCCGCCAGCGTCGTCTCGGCCAACCACAAGAGCCACGTCACCGTCGACGCCGGCTTCAAGGCCGTGTCGATGGACGGCCCACCGGCCCGCGTGGTCGCCGGCGCCGCGCCCGGCTCCCTGTGGCGGCCGATGGGCGACGAGCACGGCATGATCGCCCACCCCGCCCTTATCGACGTGCTGAAGGCCGCCGGCCGCGACCCGCTGGGCTTCGACAAGGCCGTGGCCGCCGCCGACGCCGATCCGGCGCGGGAAGTCCCCCTCGACGCGCCCCGGGTCGGCGACCTCGTCTGGCTGCAGCCGGGCCACTGCGATCCGACCATCAACCTCTACGACGCCCTGCATGTCTGGGACGGCGATAAGCTGGAGCGCTGGGCGGTGGACGGGCGAAGGGTCAGCGTCTGACACTCGCCCCCTCCGCGCTTCGCGCTCCTCCTCCGCAGGGGGAAGAAGGGTGTCCACGGACCTTCCGCCCCCTCCTGGGGGCGGACGACCTGCGGAGCAGGTCAGGTGGGGGCAAGTAGCGCTGGCGAGCTTTCGAAACCCTCGCTAGGGTCCGCGCCAAGATTTCCCCCCAAAGAGGGCCTCGGATGAAACGCCTGCTGCTCGCCACCGTCCTGATCGCCGCGCCCATGCTGTCGCACGCGGCGGACGCGCCCAAGATCGACCCCGCCAAGCTGTCGGCGCACATCAAGGTGCTGTCGTCCGACGCGTTCGAGGGCCGGGGGCCCGGCACGGCCGGCGAGACCAAAGCCGTCGGCTACATCGTCGACCAGATGAAGGCCATCGGCCTCTCGCCCGCCGGCCAGGTCCAGAAGGACGGCAAGCGCGCCTGGACCCAGAACGTGCCGCTGGCCCGCTTCGAAATGGCCGGCCCGGTCGCGGCGTCCTTCGCCAAGGACGGCAAGGCTACCCCCCTGGCCCAGGGCGACCAGATCGCCATCCGCGCGGCCATGACCAATGTCGACGCCGTCGCGATTAAGAACGCCCCGATCGTCTTCGCCGGCTATGGCGTCAAGGCGCCGGAGCGGAACTGGGACGACTTCAAGGGCCTGGACGTGAAGGGCAAGATCCTGGTCGTGCTGATCAACGACCCGGACTTCGAGACGGGATCCGGTGACTTCGGCGGCAAGGCCATGACCTATTACGGCCGCTGGACCTACAAGTACGAGGAGGCCGCCCGGCTGGGCGCGGCCGGCGTGCTGATCGTCCACGAGACGGCGCCCGCCTCGTACGGCTGGAACACGGTCAAGAACTCGAACACCAATACGATGTTCGACATCGTCCGCAAGGATCCGGCCAAGAGCCATCCCAAGCTGGAAGCCTGGATCCAGCGCGACGTCGCTGTCGACCTGTTCAAGCAGGCGGGCCTCGACTTCGACGCCCTGAAGAAAGAAGCCCAGAGCCGCGACTTCAAGGCGGTGGAGCTGAAGGGCGTGACCTTCTCGGCCGACTACAAGGTCAAGCACGAGGTCATCACGTCCAAGAACGTCGCCGGCCGCATCGTCGGGGCCAAGTATCCGAACGAGACGATCATCTACAGCGGCCACTGGGACCACCTGGGCGTCGGCGCCCCGGACGCCAAGGGCGACAAGATCTACAACGGCGCCGTCGACAACGCCGACGGGATCGCCGCCCTGCTGGAGCTGGCCCGCGCCTTCAAGAGCCGACCCGCCCCGCAACGCTCGATCCTGTTCCTGGCCGTGACCGCCGAGGAGAAGGGCCTGCTGGGTTCGGAATACTATGGCGCCAACCCGCTGTTCCCGCTGGCGACCACGGTCGGCGACATCAACATCGACGCCCTGTCGGCGGCCGGTCCGGCCAAGGACGTGACCACCTCGGGCGACGGCAAGGTCGACCTTCAGGACATGCTGGCCGCCAAGGCCAAGGCCCACGGCCGCTACTTCACGCCCGACCCGACGCCGCAGGCCGGCCACTTCTACCGCTCGGACCACTTCCCGTTCGCCAAGCGCGGCGTGCCGGCCATCTCGATCGGCTCGGGCAACGACCTGGTCAACGGCGGCAAGGAAGCCGGCGAGAAGGCCGAGGCCGACTATACCGACAACCGCTACCACCAGCCAGCGGACGAATGGTCGGCGAGCTGGGACCTGTCGGGCCAGGCGATGGACCTGGGTCTCGTCTATGAGATCGGCGCCGACCTCGCCAACTCGCGCGTCTGGCCGCAATGGCAGAAGGGCTCGGAGTTCAAGGCCCTGCGCGACCAGACGGCGGCGCAGCGGAAGTAACGCATCTTCGGGGAGGGGGCCCCTCCCCCGTTTCACCGGCGAAAGCCGGGGCCCAGATTCAGCCTGAGCGGTTGGGGCGGGTTCGCCAACAGCCTCGACCGTTCGGCAAGCGCTCCTGAGTTCGATCTGGGCCCCGGCTTTCGCCGGGGAGATCGGATTTGGGGGCAGTAAGTGACGATCCAGAGTTCCCCATGACCGCCTCCGTCTTCGACCTGTTCAAACTCGGCGTCGGCCCGTCGAGCAGCCACACCATGGGGCCGATGACGGCCGCCGGGCTGTTCCTCCAGCGGCTGCGCGACGCCGACAAGCTGGCCGCCGTGGCCCGGGTCGAGATCCGCCTCTACGCCTCACTGGCCCTGACCGGCCGCGGGCACGCCACCGATCGCGCGGTGATCCTGGGGCTGATGGGCTTCGTGCCCGCCACGCTCGATCCCGACGCCGGCGAGGCGGCCTTGCTGGAGGTCCAGGCCACCCAGTCGCTATCGCTTGGCGGTCAGATGGGGGGCGGCGACCACCCCATCGGCTTCGACGAGGCCCGCGACATCGTCTGGCTGGGCCACGAGCGCCTGCCGCAACACCCCAACGGGCTGACCTTCACCGCCTTCGACGCAGCAGGTGAAGTGCTGGCCGAGCGCACCTATTTCTCGGTCGGCGGCGGCTTCGTGCGCGAGGAAAGCGAGATGGGCCGCAACGCGCCGCCCGAGGACGGCCCGGCCATCCCCTTCCCGTTCGAGAGCAGCGCCGACCTGCTGGACCGCGCCGAGCAGGCGGGCCTCAGCATCGCCGGGGTCATGGCCGCCAACGAGCTGGCCCGCATGGACGAGGGCGCGATGAACGCCGGCCTCGACCGCATCTTCGCGGCGATGGAGGCCTGCATCGATCGCGGCATGCGCCAGGACGGTGTCCTGCCCGGCGGCCTGACGGTCAAGCGCCGCGCCCGCCAGATCCACCAGACCATCCAGGGCCGGATGGAGCGCCAGATGAGCGACCCGCTGGCGGCCATGGACTTCGTCAACCTGTGGGCCATGGCGGTCAACGAGGAGAACGCCGCCGGCGGCCGCGTCGTCACCGCCCCGACCAACGGCGCGGCGGGGCTGATCCCGGCCGTGCTGCGGTTCTTCGTCCGGTTCTACAAGGGTACGCCCGAGCAGATCAGGACCTTCCTGCTGACGGCGGCCGCGATCGGCGCGCTCTACAAGCGCAACGCCTCGATCAGCGGCGCCGAGGTCGGCTGCCAGGGCGAGGTCGGGGTCGCCTGCTCGATGGCCGCCGCCGGGCTGGCGGCGGCGCTGGGCGGGACCAACGCCCAGATCGAGAACGCCGCCGAGATCGGCATGGAGCACAATCTGGGCCTGACCTGCGACCCGATCGGCGGCCTGGTCCAGATCCCCTGCATCGAGCGCAACGCCATGGGCGCCATCAAGGCCATCGACGCCGCCCGCCTGGCTTTGCTGGGCGACGGCCAGCATTCGGTCAGCCTCGACAAGGTCATCGCCACCATGAAGCGCACGGGCGAGGACATGAACGAGATCTACAAGGAAACCTCGATGGGCGGCCTGGCCGTGGGGCTGTCGGTGAACCGGGTGGAGTGCTGAGGACTTGCCCCCTCCGGGCCTTCGGCCCTCCTCCCCCATAGGGGGAAGAAGGATCGCGCGCCTTCCGCCCGCCTTTGGGGGCGGACGACCTGCGTAGCAGGTCAGGTGGGGGTGGCGCTGGCGCGACTCCCGTCAAGCGCGTTACGCTCCCCCTCCGGAGGACACCCATGCCCGGCTCGATCACCCCGATGGTCCACGTCCCCGACGTCCGCGCGGCCGCCGACTGGTACCGCGACCTCGGCTTCGTGCTGACCGGCTTCAACAATGTGGACGGCGTCTGGAGCTGGGCGCGGCTGACGATGGGCGACGGGGCGGTGATGTTCGGCACAGGCGGCCTGCCGTCCCTGGCCCACCGGCGCGAGGTCGACCTGTATGTCGGGGTCGACGAGGGCCTGGACGCCCTGTTCGAGGACCTCAAGGACCGGGTCGACGTGTTCCAGCCGCCGCACGACACCGAGTACGGCATGCGCGAGTTCATCATCCGCGATCTGAACCGCTTCTGGATCACCTTCGGCCAGCCGATCGCCGGCTGAAAAGCGGCGTCGAATCCCCTCGACGCCGCGTCCGCGCTCGCCTAAGTTCCGCCGTGAACAGGAAGGGAACAAACATGGCCAAGGGCGTGATCCGGACGGGCATCGGCGGCTGGACGTTCGAACCCTGGCGCGGGACCTTCTACCCCGACGATCTCAAGCAGAAGGACGAGCTGAAATACGCGTCGTCCAAGGTCACCAGCATCGAGATCAACGGCACCTACTATTCGACCTTCAAGCCCAACAGCTGGCAGAAGTGGCGCGACGAGACGCCCGACGACTTCGTGTTCGCGGTCAAGGCCAGCCGCTACTGCACCAACCGCAAGGTGCTGTCGGAGAACAACGACTCGCTCGAGAAATTCCTGTCCCAGGGGCTCGAAGAACTGGGCCCCAAGCTGGGTCCCATCAACTGGCAGTTCATGGGCACGAAGAAGTTCGATCCGGCTGATTTCGAGGGATTCCTGAAATTGCTGCCAAAGGAGCGCGGCGGTGTGCGCCTGCGCCACGCGCTGGAGGTCCGTAACCCGACCTTCGCCTGCCAGGAGTTCTACGACCTGGCCGCCAAGTACGGCGCGGCCATCGTCTACGCCGTCGACGACGAGGAGCCGACCTGGCCCTGCATCGACCAGCCCACCGCCGACTTCACCTACGCCCGGCTGATGTCCAGCAAGGCCGACGAGCCGACGGGCATGAGCTCTGACGAGCTGGACGGGATCGTCAAGCAGGCCCGCGACTGGGCGGGTCGCGGCGACGTGTTCGCCTATTTCATCGCCGGGGCCAAGGTGCGCAATCCGGCGGCGGCGATAGCGCTGATCGAGAAGCTGGGGGCGTAGAGCGCCCCCTCCGTCTCGCCGCGTATCCGCAGCGATCCACCTCCCCCGTTTCACGGGGGAGGTGGCCCGGAGGGCCGGAGGGGGCGCTAAGCCGCCTTCTTCGGAAACCACGGCACGAAGCCGCTGGTCCGCGCCACGTACTCGGCATAACCCGGCTTTGACTTCCGCATCCGCCCCTCGGTCGTCGGCACGCCGCTCCACTTGGTCAGCAGGAAGGTGATCAGCACCGGTCCCGGCAGGCTCCAGGCGCCCAGGCCGGTCTCGGCGGCGATCAGGTACAGGCCCCACCAGACGCAGGCGTCGCCGAAATAGTTCGGGTGGCGGGTGTAGCGCCACAGGCCCTGGTCCATGACCTTGCCGGCATTGGCGGGATCGGCCTTGAAGGCGGTCAGCTGGGCGTCGCCGATGGTCTCGAACGCGATGCCGACGATGGCCAGCGCCGCACCGCCCCAGGCCAGCGGTCCCAGCGGTCCGGCCTGCTGGCCCAGCTGCGCCGGCAGGGCGACGACGAAACCCAGGACCATCTGCAGGCCGAACACGAAGATCAACGCCGTCTTGGCGAAGCTCCAGCCGCGGGTCTTCTCGGCGTGGGCGATCATCGAGACATAGCGCCGGTCGGCCCCGTGCCGGCGCCAACGCCAGAACAGATAGCCGCCCAGCCGCGCCGCCCACAGGGTGCAGAGACCGGTCAACAACAGGCCATGCGGCGTCACCCCGCCCGGGCTCAGATGAGCCTGCGCCAGGGTGCTCCAGGCCAGCAGCGCCATGCTGGGCCCCCACCAGGCGTCGATGAAGCTGACGTCCTTGATCCGTAGACTGACGACCCACAGCGCCAGGAAGGCGACGACCGCGACGGCGGCGTTGATGGCGAGGACGGCGAGGATGGGCGGCATGAACGAACCTTGCAGCGGGGCCACGGGAGATACGGACGAGGATCGATGGCGGATCTCTCCTCCCCCAGAGGGGAGGAGCGTGAGCCGCCCCTCAAGTCCCGACCACGAAGCTCACCGTCGTCGTGGTCGAGCCGCCGATGTTCAGGGTCTGCACGGTCCTGGCTCCCTCGACCTGGTAGTCGCCGGCCTGGTCCGAGGTCTGTTTCCAGGCGTCCAGCAGCATCCGCACGCCCGTGGCCCCGACCGGATGCCCCGTGCCAATCAGCCCGCCCGAGGGGTTGATCGGCAGCTTGCCTCCCATGGCGATATCGCCCGCCTCGATCGCCTTCCAGCTCTCGCCCGGCGCGGTCAGGCCCAGGTGGTCGATGGCCATGTATTCGGTGGCGGTGAAGCAGTCGTGGGTCTCGACCGCGTCGATCCCCGACACGTCCGGCGCGATCCCCGCCCGGCTCCGGGCGTCCAGGATGGCGCGGCGCACCTGCGGGAAGACGTACTCGCTATCCCGACTGGCCTCGACCTTGCGGGCGTAGCTGATCGGCGCCGAGCGATGGCCCCAGCCCTTGATGCGCGGAATGCTGTCCAGGGCGATCCCGCGCTTGTCGGCATAGGCGCGCGCCCGCCGCTCCGAGGCCAGGAACACCACGGCGGTCCCATCGGTGACCTGGCCGCAGTCCTGCTTGCGCGTGCGGCCCTCGACCACCGGATTGGCGACGTCGTCGGCGGTGAAGGCGTCTGAGCCGAAGTTCCAGCTGCGCGTCTGGGCATTGGGATTGCGCTTGCCGTTGGCGAAATTGACCTCGGCGATGCCCATCAGGTGCTCGTACTTGAGGCCATAGCGGCGGTCGTACTCGTCGGCGAGGTCTGAAAAGGCGCGCGGCCAGAGGAAGCGGGCGTCCTGGAACTCGTGGCCGGCCCAGGCGGCGCTGCCCAGGTTCTGGGCCGCCGTCTGGCCGGGAACGTTGCGCATCTGCTCGATGCCGACCACGCAGGCCAGATCGTAGCGGCCGGCCTCGATCTCGGCCGTCGCGGCCAGGATCGCCACGCTGCCCGAGGCGCAAGCCGCCTCGTGCCGGGCGGTCGGCAGGCCGTCAAAAGTCGGATGAACCAGGCCGAACATGCCGCCCAGCAGACCCTGGCCGGCGAACAGCTCGGCGGCGAAGTTGCCGACATGGCCGGTCTCGACGTCCCCCACGTCGAGACCGGCCGCCGCCAGCCCCTCCCCCACGGCCTCGGCGAAGGCGTCGGCCAGGTCGCGGCCCTCGCGGCTCCAGTTGGCGGCGAAATCGCTCTGCCAGCCGCCCAGCACGTAGACCATGGACGCGCCTCCTCCCCAGATGGACGCTTTCTTAGTGAGTCCGATTATACAAGCGACTGTCGCCATGTCCACGACCTCGCCGAACATTGACTCGCCAAGCCGAAGCGGCCCACCAAGCCGCCATGGTCCCGCAGAAGGCCGAAGCGCCTAAGGCCCCGTCCCTGGTCAGACGCAGTTCAGCCGCCCGCGCGCTGAACCTGATCGGCGACCGCTGGACGCTGCTGGTGCTCTACGCCGCCTTCATGGGGATCAAGCGGTTCGACGGCTTCGTCGACCTGACCGGTATCGCCCGCTCGCTGCTGACCGATCGGCTCAAGCGCCTGGAGGCGGCCGGGATCCTAGAGCGGCGCCCGTACCAGGATCGCCCGCCGCGTCACGAGTACCGGCTGACGGCCATGGGCCGCGACCTCTACGACTCGGCGCTGATGCTGCTGGGCTGGGAGATGCATTGGCGTTTCGATCCCGACTGTCCGTCGCACCGCATCGTCCATGAGCCGTGCGGCCAGCCGCTGAGGCCGGTGCTGGTCTGCAAGGCCTGCGGCGAGGCGGTGAAGGTGCGCGACGTCACCCTGTCAACCGGCCCGGGCGCGGGGCTGGAGCCGGCCCCGCCAGCCCGCCACTCGCGCCGCGCCAGCCATGACGACGTCGGCGGCCCGGCCCTGCATCCGATGTTGGAGCGCGGGATCGAGGTGCTGGGCGACCGCTGGACCGCCCACCTGATCGCCGCGGCCTTCTACGGCCTGCGCCGCTTCAAGGACTTCCAGGCCGAGCTGAAGGTCGCCAGCAACATCCAGACCGACCGCCTGGGCCGCCTGGTCGCGCGCGGCGTGCTGGAGCGGGTGAGGTATCAGGACCGGCCGGAACGCTGGGAGTACCGCCTGACCCGCGAAGGCCGCGACCTGTTCCCGCTGATCGCGGCGCTGATGGCGTGGGGGAACCGATGGCTGGCGGGAAGCGAGGGAAGTCCGGAAATCCTGACGCACCACTGCGGCGCGCGTCTGGAGCCTGTGGTGCGCTGCGGCGCCTGCGACGGAGCGGTGGACGTGGGGAATACGGCGATCGGGGCGACCAGCTGAAATCCTCCCCCTAGTGGGGGAGGTATCGGCGCAGCCGACGGAGGGGGAAGAGGTCGGGCCAGGACAAGTTCCCCCTCCGGCGCTTCGCGCCACCTCCCCCATTAGGGAGAGGATTTGGGGGCTACAACCAAAGCCCCTCGGCTTCGACCGCATCCCCCCAGAACCCCGGCTTCGGCGGCGTGATCCGGCCGCGCGCGACCCTAAGGCCGCCGGGATGATCCATCGCCAGCCACCACGGCCCGTCCAGGTCGGCGAAGTCGCTGGCCCCGCCCAGGTGCAGCGCCGGCGCGACGCCCAGGGACGAGGCGACCATGCAGCCGGTCATCACCTGGAAGCCCAGGCGACGCGCCGCTTTCAGCATGGCCACCGCCTCGGTCAGGCCGCCGGTCTTGTCAAGCTTGAGGTTCACCGCCCGATAGCGGCCCCGCAGGGCGGCGAGGTCGCCGCCGACATGGACGCTCTCGTCGGCGCATACCGTGAACGGCGGATCCCAGCCGTCCAGGTCGTGGTCGGCGTCGGCCGGCAGCGGTTGCTCGACCAGGGCAATCGGCAAGTCGGCCAGCAGGGGCTTCAAGTCGCGCAGGATGGCGAAGGTCCAGCCCTCGTTGGGGTCGACGATGAAGCGCGAATTGGGCGCGGCGGCGGCCACGGCGCGCAGGCGTGCGGCCGGGTCCTCGGCCGACAGCTTGATCTTGATCAGCGGCGCGTCGGCCACGGCGCGAGCGGCCGCACCCATGGCTTCGACCGTATCCAGGCTGACGGTGACGGCGGTGACCAGTCCGCTCGGAACCGGCAGGCTGGTCGCCTGGGCGACGCCGACGCCGGTGCGCTTGGCGCGCAGGTCCCACAGCGCCAGGTCCAGGGCGTTGCGCGCGGCGCCGGGCGGCAGGCCGGCGCAGGCGGCCTCGACGTCGTCCGACGCCAGGGCCGGCGCCAGTTGGGCCAGGACGCTGTCGACCGTCTCGCCATAGCGGCCGTAGGGCACGCTCTCGCCACGCCCGACATGGCCGCCGGCCCGCGCGCTTACCTCGATCACCTCGGCGGCGGTCTTGACCCCGCGCGAGATGCGGAACGGGGCCTTCAGCAGGTGCGAGACCGGGCGGGCGGAGGCGACGATCGACATGTCCGCAGGCATGCCGCGTTTCGCGAAGTCCCGCCAGCCCCGGATCACCACCCCCAGTGGCGCGGGATCGGCGAGTCGGCACGGCGCTCGGCCATCACCTTAAGGGCCAGCGGACGGTCGACGACGAACAGCACGGCCCAGACCAGCAGCACGCCGGCATAGTGCGCCGCGCCCCACAGGCCGCCGGGGCGGCCCGGACGCACGAAGCGCGACTTGGCGGAACGGCGCGGCGCGGTGAACGGCGGGGTCATGGCGAAGTCGGTCATGTCGGGGTCCCTCATCTGATGGAGACGACCTTGGCCTTCGCATACGCCAGAAACGGACGTATAGAACCCGGACCGCGTCGGCCGCGTTTCGCCGGGGCGTCTTTCTCGAGGATCCCATGGCCAAGACCGTCAGCATCAACATCCCCCACCAGCTGGGCGCGGCCGAGGCCAAGCGCCGCCTGGAGGAGGGCCTGTCGCAGCTGGCCGGCCAGATCCCCGGCGGCGACGCCAGCCGCTTCACCCAGAGCTGGGCCGGCGACGTGCTGAACTTCTCGGCCGTGGCCATGGGCTCGACCATCACCGGCGTCGTCCAGGTGCTGGAGGATCACGCCCGCCTGGACATCTCCCTGCCCGGCCTGCTGGGCATGGCCGCCGGCAAGATCAAGGACGAGCTGAACCGTCGCGGACAGCTGCTGCTGCGCTAGACCATCGACACTTCGACGCCAGCCAGGCGTTCGACATCGCCGGCGACGAAGATCTCGACGATCAGGCCGTTCTCCACGCGAATGTCGAGCACGCGGGTCAGTTGGCCCAGCGGGGCCACGACCGCCCCGATCGCGCCGTCGACCAGCGCCGTGCGCGCCGTCTGGGCCAGGCCGTTGTAGAAGTTGGCGACCTTCTCGGCGCCGCGCAGTTCGCGAACCTGACCGCCGCCGCCCAGCAGGTCGGACCGGACCACGACGTCCGGCGACAGCACCGCCATCAGCCCCGCAAGATCGCCGGTGCGCGACGCCAGCAGGAAGGCGTCGACCACGCTCTTCTGGGCGGTCTGGGCCGCATCCAGCGGCGCGGGGCCGCCGCGCACCCGACGCCGAGCCCGGCTGGCCAGCTGGCGGGCGGCGTCGGGCGTGCGCTCGACGATCGGGGCGATCTGCTCGAACGGCATGTCGAACAGATCGTGCAGCACGAAGGCGATGCGCTCGGCGGGCTGAAGGGCCTGCAGCACGACCAGCAGGGCCAGGCCGACGGAATCGGCCAGGATGGTCTCGCGCTCGATCGCCTCCTCGCCGCTGACCGACGGCTCGGGTCCGCCTTCAAGGAGCGCGTCCTCGCGGCGCGACTTCCGGGACCGCAGCATGTCCAGGCACACGCGCGAGGTCACGGTGGTCAGCCAGGCCGACAGGTTGTCGACGCCGCTGGTGTCGGCCCGCGCCAAGCGCAGCCAGGCCTCCTGCACCGCGTCCTCCGCCTCGGGCAGCGAGCCCAGCATGCGATAGGCCACGCCGCGCAGACGGGTCCGGTCGGCTTCGAACCTGTCGGCGAGGAAATTCTGCTCTGAACTTTTTTCGGGGGGCATCGGTCACATCGCTCCGTCGGGCTTCGTCACCTCTTCGACGAGACGAAATCGCCGGATGTGACCGGCGGCGTCAGCAAATCGCAAGGAGCCCGCGATGCACGCCCGCATGAAACAACCCGCCTTCCTGCTGCCCGACGCCATGAAGGCGCTGATGGCCCTGTCCAAGTCCGCCCATGTCGAGGGCGTGCCCGAGACCCTGCACGAACTGCTGCACCTGCGCGTCAGCCAGATCAACGGCTGCGGCGTCTGCCTGGAGATGCACGCCCGCGCCGCCGCCAAGGCCGGCGAGAGCGCCGAGCGCCTGGCCACCGTCGCCGGCTGGCGCGACACCCCCTACTTCACCGACGCCGAGCGCGCCGCCCTGGCCCTGGCCGAGGCCGTGACCCGGGTCGCCGACAGGGCCGACCCGGTGCCGGACGAGGTCTGGAACGAGGCCGCCCGCCACTATGACGAAAAGGCCCTGGCGGGCCTGCTGATCAGCATCGGCGCGATCAACATCTGGAACCGCCTGAACGCGGCGACGCGGCAGGTGGCGGGAAGCCTGGGGGTGTGAACCCCCTCCCCACCTCCCCCGGCGAAAGCCGGGGCCCAGCTGGAAGAGCGCTGGAGCGGGTTCTATGAGCTCCGCGCCCTTCCCGTCAGCCCAAACGTCCTGAGATCTGGGCCCCGGCTTTCGCCGGGGAAGCGGATTGGGGGAAGCGGGGGTTGAAGCTTTACAGCCGCCGCGGATCGTAGTCGTGCCGCCCCAGGCTTTCGAAGCGACCTTCCTCGGCCTTGTTGATGTACTGCGAGGCGACCAGCCAGCTCTTCACCGGGCGCAGGGTGGCCAGGCAGCCGATGATCAGGGCCGGGAAGGTGGTCACCAGGTGCACCCAGATCGGCGGCTGCCACATGACCTCGGCATAGGCGAAGAAGGCGGTGACCACGATGCCGACGCCGCTCATCACGAAGAAGGCCGGACCGTCGGCCGGGTCGGCGAAGCCATAGTCCAGGCCGCAGCGGTCACATTGGGGCGCCAGCTTCAGGAAGCCCTGGAACAGCTTGCCCTCGCCGCAGCGCGGGCAGCAGCACCTCAGGCCCGCCTCGATCGGCGTCGGGGAGTCGTAGAACGGTTCGTCGGCCATCGGGGGCCCTTCCTACAATCGCGGAAATGATCCATACATTGCGCATGTAATGTATGGATATAGACGCGTGGCGACAACTAAGGGATCACCGAATCCGGCCGCCGCGTGGTTGCGACGGATCGGAGCGCTGGATGGCCCCGCCTATCGCCGGATCGCAGACGCCCTGGAAGCCGCCGTGGCCGAGGGCGAACTGCAGGCCGGCGACCAGATCCCAGCCCAGCGCGAGGTCGCCCGTCTTGTCGGAATCGACTTCACCACCGTCACCCGCGCCTACGCCCTGGCCCGCGAGCGGGGCCTGATCGAGGGGACGACGGGACGTGGCACATTCATCCGCTCACGGACGATCGAGAATGAGGCCGGGCTGGTCGACCTGTCGATGAACCTGCCGCCCCCGCCGGCGGGGCTGAACCTGGCGGCGCTGCTGCGTGAGACGACAGGCGCGATCCTGGCCCGCACCGATCCGGCGACCTTGATGGCCTATCACCCCGGCGCGGGCTCTCTCGCCCAGCGCACGGCCGGCGCGGCCTGGCTGGCGCCGGCGTTGGGCCCGGTCGATCCCGCCCGCGTGGTCGTGGCCAGCGGCGCCCAGACGACGCTGTCGGCCCTGCTGGACCACCTGACCGCGCCGGGCGATGCGATCCTCGCGGAGGCCTTCGCCTATCCGGGCCTCTTGGCCACCGCCGCCCGGCGTGGGCTTCGGGTGATCGCCGCCCCGCTGGACGCCGAGGGCCTGGCGCCCGACGCCCTGGAACGACTGATCGCCGAGCATCAGCCGCGCCTGCTGTGCTGCACCCCGACCTTCCAGAACCCGACAGGGGCGACGATGAGCCTGGAACGGCGGCGGGCGATCATCGACATCGCCCGCGCGGCCGGGGTGACGATCATCGAGGACGACGCCTACGGCCTGCTGCCGGCCGCGCCCATGCCCGCCCTGGCCAGCCTGTGGCCGGAGGGCGTGTTCCACGTCGCCACCACCGCCAAGGCTCTGTCGCCCGGCCTACGCCTGGCCTATGTCGTCGCCCCGCCCGGCCAGGCCGAAGGCTTTGCGGCGGCGCTGCACGCAATCGCCCAGATGCCCGCGCCGCTGATGGCCGCGGTCGTCACCCACTGGATCCGCGGGGGCGTCGCCGCGCGGGTGCTTGCGGGGGTGCGGGAAGAGGCCGTGGCGCGACGCGCCCTCGCGGCGGACCTGCTGCCGGCGGCGGTGGGCGGACCCGAGAGCCTGCACGTCTGGTTGCCCGGCGCGACGGCCAGCCCGGCGGCGCGAGAGCGCGGCCTGGCCCTGGTCGGGGCGGACGCATTCCGGGCCCCGGGCGCGCTCGGCGAAGGCCTGCGGATCTCGCTGGGCGCGGCGGGCAAGCGGGCGATGCTGAGCAGGGCCCTGACCGAGCTGCGGGTCCTGACTAGTCCGTCAGTCCACCCCGTTTGAACGCCTCGGCCAGCTGATCGATCAGGGCGCGGACGGCGGGCGGCAGACCGCGCCGGGTGGTGAAGACCACGTGGACGATGCCGACCCGACTGCTCCAGTCCGGAAACACCCGCACGAGGCGGCCGCTCTCCATCAGGTCACGGCACGCATGGTCGGGCAGGAAAGCCACGCCCAGCCCGGCCGCCGCCGCGTCGCGCAAGGCGCCGAAGTCGCCGCAGGTCATGCGCGGCGTGTGGGTGACGGTCCGCGCCTCGCCCTCGGCGTTGACCAGTTCCCACGCCAACTCGCCGATCTGGTCGGTGGGGCTGAGGGTCGGCGCTTCGGCCAGGAACGACAGCGGCTGGCCAGCGCAGCGCATCGCCAGGCGCGGGTCGGCCACCAGGATCCGGGTCGAGCGCCCCAGGGTGCGCAGGGTCAGGGCCGCATCGGTGTCCAGGGTCAGGCGCACCCGCACGGCCAGGTCGATGCGCTCGGCGATCAGGTCGACCGGCCGGTCGATGGCCACCACCTGCAGCCGCACCTTGGGATAGCGCGCCATATAGGCCTGGAAGGTTGGCGACAGCGCCTCGACCAGCCCGACCGGACAGCTGCAGCGCACCAGACCATGCGGCTCGCTCAGCGCCTCGGCGACCACCGCGTCGGCCTGCTGGGCGTCCAGCATCAGGAGGCGGCAGCGCTCGTGAAAGGCCTGGCCGACTTCGGTGACCCGAAAGCGGCGGGTCGAGCGCTCGATCAGCCGCACGCCCAGCCGCGCTTCCAGGGCGGCGATGCGACGGCTCAGGGTCGACTTCGGCTGGCGCAGGGCCCGCCCCGCCGCCGCGAAGCCGCCATGCGCCACCACCTCGGCGAACAGGACGTAGTCGTTGAGATCGACGGCCATGATTGTCTCATTTATGGAACGCTGAAAGCCGATTTACCCGTCTACTCCGCTTTCTGTCCCGAATGCATCTTGTTTCCACCGACGGACGCCCCGCCGGCGAAACCAAGGAGACGAACATGAGCAAGACTTTCGAGAACAAGGTCGTCGTGGTGACCGGCGGCGCCAGCGGCATCGGCCTGGCCACGGCCAAGCGCTTTTCCGAACTGGGCGCCTCGGTCTACGTGACCGGTCGCCGCGAGGCCGAGCTGGCCGCCGCCGTGAAGGCGATCGGCGGCGACGTGACCGGCGTCCAGGGCGACGCCTCCAAGTTGGCCGACCTGGACCGGCTGTACGACGTCATCCAACAGCGCCACGCCCATATCGACGTGCTGGTCCCCAACGCCGGCGGCGGAAACATGCTGCCGCTGGGCGCGATCACCGAAGAGCACTACGACGACATCTTCGGCCGCAACGTGAAGGGCGTGATCTTCACCGTGCAAAAGGCCCTGCCGCTGCTGCGCGACGGCGGCGCGATCGTGCTGATGGGCTCGACGGCGGCGGTGCAGGGCACGCCCGCCTTCAGCGTCTACAGCGCCAGCAAGGCCGCGGTGCGCAACCTGGCGCGCGGCTGGACCGCCGACCTGAAGGACCGCCAGATCCGTGTCAACGTCGTCTCGCCCGGGCCGATCAAGACGCCGGGCCTGGTCGAGCTGGCCGGGACCGACGCGGCGGCCCAGCAAGGCCTCCTGGACTTCATGGCCAGCCAGATCCCGCTGGGCCGCGTCGGCGACCCGTCCGAGATCGCCAAGGCCGTCACCTTCCTGGCGTCCAGCGACGCCAGCTTCATCGCCGGCGCCGAGCTGTTCGTCGACGGCGGCATGACCCAGGTCTGAGGAGAAACGCCATGACCATCGAACAACTGCTGATCCGCAATCTGCATGAGGTGTTCGGCGAGGGCGATCCGGCCCGCCGCCGGGCCGCGATCGACGCCCTCTACGCCGAGGACGCGGTGTTCCACGGCCCGAACGGCGACAGCCACCGGGGCCGCGAGGCGATCGATCGTATCGCCGGGATCATCCGGGCCGGTCATCCGACCTTCGCCTACACCGAAACCTCGCCGGCTCAGGCCAGCCACGACGCCGGTCGACTGTCATGGGTCTCGGGCCCTCCCGGCGAACCGCCGCGCTACGCGGGCCACGACTTCATCCTGGTCCGCGACGGCAGGATCGCGGCGATCTACGTGTTCCTGGACGGGGAGGATAAGTAGCTCCCCAACCGGCTTCCCCGGCGAAAGCCGGGGCCCAGCTGGAAGAGCGCTGGGGTAGGTTCTAGAGAGCGCCGCGCCCGTCCAATCATCCCCAGCGCAATGAGATCTGGGCCCCGGCTTTCGCCGGGGAGACGGATTTGGAGCTCAGTACTCGACGTCGTCCTCGTTCCCCTCGGCGCCTTCTTCACCCTCGCCCTCGCCGCCCATGGCGTTCTCGAGGCTGTCGATGATGTCGTCCATCTGGTCGGGGGTGATCGAGACATAGAGCGACTCGCCGCCGATGGCCGAGACCAGCAGGCGGTAGCCGTCCTCGGTCTCCTGCAGGCTGAACGATTGGAGCGGCAGGAGCTTGGCCATGGGTGATCCTTCCCGAAAGAGCGAGGGCGTCACTTAGAGGCGCGAGGCCTCTACTTCAACGCTCCACGCCGCAGCATGGCCACATGGGTCGCGATCAACTGCTCGCGCTCGACCCACGGGAACTCCGGCCGGGCGATCAGCAGCGAGACCAGGCCGTGCAGGCCCGCCCACAGCGCCTGGGTCGCGGCCATCGCGTCGTCGCCGGCCATCCGCCCCTTGGCGTGCAGCTCGCCGACCATCTCGACGAAGACCTGGAAGACCTGCTTGCCGGCGATCATCGGCCGATCGCCGGTCTTTTGCAGGAAGCTGCCGTCGACGCTCTTCTCCAGCATGAAGGCCACGCGATAGGCGTCGGGATGGTCCAGGCCGAAGTCGATATAGACCCGCAGACAGCGCTCGAAGTTCTCGGGCGTGGGGGTGTAGCCGACCCGCGCGTCGGCCATCCGCTGGCCCAGGATGGCGAAGGCGCGCACGCACAGTTCGGCGGCGATGTCGTCCTTGGTGGTGAAATAGGCGTAGAGGGCCGGCTGCGAGATGCCGGCGATCTCGGCGATCTGGCGGGTCGAGACGGCATGGACGCCCTTCTGGGCGAACAGAGTCTGGGCGGCGTCGAGGATCTCCTCGCGGCGCTCGGCGCCCTGCCCCTTGGGCTTACGCGGGGACCGGGTCCTGGGGGTACGCATCGAAGACATTCGGGTCGTTGACCACCGCTATCGGAGCTTGACAAGAACGCATTGTCGATCACTGATAACTTATCACCGATCGATTTGGAACAGCTTATGTGGCGGACTCGGTTGCTGGCCTCGCCCATGCTTGCCTTGGGAGCGCTGCTCGCCGCGGGCGCGCTGGCCGGTTGCGGCGGCAAGCCCAAGGCCGAAGAACCGATCGCCCCGACGCCGGTCGAGGCCGCCCGGGTGGCCGCCCCCGGGGCGTCCGGAACCGTCACCGGCGCCGGCACGCTGGAGCGCCGCCGCGAGATGGCGCTGTCGTTCCGCATCCCCGGCGTCCTGACCGCCATGCGGGTCGAGGCCGGTGACAGCATCCGGGCCGGCCAGGCCATCGCCGCGATCGACCCGGCGGGCGTCGACGCCCGCCAGCAGCAGACCGCCGCCGACCTGGAACGGGCCCGTCGCGACGTCGAGCGCGACCGGGCTCTGTTCGACAAGGGCTATGTCAGCCGCCAGCGCATCGACGACCGCCAGAGCGCGCTGAAGGCCGCCCAGGCGTCTTACGACGCCGCCCGCTTCGACCGCCGATGGGCCAGCCTGGTCTCGCCGGTGTCGGGCGTCGTTTTGGAGCGCCGGGCCCAGGCGGGCGAGGTGGTGGCCGCCGGCCAGGTGGTGGCGCGGGTCGCCGACCTGTCCAGCCCGCTCGTGCTGCGCCTGCCGCTGGCCGCCCGCGAGGCGGCCCGGGTCCGGGTCGGCGACACGGCCCAGGTGATGGTCGAGGATCTGGGAAACCAGGCCCTGTCCGGCCGCGTCACCCGCGTCGGCGAGGCCGCCGACACCCGCACCGGCGCCATCGCCGTCGAGATCGAGCTTTCCGCCCCGCCGCCCGCCCTGCGCAGCGGCCAGGTGGCCCACGCCACCCTCCAGGTCCGCGCCGCGCCCGCCCAGGCCGCCACCTTCTCCCGCATCCCGGCCGAGGCGATGCTGGAAGCCAGCGGCCAGCGCGGCTTCGTCTACCGCTTCGATCGCGGCAAGGCCCGCCGGACGGCCGTGACGTTCGGTGGTTTCGACGGCGACGACGCCCTGGTGGCGGGCCTGCCGGACGGAACCCAGGTGATCACCGCCGGGGCCGGCTTCGTCGCCGACGGCGAGGCAGTGCGCGTCGTCGACCCCACCCATCTGGGCCGCTAGACCGTGACGTTCGACCTCGCGACCTTCGCCGTCCGTCGCTGGCAATTCACCCTGGTGGCCTTCGGCCTGCTGGTGATGCTGGGGATCAACGCCTTCCTGAACGTGCCCAGGTCCGAGGACCCGCACTTCCCCACCCCGATCGTCATCGTCCGCGCCGTCCTACCCGGCGCCGAGCCGTCGGAGATGGAGCAGCTGGTCGTCGACCCGATCGAGGACGCCGTCGACGGCCTCGACAACATCGACAAGGTCGAGTCGACCAGCCTGGACGGCGCGGCCACGGTCCGCGTCCACTTCACCTGGGACGTCGACGCCGAGCGCAAGTACGACCAGGTCGTCCGCGAGGTGAACGCCATCCGCGGCAACCTGCCGGCCGGCCTCACCCTGCTCGACATCCAGCGGGTGCGCACCTCGGAAGTGTCGATCGTCCAGGTGGCCCTGACCTCGGACATCCTGCCGATGCGGCGGCTGGAGAAGACCGCCGACCGCCTGCGCGAGCGGCTGGACCGCGTGGCGGGCGTGCGCGAGGCCAAGTACTGGGGCGCGCCGCCGTCGGAGGTGCAGGTGACCCTGGACCTGGCCCGCCTCTCGGCCCTGAAACTGCCCGCGACCTCGGTCGCCGACGCCCTGAAGCAGGCGGGGGCCGAAGCGCCCATCGGCGCCGTCCAGGCCGGCGAGCGACGCTTCAACGTCAAGTCCGGCGGGGCCTTCCGGAATCTCTCGACCGTGGCCAACACGCCGGTGCGCTCGATCGGCGGCCAGGTGACCCGCGTGCGCGACGTCGCCACCGTGGCCTGGGCCCAGCAGGAGCCCTCGCACCTGACCCGCTTCAACGGCCAGCGCGCCGTGTTCCTGACCGTGACCCAGAAGGACGGCCAGGACGTCGCCAAGATCACCAAGGCCGTGCAGGCGGTGCTGGATGACTACGAGAAGACCCTGCCGGCCGGCGTGAAGATGCAGCGCGGCTTCGTCCAGGCCGAGAACGTCAAGCACCGGCTGAACAACCTGTTCCGCGACTTCGGCATCGCCCTGGCGCTGGTGCTGATCACCCTGCTGCCGCTGGGCCCGCGCGCCGGGGTCGTGGTGATGGTCTCGATCCCGCTGAGCCTGCTGATCGGCCTGACCCTGCTGCAGGCGTTCGGCTTCACCCTGAACCAGTTGTCGATCGCCGGTTTCGTGCTGGCCCTGGGCCTCTTGGTCGACGACAGCATCGTCATCACCGAGAACATCGCCCGCCGGGTGCGCGAGGGCGAGGACCGGGTCGAGGCGGCGATCAACGGCACGCGCCAGATCAGCCTGGCGGTGCTGGGCTGCACGGCGACCCTGATGCTGGCCTTCCTGCCGCTGATGGCCCTGCCGGCCGGCTCGGGGGCCTATATCAAGTCGCTGCCGGTGACGGTGCTGTGCACCATCGCCGCCTCGCTGCTGGTCTCGATGACCATCATCCCGTTCCTGGCCAGCCGCCTGCTGGACAAGCACTCCGATCCGGAGGGCAACGCCCTGCTGCGGGCGGTCAACGACGGCATCCACCGCTTCTACCGGCCGGTGCTGCACCGGGCCCTGGCGCGGCCGTGGCTGACCCTGGCCATCCTGCTGGCCATCTGCCTGACGACCTTGCCGCTGGTGAAGCTGATCGGCTCCAGCCTGTTCCCCTCGGCCGAGACCCCGCAGTTCCTGATCCGCATCGAGACGCCCGACGGCTCGTCCCTGGCCCGCACCGACCGCGTGCTGCGCTATGTCGAGAGGCGCCTGAAGCAGGAGCCGGACGTGATCTGGGAGGCCTCGAACCTGGGGCGGGGCAATCCGCAGATCTTCTACAACCGCAGCCAGCGCGAGAGCTCGACCACCTTCGCCGAGGTGTTCGTCAGCCTGAAGCGGTGGGAGCCAGGTCGCAGCGAGCAGGTGCTGGACCGGCTGCGCAAGGACTTCAACGCCTTCCCCGGCGCGCGGATCAGCGTCCAGACCTTCGAGAACGGTCCGCCGATCGACGCGCCGGTCGCCATCCGCCTGACCGGCCAGAACCTGGACGTGCTGAAGGCGCTATCGGCGCGGGCCGAGGCGATCCTCAAGGCCACGCCCGGCACGCGCGATGTCACCAACCCCGTGCGCCTGGACCGCACCGACCTCGACCTTGGCGTCGACGAGGCCAAGGCCGCCGCCCTGGGCGTGCCGGCCGGCGCGGCCCGGCGCATCGCCCGCCTGGCCCTGTCGGGAGAGGAAACCGGCCGCTTCCGCGATCCCGACGGCGACGACTACGCGGTCAAGGTGCGGCTGCCGATGGTCCAGGCCGACGGCGCGCCGCGCAATCCGCTGTCGGCGCTGAAGGGCGTCTATGTCCCGACCGCCGACGGCCTGGCCGCGCCGCTGGACGCCATCGCCACGCCCAGGCTCAAGTCCAGCCCTTCGCGCATCGATCGCTTCGACCGCGAGCGGACCGTGACCATCAGCTCCTATGTCCGCACCGGCTTCCTGGCCTCGGGCGTGACCCAGGACGCGGTGGCGCGGCTGCAGAAGGACCTGCCCCTGCCCCCCGGCTACCGCATGTCGCTGGGCGGCGAGGCCGAGGCCGCCTCGGAAAGCTTCGCGGGCCTGGGCGCGGCGGTGCTGGTGGCGGTGTTCGGTATCCTGGCCGTGCTCGTTCTGGAGTTCCAGAAGTTCAAGACCGCCATCGTGGTCGCCGGCATCATCCCGTTCGGGGTGTTCGGCGCGGTGCTGGCCCTGGCCCTGACCGGCTACTCGCTGTCGTTCACGGCGACGATCGGGCTGATCGCCCTGATCGGCATCGAGATCAAGAACTCGATCCTGCTGGTCGACTTCACCGAACAGCTGCGCCGCGAGGGCATGAACCTGCACGACGCCATCGAGAAGGCCGGCGAGGTCCGCTTCCTGCCCGTGCTGCTGACCTCGGTGACGGCGATCGGCGGCCTGCTGCCGCTGGCCTTCGAGCGCTCGGGCCTCTATTCGCCCCTGGCCATCGCCATCATCGGCGGCCTGGTGACCAGCACCCTGCTGAGCCGCGTGGCGACGCCGGTGATGTACTGGCTGACGGCGCGGGGGAAGGCCGAGCGGGTGTAGGGCTCGCACGCCACAATCCCCCAATGCTCGTCATTCCCGCCCCTGCGAGATCCCTGGGGATAGCTGGTTTCGGCGCCTCGCCTTGGGCCGCCAAGGCTGTACTGATCCGCTCTCCGAAGTGCGTCAGGTGGCATCCATGCGTTTTTCCCCCAGGTTAGCGATCCTCGCGGCGGCCCTGATCCTGAGTGCGTGCGGTGATACGCGACGCCCCACCGCCATCAAGGGGCCCGTCGCTGAACGGGACGCGGGCGCGGCTGGCGCTAGCGCGCCGAGCGCGGTCGGCGGCTTCGTCATCGAGAACAGCACGGTCATCCCGCTGCGCTCGACCGTCTCGGGACGGGATTACGAAATCTACGTCAAGACCCCGCCCGGGTACGACAAGCCCGAGAATGCGAACCGCCGGTACCCCGTGCTCTATCTCACCGACGGCCCTTACACCTTCCAGGTCGCTTCAGGGCTGACGCGCGTGCCTTTCAATCATGGGCGGTTTCGTGAGTTCATCATCGTCGGTCTGTCGTACGCGCGGGGCGAGATTCCCGCCGACAGCCGCAGACGCGACCTGACGCCGTGGCGCGATCATGAGATCAACGGCGTCACAGGCGGCGGCGAAGCCTTCTTCACCTTCCTCAAGCAGGCGGCGATGCCGCTGGTGGAGACCCGCTATCGCGTCGATCGCGCCGACCGCACCTTGGCGGGACAGTCCTATGGGGGCCTTTTTGGACTGTGGGTGGCGTTCCATGAGCCGGAACTGTTTCGCAACTACATCCTGACTAGCCCTTCGATCTGGTTCGCCGACCGCGCGGTCCTGCGAAGCGAGGCGGCCTACGCGGCGAGCCACAAGGATCTGCCGGCCCGGATCTATTTGGCGACGGGTTCGCGGGAACATCCCGGCCCCGGCGGATGCGCCGATTGCGACAACGACATGGTCGCCGACCAGGCGCGGCTCGCGGCGATCCTGAAGAGCCGCGCCTATCCGGGGCTGGAGATCAGAACAAACGTCGTGGAAGACGGCTTCCACGAAACCACCTTCCCGATCGGCCTGATGCAGGGCCTGCAGTGGCTTTATCTGAAGGCGTGATCGGCTCCAGTCTCGGCCGCCCCTGAAAATGGACGGCCGCTTCCGGCCCGAAACATCCCGTCGCAACGTCCGCTTTCCTGAGTCGCGACCGGGGTGGGGCGGATCACGAGATCCCCTTAAGGCGTCAGGCTCGCCGCCCGGTAGGCCGCCATGGTCTGGTCGAACACCGCGATGTCCCCTCGCCCCCGCGCCACCAGCTGGGCGCCCTCGATGGCGGCGAAGATGGCCAGGGCGCGGTCGCGAAGGACCGCCGTGTCCAACTCCGGGTGGCGCGGGCCGAGCAGACGAACCAGCCAGCGGACGTTGGCCTCGCTGAAGGCGTCGACCTCGGTCCGCACCGTCTCCGGAAGGTCGCCGTATTCGGCCGCCATCACCCCGTACAGGCACATGCGGTTGTCGTTCTGCAGCGCGGCGCGAAACACCGCCACGTAGCGCGCGAAGGTCTCGTCGATCGGCCCGCCCTTGGCGATCAGCTGCTCGAAATAGCCGACCGCGTTGTCGGTGTAGCGCCGCGCCAGCTCGGCCCCCAGGTCACCCTTGGTCGGGAAGTAGTAGTGGATGCTGGCGCTCTTGATGCCGACGTCCTTGGCCAGCTCGCGGAAGCTCAGGGCGTTGTAGCCCCTGGCCTGCACCGTGGCCTGGGCGGCCGCCAGGATGGTCTCGCGGGTGTCGTTGGTCGCCATGGTCACTCCTACCTATCAGTAGATAGACGTTGACAGCCGCCGACGGAAGCCTCTATGCCGATTTCGTATCTACCTATCGATAGGTAGATAAATGGAGGACATCATGAAGATCTACGACGTTCCCGGCTTCCCGAACCCGCTGCGCGTGCGGATCGCCCTGGCCGAAAAGGGCCTGACCGACCAGGTCGAGTTCGTGAAGGTCGACCTGCTGGGCGGCGAGCACAAGGAAGACGCCTTCCTGGCCAAGAACCCCTCCGGAACCGTGCCGGTGCTGGAGCTCGAGGACGGCGTCTACATTTCCGAGTGCACGGCCATCACCGAGTACGTCGACCACCTGGACGGCAAGCCGGCCCTGACCGGAGCCACGCCGCGCGACAAGGCCGTCATCCACATGATGCAGAAGCGCGCTGAAGCCGAGTTGATCGACGCGGTCGCCGACTACTTCCACTACGCCACCCCCGGCCTGGGCCCGAAGATCGAGGACGGCAAGAAGACCGTCTGGACCGGCCGCGACGCCTTCGGCCGCAAGCAGGGCGACCGCGCCGTGGCGGGAATGCGCTACTTCGACCAGATCCTGCGCGACCAGCCCTATGTGGCCGGCGACCAGTTCTCGATGGCCGACATCACCGTGCTGGGCGGCCTGGTCTTCGCCGGCTTCGCCAAGCTCGACGTGCCCGAGGACTGCACGGCGCTCTCGGCCTGGCGGACGCGGGTGCAGGAACGGCCCAGCGTGAAGGCGGCCTAGTCGGCGTATGGATGCTCTCCCGCGACGCGGGGGAGCATCAGCCCCTTGCCTATTATACGATCGTATAGCAACCTTCCCCCATACTCTGGGGAGAGCGCCGATGTCCGTCACCACCACGCGCGACGCCGTGATCATCGGCGGGGGTCACAACGGCCTGGTCTGCGCCTTCTACCTGGCCAAGGCCGGCTTGAAGGTCACGGTCTGCGAGGCGCGGGGCGTGGTCGGCGGGGCGGCGGTGACCGAGGAGTTCCACCCCGGCTTCCGCAACTCCGTAGCCAGCTATACCGTCAGCCTGCTGAACCCGCGCGTGATCGCCGACATGGGCCTGCGCGACTACGGCCTGACCTTCCTGGAACGGCCGATCTCGAACTTCCTGCCGCTGTCGGACGACAAATATCTGAAGCTGGGTGGGGGCCTGGAGCGCACCCAGGAGGAATTCCGCAAGTTCAGCCGCCGCGACGCCGAGGTGCTGCCGGCCTACTACGCCATGCTGGACGAGATCGGCGACGTGCTGCGCGACTTCGCCCAGGAGACGCCGCCGAACCTGGGCGACGGCCTGCCGGGCCTGCTGCGCGCCCTGCGCCAGGGCGGGCGTCTGGCCATGCTGTCGCGCGAGCGCAAGCGCGACCTCTTGGACCTGTTCACCAAGAGCGCCCGCGACGTGCTGGACGGCTGGTTCGAGAGCGATCCGGTCAAGGCCGCCTTCGGCTTCGACGCCGTGGTCGGCAACTTCGCCAGCCCCGATACGCCCGGCTCGGCCTATGTCCTGCTGCATCACACCTTCGGCGAGGTGAACGGCAAGAAGGGCGCCTGGGGCCACGCGGTCGGCGGCATGGGCGCGATTACCCAGGCCATGGGGAAGGCCTGCGAAGCGGCCGGCGTCGAGATCCTGCTGGATGCGCCGGTCGAGGCCGTTCAGGTGGACGGCAAGAAGGCCGTCGGCGTCCAGTTGGTCGACGGCCGCCGGGTCATGGCCCCGATCGTCAGCGCCAACGTCAATCCCGCCCTGCTCTACAAGAAGCTGGTTCCGCCCTCGGCCCTGGCCGCCGACTTCCGCAAGGCCGTCGACGGCTACAAGAACGGCTCGGGCACCTTCCGCATGAACGTGGCCCTGTCGGAGCTGCCCAGCTTCACCTGCCTGCCGGGCCGCGAGACCGCCGAGCATCATCAGTCGGGCGTCGTGATCGCCCCCAGCCTGGACTACATGGACGCGGCCTATCGCGATGCGAAAGCGGACGGGATCAGCAAGGCCCCGATCGTCGAGATGCTGATCCCCTCGACCATCGACACCTCCCTGGCCCCTCCGGGCCAGCACGTGGCCAGCCTGTTCTGCCAGCAGTTCGCGCCCACCCTGCCGAACGGCCGCTCGTGGGACGACGAGCGCGAGGCCGCCGCCGACCTGATCATCGACACCGTCGAGAAGTGGGCCCCGGGCTTCAAGGCCTCGGTGCTGGGCCGCACCCTGCTGTCGCCCCTGGACCTGGAGCGCAAGTTCGGCCTGATCGGCGGCGACATCATGCACGGCCACATGTCGCTGGATCAGCTGTGGGCCACCCGCCCGTTCCTGGGCCACGCCAGCCACCGCGCCCCGATCGCCGGCCTCTACATGTGCGGGGCCGGCACGCATCCCGGCGGCGGGGTGTCGGGCAATCCGGGCCGCAACGCCGCGCGCGAGATCCTGCGCGACAAGGACTTCGCCACGGCCGTGAAGCTGTCGGTGGTGGGGCGGTGATCATGCTCAGCACTTGCCCCCACCTGACCGCTTCGCGGTCGTCCGCCCCCAAAGGGGGCAGAAGGAGGCCCGCGACCTTCTTCCCCCTGCGGGGGAGGAGCGCGCAGCGCGGAGGGGGCAAGTGACCCAGATCCCCAACGACGACCCGCAAGCCGATTGGGGTCTGCCCGGCTGGATCTATCATTCCGAGCGCTTCTTCCGCGAGGAGCAGGACAAGATCTTCCGCCCGTCGTGGCAGATCGTCTGCCACCTGAACGACATCCCCCAGGCGGGCGACTTCCATACCTTCGACGTCGTCGGCGAGAGCCTGGTCGTGGTTCGGGGCAAGGACGGCGGCGTGCGCGCCTTCGCCAATGTCTGCCGCCACCGCGGCGCGCGGCTGCTGGACGGCCCCGTCGGCCGCTGCGGGCGGATCGTCTGTCCCTATCACGCCTGGACCTACGACTTGGAGGGCCGGCTGATCGGCGTCCCGATGCGGGACGACTATCCGGCGCTGGACATGGCCCAGCAGGGCCTGTCCCGGATCGAGACCGAGATCTGGCGCGGCTTCGTCTTCCTCCGGATCGCCAAACACCAACAGGGGGGAGACGGCCCGTCCGTCGCCACCATGATGGCCCCCTACGAGGACGAGGTCGCGCACTACCGCTTCGAGGACCTGCAGCCGTTCGGCCGGGTCACCCTGCGGCCGCGCGCGGTGAACTGGAAGAATATCAGCGACAACTATTCGGACGGGCTGCACATCCCGGTCGCCCACCCCGGCCTGACGCGGCTGTTCGGCAAGGGCTATGGCGTCGAGGCCAAGACCTTCGTCGACAAGATGTGGGGCCAGCTGATCGATGAACCGTCGGACAGTCCGTCCGAGCGCCTCTACCAGGACCTGCTGCCCGACGTCGAACACCTGCCGGCCGACCGCAAGCGGCTGTGGACCTATTTCAAGCTGTGGCCGAACTTCGCCTTCGACATCTATCCGGACCAGGTGGACTTCATGCAATTCATCCCGGTCTCGGCCACCCAGACGATGATCCGCGAGATCGCCTACGCCCTGCCCGACGCGCGCCGCGAGATGAAGGCGGCGCGCTATCTGAACTGGCGCATCAACCGCCAGGTCAACACCGAGGACACCGAACTGGTGGCCCGCGTGCAGCAGGGCATGGCCTCGCGCACGTTCACGGCCGGGCCGCTGGCGACCAGCGAGGTCTCCCTGAGAAGCTTTGGCCGGAAGATGCGGGCGCTGATTCCGGAAAGCCGACTGCAGAGGCCGCCGGAGGGCTGGTGAACATCTTTCTCCAGCAAGATCACCGTGTGGTGGGGACTTGGTGAAAGTCTCTCGCGCCGCCTTCACCCGTGAAGCGCCCGATGTCCGGCGGCAAGCGCTGGTGACCGCCGCCGAGACTGTGCTGGCCCGCGAGGGCGTGGGCGGGACCAGCGTGCGGACCATCTGCGCCGAGGCCGGCGTCTCGCCGGGCTTGCTGCGGCACTATTTCGAGGGCGTCGACGAGCTGATCGCCTCGGCCTACGAGGCCGTGGGTCAACGGATCGACACGGCTCTGGACGCGGCGCTGGCGGCCGCCGGACCGACGCCCCGCGCGCGGCTGCTGGCCTATCTCACCGCCAGCTTCGCGCCGCCCGTGCTGGACCCACGCCTGCTGGCCGCCTGGATCGGCTTCTGGAGCCTGGTCAAGACCAAGCCGCGCATGGCCGCCATCCACGCGGCGTCGTACGCGGATTTCCGGGCGCGGCTGGAAGGGTTGCTGGATGAGGCCGGCGCGCGCGAGACACGCCTGGCGGCGATCGCCCTGACCGCGACGGTGGATGGGCTGTGGCTGGAGCTTTGCCTGGACCCGGCGACCTTCGGTCCCGACGAGGCGGCGCGGATCATCGCCCACGCGCTGGAGGGATGGCTGCCCTCGAAATCTTCCGGAGACTGAAAAAGAGGGGGAGAGAACTCCGGTCTTCCCAACAATGCCCGCTCAAGGAAACGCCGGGGCGCGCTGTCGTTGCAGCGCCATTCCCACCACCCCAAGCGTCTCGACGGCCGGCTGTCGCCGGGAAGACCGGATGCCCCCTATCTTTGTGAACGCGGCGGGGCCGCCGCGCTCAAAAACTCATCAGGCGAACTCAAATTAGGCCGCCACGGCTTGATGTGCGGCGCGATTACGGCCCCAAGAAGGCGTCCGGACCTCGGGCGCCTCAACATGCAGTTGCGCCTTGCGCCCTTGGGCGAGCATGTGGCGCGCCAGCAACTGACCCAGGGCCTCGGCCTCGTGTTGCGACGAGTAGGACCCGATCAGCTCGGCCGAGTCGTTCCAGGTCACATGCCACACGCCGGCGACCGGGCGGACGTAGTAGTGATTCTCGGCCATGAAGACCTCCTTGGACATACTCAACGTGGTGCTAACCACGTAGACATGACAGTTGTTTCGCTATCGCACAACAAAATTGCGCTGCGATGCACAATGCATGATCCGGGCCAAGCGCGACTGTGCAGTTCTTCACCGTCCGTCACGGTTCGCTCTTAACCACGACCCCGCCCTTCATGACCCTGGGCGCACGGGTCAGCACCGAGATGTCCGCCAGCGGATCACCGTCCACCGCGATCAGGTCGGCGAAGCAGCCCGCCGCGTCGCAGCCGACCTGGCCAGTCTTGCGCATCAGATCGGCGGCCACGGTGGTGGCCGACTGGATCGCCTGCATCGGCATCATGCCGTACTTGACCATGTAGGGCAGCTGCCGGGCGTTCCAGCCGTGCGGATAGACGCCGGCGTCGGTGCCATAGGCGATCTTGACCCCCGCCTTCACCGCCTTTCGGAAGCCTTCGCGCTGGGCGTCGGTGGTCTCACGGTTCTTGCGGATCATGCCGTCGGGCCAGTGGTGCTCGCGGCCATAGGTGTCGATGAAGTCGCCGTTGTAAATGTCGGCCACCAGGAACGTCCCCTTGGCCTTCATCAGGGCGATCCCCTCGTCGTCGATCAGCGAGCCGTGCTCGATCGAGCGCACCCCGGCGCGGACGGCGGTCTTGATGCCCTCGGCGCCGTGGGCGTGGGCGGTGGCGTAGGTCCCGCGCTTGGCCGCCTCCTCGACGGCGGCGCGGATCTCGTCCTCGGACAGCTCCAGTTGGCCGGGCTCGGTGCCCTCGGTCAGCACCGCGCCGGTGGCGATCAGCTTGATGAAGTCGGCCCCGTGAACCAGCAGGTCATGGACCTTGCGATGCACGTCGGCGGCGTCCTCGACCACGCCGCGCCGCATCTCGGCCGGGATCACCACGTCAGGCGCGATCCCGGTGATCTCGCCGCCGCCGCCGGGCGCGGTGACATAGGCGCCGGCCACCGACATCCGCGGTCCCGGCACATAACCGGCCTCGATCGCGTCGCGCAGGGCCACGTCGCCGAACGCCCGCCAGGTCCCGACATCGCGCACGCTGGTGAAGCCGGCCATCAGGGTCGCGCGGGCGTGGGCCGCGCCGATATAGGCCTGCTGGGCGGCGCTGCGCAGCAGGGGCTGGGCGATGTTCTCGCTCTGCTCGTCGTCGACCATGTGGGTGTGCATGTCGATCAGACCGGGCAGCACGGTCAGACGGCTCCAGTCGGTGACGGGGCCATCCGTGGGGGCGCCTTTCCACGGCGTGACCGCGACGATCTTGTCGCCCTCGACGCGGACCAGCTGGTCGGTCAGCACCTTGCCGGCCTGGGGATCCACCAGCCTGCCGGCGTGAACATAGGACAGCTGTGCGCTGGCGACGGCCGGGACCAGGAGTCCCGCCAGCAGGACGGTGGCGGCCAAGCGGACGATCATCGGGCGGCCTCCCGGGCCAGGCGCGCGCGGCGCATCAACAGGTAGACGGGGGCGCCGGCCACCAGCAGGACCAGGCCCCAGAAGGTCACAGACCAGCCCGCGCCGTAGAAGGTCCAGGCCGAATAGACCGCCGCCACGGCGGCGACGGCGGCGAAGGCCGGCGAGACGGGCATCCGCCTCTGCGCGCCCAGCTTCAGCACCGCCAGCGAACAGAACAGATAGGCGAACAGGCTGGAAGCCGTCGCCAGCAGCGCCATGAAGGTGAAGGTGTCGGCCATCGACTTGGCGTAGTTCATCAGCACCAGGATCGTGACCAGGACGCTGGACAGGATATGGGCGCGCACCGGCGTGCCGTTCGCCGTGGTCTTGCCCATCCAGGCCGGAAACACGCCCTCGCGCGCCATGGCCGCCGGCAGTTCGCCTTGCAGCAGCACCCAGCCGTTCAGGGCGCCCAGGGCGCTGATCGCGGCGAAGGCGGCCAGGGCCAGGCGGAAGTCGCCGCCGCCGTGATAGGCCATGAAATCGACCAGCGGGGCGTTCGAGTCCTTGAGCACCGAGACCGGCGTCAGCAGCAGCACGCCCGACGAGACGAGCAGGTAGATCAGGCCCGTGAACGCCGTGCCCAGCAGGGTGGAGCGAGGAATGTTGCGCTCGGGCCGGTCCACCTGTTCGGCGGGAATGGTGGCCGACTCCACGCCCAGCAGGGCCCACAGGGTCAGGGCGGCGGCGGCGGTGATCCCGCTTCCCGACAGGGCCGAGGGCTCGAACGGGGCGATGGCGGCCGGCCCTTTGCGCAGCAGGATCATGGCCGCCAGACTCGCCACCGCCGCCAGCGGCGCCAGCTTCAGAACCGTGGTGACCATCTGGGTCCAGCCGGCCGTTCGCGCGCCGACGCAGTTGATCGCCGTGGCGACCCACACCACCGTCACGGTGACCAGGGCGGCCAGCACCGGCACCTTGGCCAGGGCGGGGACGAAGACGCTCAGATAGCTGACGGCGGCGATGGCCAGGGCGGCGTTGGAGACCCACACCGAGATCCAATAGGACCAGGCGACCATGAAGCCGGCCGGCCGGCCGAACGCCTCCTCGGTATAGGCGAAGGGCCCACCCGCACGGGGAAAGGCCCGGGCCAGGCGCGCGAAGACCAGCGCCAGGCACAGCGCCCCACCGATGGTGATCAGCCAGGCAATCACCGCGTTCCAGCCGTACGGGGCCAGCGACGCGGGCAGCATGAACACGCCCGAGCCGATCATGTTGCCCACGACCAGGGCCGTGCACATCCACAGGCCCAGCGGGCGGGCGCTCGACGACGCCATGTTTCCCCCTAACGCGAAGCAAAAGGGGCGGCCCTTTTTCCGAGCCGCCCCGCACTCACCCCAGCAATTCTAGAACTCTTTACCCACCTTGAGCCCGACGGTGCGGGGTTGGTTCGGCACGATGTAGGCCTGGGTTCCGCAGACCGCCTCGGCGCATTCGGCGTAACGGTTCAGGCTGGCCCGCTTGTCGAAGACGTTCTTGAGATAGGCCTGCACCGACCAACCTTCGCGCGACACGCCGGTCGAGAAGTCGACCACCGAATAGCGGCCCTGCTTGCCGATGATCTCGCGTTCCTTGAGCCGCAGGTCGGTCCAGTTCGAGGTCTGGCCCATCAGGGCCACCTGCCAGAAGCCGTCATATGCGCCGATATTGTACTCGTAGCGCGCCGTGAGGTTGGCCTTGAACTTGGGCGTGATCGGCAGACGCGTGCCGTCCGGCGCCTGAGGCTTGGCGCAGTCGGTGATGGGATTTCCCGAGTCGTCGGTCGCGCCGCAGTAGTTGGCCGACAGCTTGGCGTCGGTATAGGCGGCCGAGGCGTTCAGCGTGAACCCATGGGCCGGGGCCCAGGTGATGTCGCTCTCGATGCCCTTGATGCGGGCCTGGTTGGCGTTCTTGATCTCGGTCAGGCCGTTGGCCCCCAGGATCGAGAACTGGAAGCCCGACCAGTCCTCCATGAACACCGCGCCGTTCCAGCGGAACGCCCCGCCCCACGAGGTCTTCCAGCCGGCTTCATAGTTCTTCAGATAGTCGGCGTGGTACGGCGGCAGGGTCGAGCGACGGTTGATGCCGCCAGGCCGGAAGCCCTTCGAATAGGTGGCGTAGACCAGCTTGTCGCTGTCGAGCTTGTAGGTCAGCGTCACCTTGGGCGAGTTGCCGCTTTCCTTCACGCCCTTGTCCAGGTTCGTACACGGCGCCCCAGACACCACCGGCCCCTTGAAGCACGAGGCCACGCCGTTGCTGCTGGAGTAGCCCGAGCCGTAGCCGAAGAAGCCGACCAGGGTGTTGTGCGCCTTGAAGAAGCGGATGCCCGCGGTCAGCATCAGCTTGTCGGTGATGTCGTACTCGGCCTGGCCGAACACGGCCTTGTCGCGGTCGATCCGCTCCTGGGCGGTCAGCCAGATGGTGCCCGGATAGTTCTCCACCGAGATCGAATTGCCGATCCCGTCGATCCTGTAGTTCTGGAAGATGCCGTGCTTCTGCTTCTGGTAGAAGCCGCCGACCACGAACCTGAACTTCTGGTCCTGCGGCGAGGCGATGCGGATCTCGTGGCTTTCCTTGCGGTAGCGGTCGCGGCCCTGGATGTACTGCGAGGGATTGACCAGGTTGCCGTTGTCGTCGGTCCAGTAGAAGCCGTAGCCGACCTGATCGTAGAAGTACGAGTAGTCGGTATAGTCCTGGTTGGTCTCGTCGTTCCGCTTCAGGTACGAACCGGCATAGGTGACGTCCAGATTGGCGATTTGGCCCTCGATGGTCATCGCCGCCTGGACCCACTTGTCCTTGGCGCTTTCCGGATAGAAGTGGGTGACCTTCAGGTCGCCGACCTTGGGGTCGAAGGCGAACAGGCCGCCCGACTTCTGCACCTGGCCCATGACGCTGGGGGTGATCACCCAGTTTTCGTTCAGCTCGACTCGCAGGGCCGCGCGGCCGCCCTGGGTGTAGACGCGGTTGTAGTCCTTCCGCACCCGGGCCTTGTTGTTGATCGTGTAGTCGTTGGTCGGATCGTCGTCGCCCCGCGTATAGGTGCGCGTGCCCGCCACGTTGTCGATATAGCCGGCGTCGCGGACGTCCCAGCCGACCGCCCGCACCGCGATCTTGTCCGACAGCGGGATGTTCACGAAGCCTTCCAGCGTGTGGCCCATGCCGCCGTGGTCGACCTGGTTCACCTCGGCGTCGACCCCGGCCGCAAAGCCGACGGTCGTGGGCTTGTTAGTGATGATCCGCAGCGTGCCGGCCTGGGAGCTGGCGCCGTAGAGGGTGCCCTGCGGACCCGCCAGGGCCTCGACCCGGGCGACGTCGTAGACGTGGATGTCCAGCGCGCCCTGGATGGTGGTGACCGGCTGTTCGTCCAGATAGACGCCGACGCTGGGCAGGGAACCGGAGTGGTTGCCGTCGCCGCCGCTGGCCACGCCGCGCATATAGACCTGGCCGAAACCCGGACCCGAGGTCGTGAACGAGACGCTGGGCAGATACTTCACATAGTCGACGAAGGCCGAGACCTGCAGCTGCTCCAGCTTCTCTCCGCCGAGAGCCTGGATGCTGACCGGCACGTCCTGCAGGTTTTCGCTGCGCTTCTGGGCGGTGACGACGACTTCCTCGAGCGCCGTATTGCCCTGGTTGGACTGAGCGTAAGCGACGCTCGTGAGCATTGTGGAGGCGAACAGGGCGGCGGAACAGACGCCGGCCTTCTTCAATCGAACCGAACCCGACGACATACAGTCGCTCCCCTTGACGGCCTTGATCGAACGACGTTCGACCCGCCGTAAGCGTCCGGCAAGATTGGAAATTTCGGCCTGTCGTCAATTCTGGCGAGTGTTGCAGAAATGGCAGGTCCCGACACAAATGGTCAAATAACGGGCGCGTCCGGATAGGCGTCCAGCACAGGTCCCAATGCCTGCTTGAGCGGACCCAGATGTGATTCGAATTTCTGCCAGTGCTCGACGGCGTCCTTGAAGATCGGTCGACGCACCTGCTCGGAACTGGCGGTGCGCACGGCGCGGTCGTTCTCGTGCGGCGACAGGCAGGCCTCTTCGAAGGGCAGGCCGCAATGGGCCAGCAGGGCGCGGATCTGACCTTCGGGATCGGCGATCATCCGCTCGTAGATCACCCGGTGGACACGGCCCGGCAGCACCGCGTCGAAATGGGCCATCAGCGCCACGTAGTCGGCGTAGTAGCGGCCGATGTCGGCGAGGTCGTAGCTGAACGCCTGCCCCCGGGCGAAATGCTGCTTGAACCCCGAGAAGCAGCAGCCCAGCGGATGGCGGCGCGCGTCGATGATCTTGGCGTTGGGCAGGATCAGGTGGATCAGCCCGGCGTGCGCGAAGTTGTTGGGCATCTTGTCGATGAAGAACGGCCGGTCCGTCTTGCGCTGGATGCGGGTGCGTTCGAGGAACTCCTCGCCCAGGGCTTTCAGGGCGTCGGGCGACAGATCGGCCAGGCTCTCGGGATAGGACGACTCAGCGCGGGTCGCGGTCTTGCCGCCCAGCCGCCGGGCCATGACGATCAAGTCGGGCAGCTCCATCGTGCCCTCGACCAGCGAGTGGCTGGCCAGGATCTGCTCGACCAGGGTCGAGCCCGAGCGCGGCAGGCCGACGATGAAGATCGGATCCGGGGCCGGGCAACCCTGCCCCGCCCGCGCCGCCACGAAGGCGGGGGTGAACACCGCCTTGGTCCGCGCGGTGTCGCAGGCGTTCTCTTCCGGATCATAGTCCAGCTGCTTCCGGCGGATCGCCGCCCCGGCCGCGTAGTGGGCGAACGCGGCGTCCCACAGGCCGGCGTCCTCGTGCGCCTTGCCCAGGGCGTAGCGCAGGTGCAGGCGGTCGTCGTCCGACAGGTCGGGCGTTTCCAGGGCCGTGGTCATGGCCGAGAGGTCGGCGTCGGTGAACTTGACGGTCTTGAGGTTGGCCAGGCTCCACCAGGCCTCGCCCAGGGTCGGGGCCGGCTCCAGCGCCCGGCGATAGGCCGCGACGCTGTCGGCCTGGCGGCCCACGGTCTTCAGCGCGTGGCCATAGCTCATCCAGCCCTTGGGCTGGTTCGGATAGTCGGCCAGCACCCGCTCGTAGACGGCGATGGCGCGGTCGTATTCGCCCAGTCGCGCCAGGATCGCGGCGTGCAGATTGGCGTAGCCGGGATGGCGGCCGTCCTTGGCGGTCAAGGCCTCGATCTGCGCCAGGGCCTCGGCGTTCTTATTCTGGCGATACAGCATGGTCGCCAGGTTGTGGCGGGCGGCGGCGAAGTTCGGGGCCAGCTCCAGGCAGCGGGTCAGCAGACCTTCCGCGTCGGCGTAACGGCCCAGCCGCGCGCCGGTTTCGGCCAGCATGCGGATGGCGGCGACGTCGGCGCTGTCGGCCTTGAGCCGCGCGCGCAGGATCCGCTCGGCCTCGCCCAGCCGGTTGTCAGCCAGGGCCGAGGCGGCCTCGATCAGGTCCGGATCGCGGGTCGAGGCGCGCAGCTGGCGAGCCAGGGCCCGCTCGGCGCCGGCCGTGTCGCCCAGCAGGTCGAGGTTTTCCGCCAGGCCGCGCCAGGCTTCCGACAACCGCGGCTCAAGGGCGCTGGCTCGCTCGAAGGCGCGAACGGCTTCGGCGGTGCGACCCAGTTGCTCCAGGGCCAGAGCCAGTTCCAGCTGGGCCAGCGGCAGGTTCGGCAGGGCGGCGGTCAGGGGGCGACGGTGTCCAGCGCCGCGCGCGGATCACCGGAAAGACGCAGCGCGGCGGCCAGCACGCGGGTGGTGTCGGCATGGCGGGGAACCGCCTCCAGGATCGCCCGCGCCTGCTCGACGGCCAGCTCCGGCGCCGTGTCCAGCAACCGCTCGGCGTGCTCAAAGGCCTCGGCGAGGCTGACGGCGGGCTGGGCGGTCGTGGAGCTCATGACTACAGACGATCCCGCAGCGCGTACCAGGTCAAGCCCGCCACCGTCAGCGGCCACCGCAGCAGGCGGCCGCCTGGGAACGGCGGAGTCGGCAGGCGAGACAGCAGGTCGAACGGACCGGTCTGACCCAGCGCCGCCTCGGCCAGCAGCTTGCCGACATAGGGCGCCAGCATCACCCCTGCCCCGAATAGCCCGAGGCGGCCCGCACGCCCGGCGCGACCTCGCCGACGAACGGCATGCGGCTCATCGTGATGCCGAGCGTCCCGCCCCAGGCATGGGTGATCGGCGCGTCGGCCAGGCGCGGATAGACCTTGGCCAGATTGCCGCGAACCAGGCCGGCGATGTCGCGCGGGAAGCCGTGACGATAGTTCTCGCCGCCGCCGAATAGCAGCCGGCCGTCGGGCGTCTTGCGGAAATAGTTCACGACGAAGCGGCTGTCCGACACCGCCGCGTTCGAGCGGATGATCTCGTCCACCTGTTCGCCCAGCGGCGCGGTGACGGCGATGAAGTTGTTGATCGGCATGACCCGCGACCGGGCCGGGCCGGCCATGGCGTTCAGCGCGCCGTCGCCGCTGAGGATCAGCTGGTCGCAGGTGACGCGACCGGTCGCGGTCTCGACGACGATCCTGCCGCCCTCGCGCCGCCAGGCCTCGGCGCGGCTGTGCTCGTGGACCACCGCGCCCGCCGCTATCGCCGCACGCGCCATGCCCAGGGCCAGTTTCAGCGGATGCACATGGCCGCCGCCGCGATCGATCAGGCCCCCGTGATAGACGTCGGTCCCCAGGTCTTCGGCGAGCTCGGCCTCGCCGATCAGCGCCAGCTGGTCGTAGCCGTAGCGGTCGCTCATCAGTGCGATGTGGGCCGCGTCCTCGACCTCGCCGTTCGGCCTGTGGCGGGCGTGGATCATGCCCGGCCGCCAGTCGCAGGGGATCGCGTCGGTCAGGCTGTTGAAGTGGACCCGCGCATCCTCGGCCAGCCGCCACAGGGCCAAGGCGTCGTCGCGGCCGACGGCCTTCTCCAGCCAGGCCTGGTCGCGCCGCTGGCCGGTATGGACCTGCCCGCCGTTGCGGCCGGTGGCGGCGCAGCCGACGCGGCCGGCTTCGAGCAGGATCACCTTGGCCCGCGAAGCCAGGGTCAGCGCCGCGCCGAGGCCCGTGAACCCCGCCCCGACCACGCAGACGTCGGCGGCGACGTCGCCGCGCAGCGGCGGTCGGTCGGGAACGTCGCCGACGGTGTCGGCGTACCAGTTCCCGTTCCCGTAGACGCTAGACATTCAGCAGCAGGAACTCCCGCTCCCACGGGCTGATCGTGCGCATGAAGGTCTCGTACTCGGCCTGTTTCACGCGATCGTAGGCCTGGCAGAAGATCGGCCCCAGGATCTCGACCAGCGGTTCGCAGGCCTCGAACAGCCGCAGCGATTCCGACAGGCTGCGCGGTAATTGCACGCCCAGCACGCTGGCGTCGGTGTCGACCGGCGCGGTGGGCTTCAGCCCCTGGACCATGCCCAGATAGCCCGCCGCCAGCGAGGCCGCGATCGCCAGGTAGGGATTGGCGTCCGACGACGGGATGCGGTTCTCGAGCCGCCGGTTGCTCGGATCCGACGGCGGCACCCGCAGGCCGCAGGTGCGGTTGTCGTAGCCCCACTGGGTGTTGACCGGCGCGCCGCTGTCGCGGGCGATGCGGCGATAGGAATTCACGTACGGCGCCAGGATGGCCATGATGGCCGGCAGATAGGTCTGCTGCCCGGCGATGAACCCATGGAACAGCGCCGTCTCCTCGCCCGACTTGCGGTGCGAGAACAGGTTGTCACCGTCCTTGTCGACGATCGACTGGTGGATGTGCATGGCGCTGCCCGGCTCGCTGGCCATCGGCTTGGCCATGAAGGTGGCGTAGATCTCATGCTCCAGCGCCACCTCGCGGATGGTGCGCTTGAACATGAACACCTGGTCGGCCAGCTCCAGCGGATTGCCGTGCCGCAGATTGATCTCCATCTGGGCCACGCCGCTCTCGTGGATCAGGGTGTCGATCTCCAGGCCCTGGCGCTCGGAGTACTCGTACATGTCCTCGAACAACGCGTCGAACTCGTTGACCGCGCTGATCGAGTAGCCCTGGCGCCCGGTCTCGGGCCGGCCCGAGCGGCCGATGGGGGGCTTCAGCGGATAGTCGGGGTCGGTGTTCTTGTCGACGAGGTAGAACTCGATCTCGGGGGCCACGATCGGGACCCAGCCCTTCTCGGCATAGAGCGCCAGCACCCGACGCAGCACCTGGCGCGGGGCTTCCTCGACCGGGCGGCCGTCGGGATGAAAGGCGTCGTGGATCACCTGGGCCGTCGGGTCCTGGGCCCACGGCACGGCGGCCAGGGTCGCGAAATCCGGGGTCAGGAAGATGTCGGTGTCCGACTGCACCGCGTTCACCGCCCCCTCGAACTCGGGAAAGTCACCGGTGATGGTCTGGTAGAACACCGCCAGCGGCAGGTTCATCGACGGCGTACCCAGGAACTTGCGCACCGGCATGATCTTGCCCCGCGCCACGCCGGCTAGGTCGGGCACCACGCACTCGATCTCCTCGATGGCCTGGCGGGCGAACCAGCTCTGGGCCTCCTCCAGGGTCGAGACCCCGCGATTGAGGATGCTGTCGCGCTTGGCCTTGCTGTGCTTGGGCTTCATGACGCGCTCCGAGAGCTCGATTTTTCGAGATTTGTTCTCGAAAGGTTTCTGTTATCATGTGGCATGGCCGAGCCCGAACCCGAGATCTTCGACGAGTTGGAAGACGAAGCCGAATTGGCTGCCGATGCCGCTGCGGACGCTGATCTCGAAGCTGGCCGCGTCGTTCCGCACGAGCGCGTGCGGGAGTGGCTGAAGTCCTTAGGGACACCTAACCAGTTACCCACGCCATATTCGTGGCGCAAGTAATCTGGACCGACCAAGCGCTGGCCGATATCGACGCTATCGTCACCTATATCTCCAACCAATCTCGCCCTCTCGCCGCGCAACGTCTGGGTCATAGACTGTTCGCTGCCGGCGAAAGCTTGGCGGACCATCCTGAGCGGGGCCGCCTCAGCACGAGAGGACGTCGCGAAATCGCCGCCGTCCCACCGTACGTGCTGCGCTACCGCGTCGTCGGCGATCGCGTCGTCATTGGCAGCGTCCGCCATAGCGCACGACGTCCCCTCTAACCTCACGACACGCTCTCCGGTTTGAGCGCGCGGAGCACCGGCTCGGCCTCGTCCAGCGACTGGCGGATGATGGCGACCAGCTTGTCGATCTCGGCGTGGGTGATGATCAGCGGCGGACAGCAGACGATGCTGTCGCGGATGGCGCGAACCATCAGGCCGTTCTTGATGCACAGATCCCGCACGATCGGCCCGGCCTCGCCCTCCTTGTCGAGGAAGCGATGGTTGGTCCCCTTCTCGCGGACGATCTCGACGGCGCCGATCAGGCCCAGCGACCGGGTCTCGCCGACCAGCGGGTGGTCGTTCAGGGTCGCCAGCGCCTTGGCGAGGTAAGGGCCGGTGTCGTCGCGGGTGCGTTCGACCAGGCCTTCGCGCTCGAGGATCTCGATGTTCTTCAGCGCCACGGCCGCGCAGGTCGGGTGGCCCGAATAGGTGAAGCCGTGGATGAAGTCGCCGCCCTTCTCGCGCAGCTCGGCGACGATGTGGTCGGCCACGCCCACGGCCGAAATCGGCAGGTAGCCGGACGACAGCCCCTTGGCCATGGCGATCAGGTCCGGCTTGATCCCGTAGTGCTGGTGGCCGAACCATTCGCCCAAGCGCCCGAAGCCGCAGATCACCTCGTCGCAGACCAGAAGGATCCCGTACTTGCGGCACAGGGCCTCGACCGCCGGCCAGTAGCCGTCCGGCGGGATGATCACCCCGCCCGCCCCCTGCACCGGCTCGCCGATGAAGGCGGCGACGTTCTCGGGGCCGACTTCGAGGATCTTGTCCTCGATGGCCTTGACGCAGCGATCGCGGAAGGCGGCCCGGTCCTCGTCGAAGCCGTCGCCGAACGGATAGGGCTGCATGACGTGCTCGACGCCGGGGATCGGCAGGTCGCCCTGCTTGTGCATGTGCTTCATGCCGCCGAGCGAGACGCCGGCCACGGTCGAGCCGTGATAGGCGTTCCAGCGGCTGACGAAGACCGTCCGCTGCGGCTGCTCCTTCAGTTTCCAGTAGTGCCGCACCAGGCGGAAGACCGTGTCGTTCGCCTCGGACCCCGACGAGTTGTAGAAGACGTGGGTCAGGTGGCCGCCCATCTTCTCGGCGATCTTGGCCGCCAGGGTCACGGTCGGCGGCGTCGCGGTCTTGAAGAAGGTGTTGTAGTACGGCAGCTCCAGCATCTGCTCGTAGGCGGCCTCGGCCAGCTCGGTGCGGCCGTAGCCGACATTGACGCACCACAGGCCGGCCATGCCGTCCAGGATCTGGTGGCCTTCGCCGTCGTGGATGTAGACGCCGTCGGCGCGGGTGATGATCCGGCTGCCGCCCAGCTCGGCGATGACCTTGTGGTCGGCCTGAGCCGGCAGGTGGTGAGCCAGGTCCAGACGCCGGAGCTCGGCGATGTCGTGGTTGCGGATCGGGACGGTCATTTCACTCTCACTTCCTGGTTTCCTCGATCACTTGCCCCCACCTGACCGCTTCGCGGTCGTCCGCCCCCAGAGGGGGCGGAAGGTGCGCGGCGCCCTTCTTCCCCCTCCGGGGGAGGAGCGCGTAGCGCGGAGGGGGCGAGTGAGATCTATGACAACAGCACCGCCGGCGAACACGCGTGCCAGCACAGCCAGACGGTCTCGCCCAGCTTGAAATCCTCCTGGTCCCAGCGGGTCAGGTTCGAGCGCTGCACCTTCACGCGCCTTCCGCTGGTGATCTCGACCTCATAGGTCGAGGCGCCGCCCAGATAGGCCTCGTGCTTGATGACACCCGCCACCGCGTTGGTGCCGCGCGGGCAGTCGCCGAGGTTGGGGGGCTCGTCGCCCTCCTTCTTGTGCAGCTCGATCTTCTCGGGCCGGATCGCCGCCCAGACCGCGCCGCCGCGGGGGCCGGTCACCCCATGGTCCAGGAAGATGTCGACCGGCAGGTCCGGCGACTTGATCACCGCGTGGCTGGGCTCGTCGACCGCCAGCACGCCCTCGAACAGATTCACGCTGCCGATGAAGTCGGCCACGAAGCGGCTGTTGGGGAATTCGTAGAGATCGCTGGGCGTGGCCACCTGCTGCAGCACGCCCCGGCTCATCACCGCGCAGCGCGAGGCCAGGGCCAGGGCCTCGTCCTGGTCGTGGGTGACCATGATGAAGGTGATGCCGACCTTCTCCTGCAGGGTGCACAGCTCGGTGCGCATCTGCTCGCGCAGCTTGGCGTCCAGGGCTGACAGCGGCTCGTCCAGCAGCAGCACGCGCGGCCGCTTGACCAGGGCCCGGGCCAAGGCCACGCGCTGGCGCTGACCGCCCGACAGCTGGTCGGGCTTGCGATGGCCCAGACCGCCCAGTTGCACCAGCTCCAGCGCCTCCTCGACGCGCCGGTCGCGCTCGGCCTTGCCGACCTTGTCCACGACCAGGCCGTAGGCGACGTTGTCGGATACGGTCATGTGCGGGAACACGGCGTAGGACTGGAACACCATGTTCACCGGCCGCTTGTTGGGCGGCACGTTCGAGATGTCCTGGCCGTCGATCAGGATCCGCCCCTCGGTGGGCGTCTCGAAGCCGGCCAGCATCCGCAGCAGGGTGGTCTTGCCGCAGCCCGACGGGCCCAGCAGCGAGAAGAACTCGCCCTCGTTGATGGTCAGCGAGACGTTGTCGACGGCCACCATCTTGCCGAAGCGCTTGGTGACGTTCTCAAAGGTGATGATCGGCTTGCTCATTTAGCGTCCCCCGCCCCATGCCCCGCTGTGGCGGCTGGGTCCCCCTGCAGTTTCAGCGCCGCCGCGGTCAGCAGCACGGTCAGCACGATCAGCACCGTCGAGGCCGCATTGACCTCCGGCGTCACCGAGAAGCGGACCATCGAATAGACCTTCACCGGGAAGGTCACCGTGTCGGGACCGGCGGTGAAGAAGGTGATGACGAAGTCGTCCAGGCTGAGCGTGAAGGCCAGCAGCGCCCCGGCCACCAGCGACGGGGCCATATGCGGCAGGATCACGTCCCTGATGGTGCGGAACTCGCCTGCCCCCAGGTCGCGGGCCGCCTCTTCCATCTCGCGGTTGAAGCTGGCCATGCGCGCGCGCACGACCACCGCCACGAACGGGAACGAGAACGATACGTGGGCGATGATGATCGCCCCCAGATTCAGCGGCCAGGCCAGGCCCTGCGGCCAGGGCATGACCTTGGCGAAGAACACCAGCATGGCCACCCCCATGCAGATCTCGGGCACCACGATCGGCAGGGCCAGGGCCCCGTCCAGCGCCGTCTTGCCGGGGAAGCGGAAGCGCCACAGCACCAGGGCGGCGGCCGCCCCCAGGACCAGGCTGATCACCGTCGAGACGGCCGCGATGGTCAGGCTGTTGCCGAACGCCTCCAGCAGGGCGGAGTCATTGAACAGCTTGTCGTAATATTTGAGTGTGAAGCCCTTCCAGACGATGTTGCGCCGGCTGTCGTTGAAGCTGAACGCCATCAGGGCGATCAGCGGCGCGTAGAGGAACAACCCCACCATCGCCAGCCAGGCCTGCATCGGCCAGCGGCGGAGGTATTCGAGGGGGCCGGGAGGCGCGCGTTTAGCCATTCGCATTCCCCTTCCCCGCTTCCCCCGCGAAAGCCGGGGCCCAGATCGAACCCATGGGCGCCACACCAGCGGACACCGTCGAAGGGCGCGAACACCCCGGATGCTCAGGCTGAATCTGGGTCCCGGCTTTCGCCGGGAAGACGGGATCCTGTGGCTTGGCAACCGGATCGATGAAGCTCATGCCTTGGCCTCCGGGGTCCGCTTGGCCAGAACCGCCTGGATCGCGATGGCGATGAAGGTCAGGTACATCAGCACGAACGACATGGCCGCGCCGAAGGGCCAGTCGTTGGCGCGCTTGAACTGGCGCTCGATGACGTTGGCGATCATCTGGCTGTCGGGTCCGCCAAGAAGGTCGGGCGTCAGATAGGCGCCCAGGGCCGGGATGAAGGTGATCAGGATCCCCGAGGCGATGCCGGGCAGGGCCAGCGGCACGACCACCTTGAACAGGGTTCGCATGTGCCCGGCGCCAAGGTCCAGGCTGGCCTCCAGCAGCGATTTGTCCAGCCGGTCCAGCGCCGAATACAGCGGCAGCACCATGAACGGCAGGTGGACATAGACCAGCCCCAGGATCACCGCGAAATTGTTGTGCAGCAGCTCCAGCGGCTGGAAGTCGCCCAGCGGCTGCAGGCCCAAAAGCGCCGCCAGGGTCCCGCCGCCCTTCCAAAGCCACTCCAGGCTCTGGTTGACGTAGCCCTCGGTGCGCAGCACGGCGATCAGGGCGTAGGTACGGATCAGGAGGTTCGTCCAGAACGGCAGCATGATCAGCAGCAGCAGCCAGGTCTTGGCCTTGTCGGACGCGAAGGTGATGGCCAGGGCCACGGGGAAGCCCAGCACCAGACACAGGCCCGTGGTCAGGCCTGCCACCCAGGCCGACTTCAGGAAGATCTTCAGGTACAGCGGCTCGATCGCCCGGGCGTAGTTGCCGAACGTGCCGGTGATGGCGATCTGCGTCAGCCCCTCGTTGTGGCCGAAGCTGTAGGCCCAGACGATGGCCATCGGCGCCAGGAAGAACAGCGCCAGCCACACCAGCGGCGGTCCCAGCGCCGCGGCGAAGACGGCTTTCGCCTGTTTCCAGGATTGTTCCATCATGTTCTCCAATCCTCCCCCAGCGGGGGAGGCGGCCGAAGGCCGGAGGGGGAAGTCGCAGGGTCAGCAGAACTTCCCCCTCCGTCGCCTGCGGCGACACCTCCCCCGCTAGGGGGAGGATTTTGACTTCACCAGCCCCCTAAGCCGCCCGCACCTGCGTGATGAGCTCCTCGTACTGGCTGGCCTTCTCGGCCCCTTCGAAGGCGCCGTACTCGCACTTGGCCATGACCTCGGCGGGCGGGAAGATGACCTTGTTCTCGCGATAGCTGGCCGGCATCAGCGCCTTGGCCGCCGCGTTGGGGGTCGGATAGAGGATCGTCTTGGTGATCTCGGCTCCGGCCTGGGCGTCCAGCAGGTAGTTGATGAAGGCGTGGGCGTTGTTCGGCCGCGGCGCGCCCTTCGGGATGCACAGGGTGTCGGAGTTGATCAACGACCCTTCCTTGGGCACCACGAAGTCGAGGTCCGGGTCGTCCTTCATCACCTGGGCGATGTCGCCGTTATACTCCAAAACGAGGTCGACCTCGCCCGAGACCAGCAGGTCCTGGCCGTTGTCGTCGTGGAAGGCCTTCACGAACGGCTTCTGCTTGATCAGCATCTGCTCGATCTTCGGCAGCATGTCCTCGGGGATGTTGTTGACCGAGTGGCCCAGGTACTTGGCCGCCAGGCGGACCAGGTCGGCGCTCTCCGACAACAGGGCGATGCGGCCCTTGTACTTGTCGCTGTCGAACAGCCACTTCCAGCTGTCGGGCACGCCGTCGACCTTGCTCTTGCGATAGCCGATGCCCAGCAGCAGCCAGGTGTAGGGCATCGAGTACTTCCGCCCCGGATCGAAGTCCGGATTGAGGAAGGACGGGTCGATGTTCTTCATGTTCGGGATCTTGGCGTGATCCAGCGGCTCGAGCATGCCGGCCTGGCCCATGCGGGTCACGAACTCGTTCGACGGGACGATGACGTCGAAGCCCGGATTGCCGGCCTTCAGCTTGGCAAACAGTTCGTCGTTGGTCGCGAACAGGCTCATGTTCACGGCGATGCCGGACGCCTTCTTGAAGTCACCCAGCGTGGTCTCGCCGATATAGGTGTCCCAGTTGTAGAAGTTCAGCTTGGGCTCCTCGCCGCCCGCGCCCGCGGCCTTGGGCTTCTCGCCGCAGGCCGTGAAACTGAAGCCGATGGCGGCCGCGCCGAAGGCCGTCAGAAGCGAGCGCCGCGAGGCCCCGCCGTTACGATATCCGCTCATTCGAAACTCCCTCATGTTCCGTGTGTGTCGTGCCTTGGGCGCTACTCAGCCGTCAGGCGTTGCGGAGATACCAATCGAAATCGAGTTCGGTGACGACCTCGAAGAAGCGCGCCTGTTCCGTGCGCTTGACCGAGACGAACATGTCCACGAAGCGGTCGCCGAGATAGTCGCGCAGCACGGTCGACCGCTCGAACAGGTCGACCGCCGCGAACCAGTTGTTGGGCAGGCGGATGTTCTCCTTGGCCGCCGCCGCGTAGCCGTCGCCGACCACCGCCGGGCCCGGATCCAGCTTGTTCGTGATGCCGTGGTGGGCGCTGGCCAGCAGCACGGCCAAAACGAGGTACGGATTGCCGTCGGCCCCGGCCACGCGGTGCTCGACGTGCCGGGTCTTGGGCGGACCAGCCGGCACGCGCAGGCTGACCGTGCGATTGTTGACGCCCCAGGTCGGGGCCACCGGCGCGTAGCTGTTGGCCTTGAAGCGGCGATAGCTGTTGGCGTTGGGCGCCAGGATCGCCATGCCCTCGCCCAGCAGGGCCTTCATGCCGGCGATAGCGTGCTTCAGCAGCGGCGAACCTTCCAGGTCCTCGGCGGCGCACAGGTTGTTTCCGGCCGCGTCGTTGACGCTGAGATGGACGTGGAAACCGTTGCCCGCGCGGTCGCTCCACGGCTTGGCCATGAAGGTCGCCTCGCAGCCATGGCGCAGGGCCACGCCCTTGGCGGCGCGCTTGTACAGCACCGCGTCGTCGGCGGCGCGCAGGGCGTCGGGCTTGTGCATCAAGGTCAGCTCGACCTGGCCCGGGGCGAACTCCGAGATCGCGCCTTCCAGCGGCACGCCGATCACGTCGGCGGTGTCCCACAGCTCGCGCAGGAACGGGGCGTGGGCCTCCAGCTCGGGCAGGCCGTAGACCTGGATGCCGCTGGGGCGCAGGCCGGTCTGCATCGACTTGGCCGGCTGCAGCTCGCCGTTCGGGCCGCGCTCCAGGTCGACCAGGTAGTATTCCAGCTCGCAGGCCGCGACCGGCGTCAGGCCGTCGGCGGCGTAGCGGTCCAGGACACGTTGGAGGACGTGGCGCGGATCCAAGTCGTTGGGCGTTCCGTCCAGTTCGTACAGCGACAGCATCACCTGGGCGACGTCGGGACCCAGCCACGGCGCCAGGGTCAGGGTGCCTGGCACGGGCCGCGCGCGGCGGTCGGCGTCGCCGTCCTCCCAAACCAGGCCCGTGTCCTCGCAGTCGGCGCCCAGGGTGTCGACCACCAGGATCGAGCCCGGCAGGAAGCGGCCGTATTCGTAGATCGCCGGCAGCTCGTGGATCCGCAGCCGCTTGCCGCGCGGCACCCCGGTCATGCTGGTGAAGAACACGTCGACGAACTTCACCTGCGGGTTCGCGGCCAGGAAGTCCCGGCATTCCTGGATGTCGGCTACAGCGCTCATGCGTCCCCCATCGCGACCGCGAAGCCGTCCACGGCCGCGACCAGCCGGTCGATCGCCGCGTCGTCGGTGACGGGCGAGACCAGCATCATGTTGTGAAAGGGCGCGATCAGGACGCCCCGGTTGATCAGCCACAGATGCAGCGCTTCCACGGCGGTGTGGTCCAGCGCTTTCCGCATCGCGGCGGCGGTCTTGGGCGGCGGGTCGGCGAAGACCAGTTCCACCCGCGCCCCGACATGCACCACCGACCACGGCAAGCGGCGCGCGGCGATCACGCCCTTCAGGCCCGCGACCAGGCGCTCGGCCCCGGCCAGCATCCGGGCGTAGGCGGCCTCGGTCATCACCTCGGACAGCATGGCGCGCATGGCGGCCATCGCCAGGGCGTTGCCCGACAGCGTGGTGCCGATGCCGGACTGGCCAGGACCGATCCGCGCCTGGGCCGCGTCCATCCGCGCGGAGAGCTCGGCCGTGACGCCCCAGACGGCGGCCGGCACGCCGCCGGCGACGGCCTTGCCCAGGACGAAGACATCGGGCTCCAGGTCGAAGGCGCGGGTATAGCCGCCGGGACCGGTCGAAATGGTGTGGGTCTCGTCGATGACCAGCAGGGTTCCGGCGTCGCGGGTCAGCGCGCGCAGGGCGTCGTGGAAGCCAGGCTCGGGCAGGATCATCCCGCAGTTGGTCATCACCGGCTCGGCCAGCACGGCGGCGACGTCGCCGGGGGCCAGGGCCGCTTCCAGGGCGGCGAGATCGTTGAACGGCACGACACGGGTGGTGGTCGTCAGGTCGTGGACCTGGCCCAGCAGGCCCGGCTTCATCACCGAAGCGCCGTCCTTCAGCACCACGAAGGCGTCGTCGACCATGCCGTGGTAGCAGCCGTCGAACACCAGCACGACCGGCCGCCCGGTCACCGCCCGCACCCAGCGGATCGCCGCGCGGTTGGCGTCGCTGGCCGTGGTCGCCGTCTGCCACAGCGGCAGGCCGAAGCGCTCGGCCAGCAGCTTGCCGACGATCACCGCCGAGGCGGTCGGCAGCATGAAGCCCGCGCCGCGCTTGATCTGGTCGGCGACCGCCGCCGCCACCGAGGCGTCGGCGTGGCCGAACATCGACGGCGTGTCGCCCAGGCAGAAGTCGTCATACAACTTCCCATCCACGTCGGTGACCTGCGCCCCGACGCCCTGGGCGGCGAAGATCGGCGACGGACTGGCCCAGTCGTTCATCCAGTGCATCGGCGCCCCGCCGCGCCAGACCCCGGCCGCGGCCTTGGCCATGGCGACCGAGCGCGGATGCTCGGCGACGAACCGGGCGCGCTCGTCGGCGAGGATGTCCGTGGCGGTGCGGGTGAGCTCGGCGATCATCCGACCCCGCCGAAACACAGGTACTTGGTCTCCAGGTACTCATCCAAGCCCTCGGAAGACCCCTCGCGACCCAGGCCGGATTCCTTGACCCCGCCGAAGGGCGCCACCTCGGTGGAGATCAGCCCCTCGTTGATGCCGACCATGCCGGCCTCGATGGCCTCGGCCACCCGCCAGCAGCGGGCCACGTCCTTGCTGTAGAAGTACGACGCCAGGCCGAAGGGCGTGGCGTTGGCCAGGTGGATGGCCTCCTCCTCGGTGTGGAACTTCACGACCGGGGCGACGGGACCGAAGATCTCCTCGTTGAACAACCGCATGTCCGGCGTCGCATCGCTGAGCACCGTGGGCTGGTAGAACAGCCCGCCCAGGTCGTGGCGGTCGCCGCCGACCACCACCTTGGCCCCGCCCGCGACGGCCTCGCGCACCAGGGCCTCGACCTTGACGATGGCCTTGTCGTTGATCAGCGGGCCGATCACGACGCCTTCGCCGGTCCCCGGCCCGACCTTCATCGCCGCGACCTTCTCGGCCAGGCGCGCGACGAAGGCGTCGTGGATGCCGGCTTGGACGATCAGCCGGTTGGCGCAGACGCAGGTCTGGCCGGTGTTGCGGTACTTGCTGGCGATGGCGCCGTCGACGGCGGCCTCCAGGTCGGCGTCGTCGAAGACGATGAAGGGCGCGTTGCCGCCCAGCTCCAGGCTGAGCTTCTTCATCGTGCCGGCGCACTGCTCGTACAGGATCTTCCCGATCGGGGTAGAGCCCGTGAACGACAGCTTGCGCACGCGGCTGTCCTCGCACAGCGCCTTGCCGATGCCGCTGCTGTCCTTGCCGGTGACGACGTTCAGCACGCCGGCCGGCACGCCCGCCTCGGTCGCCAGGCGGGCGATGGCCAGGGCGCACAGCGGCGTCTCGGCGGCCGGCTTGACCACCACCGTGCAGCCGGCGGCCAGGGCCGGGCCGACCTTGCGGGTGATCATGGCGATCGGGAAGTTCCACGGCGCGATGGCCGCGCAGACCCCTACGGGCTGCTTGATCGAGGCCAGGCGCTTGCCCGGCATCGGGGTCGGGATGGTGTGGCCGTAGGCGCGCTTGGCCTCGTCGGCGAACCAGTCGATGAACGCCGCGCCATAGGCCACCTCGCCCTTGGCTTCCGCCAGCGGCTTGCCCTGCTCGGCGGTCATCAGCCGGGCCAGATCCTCGGCGTGAGACAGCATCAGGTCGCTCCACCGACGCAGGATCGCCCCGCGTTCCTTGGCGGTCTTGGCGGCCCAGGCCGGGAAGGCCCGATGCGCGGCCTCGATGGCCACGCGCGTCTCGCCGGGGCCGAGGTCGGCGACCTTGGCGATCACCGTCCCGTCGGCCGGATTGAGCACCTCGAAGGTCTTGTCGCCCTCGATCCAGAGGCCGTCGATGAAGGCTTCGGTTTCAACGAGATTCAGGGACTTGCTGGTCATTGGGCGGCACTCACCTCAGCGTCACGGACACCGACTTCAGGTCGGCGTACTTGTGCAACGCATGAAGGCTGCGGTCACGGCCGAAACCGGACTGCTTGAAGCCCCCGAACGGCATGGTGATGTCGCAGGCGTCCCAGCCGTTGACCCAGACCAGCCCGGCCTTCAACCGCCGCGCCCCGCGCAGGGCGCGGTTGATGTCCGACGTCCACAGGCCGGCGGCCAGGCCGTAGACCGTGTCGTTGGCCAGGCGCATGGCCTGGTCCTCGTCCTTGAAGGTCAGCACCCCCAGGACCGGCCCGAACACCTCCTCGCGGGCCAGGGTGTGGTCAGCCTCGACACGGTCGAAGATCGTCGGCTCGACATAGAAGCCGCCGCTGTCCTTCCGCGCCCGCTGGCCGCCCAGCACGCGGCGCGCGCCCTGGCTGTCGGCGGTGGCGATGTAGTCGAGGGCGGTCTTCATCTGCCGCTCGCTGACCATGGCCCCGAACACCGTCTCCGGATCCAGCGGATCGCCGGGGACCAGGGTCTTGGCCACGGCCACCACCCGCTCCAGGAACTGTTCCTTGATCGGCGCCTCGACCAAGAGGCGCGAGGCGGCGGTGCAGACCTCGCCCTGATTATAGAACACGCCCCAGGCGGCGGCCTCGGCGGCGGCGTCCAGGTCCGGACAGTCGGCGAAGACGATCTGGGGCGACTTGCCGCCCAGTTCCAGGCTGACCCGCTTCAGGTTCGAGCGGGCCGAATATTCCATCAGCTTGCGCCCCACGGGGCCCGAGCCGGTGAAGGCGATCATGTCGACGTCCATCGACAGGGCCAGGGCCTCGCCGGCGACGCCGCCCAGGCCGGGGATCACGTTCAGCACCCCGGCCGGGAGCCCCGCTTCCAGGGCCAGTTCGCCCAGCTTCAGGGCGGTCAGCGGCGATTGCTCGGCGGGCTTCAGCACCACCGAATTGCCCATGGCCAGGGCCGGCGCGACCTTCCACATCGCCATGTGCAGCGGGAAGTTCCACGGCACGATCGCCCCGATCACGCCCAGCGGCTCGTGCACCGCGTAGCTCAGGCGATCGACCGGCGACGCGCCGACCTCGCCATAGACCTTGTCCAGCGCCTCGGCGTACCAGCGGCAGGTGCCGATCGCGAGCGGGATGTCGACGTTGCGGGCGTCGCGGATCGGCTTGCCGACGTCCAGGCTTTCCAGCAGGGCCAGCTCCTCGGCGTCGCGCTCCATCAGCTCGGCCAGGCGGAACAGGACCTTCTTCTTGGCGCGCGGCCCTTGGTCGCGCCAGCGGCCGTCCTCGAAGGCCGCGCGGGCGGAGGCGACGGCGCGGGCGACGTCCTCGCCCTGGCAGGCCGTCACTTGGTTCAGCACCAGCCCATCGCGTGGCGAGACGTTGTGGAAGGTCGCGCCCGAGGCGGCCTCGACCCGCGCGCCGTCGATGATCGCCTGCCCGGGGAGGGCCAGGCGTGAGAGACGCTCCGAGATGTCGGCGGGCAAGGTCACGCGGGAAAATCCGGACTATTGTGATCACAGTTTTCCGGCAAACCGGAAGTGTCAAGCGTCCGACTCATGGCGACGCTTCATGGGGCGCCCCGTTGCCGGCTTCGACGGCGGCCCGCATCTTGTCCATGCCTTCGGAAAGGTCAGCGGCGATCGCCCGGCGGGCGCCGTCGGGATCTCGGGCGCGCAAGGCTTCGATCGCCTCGGCATGTCGGTCGGCGACCAGGCCATCGGCGCCGACCCGGCCGAACACCACCCGCATGAACGGTCCGACCTGCAGCCACAGGCCGCCGGCCATGGCCAGCAGCACCTCGGCCCCCGCCCGCTCGTAGAGCGCGAAGTGAAAGGCGTGGTTGGCGGTCATGTAGCGGTCGACGTCGCCCAGCCGCAGGGCCTCGTCGACATCGGCGTCGATGGCCTGCAGCTGGCGCACCAGGCTGGCGTCGGAATTGGCGGCGGCCCTCGTGACGGCTCTGGCCGCCAGCTCCGGTTCGACCCACAGCCGGGCCAGCGACAGCTGTTCCAGGCGGCCGGCGGTCAGCGAGGGCACCGACAGGCGCTTGTTGGCCGGATTGATCGCCAGGGCGCGCTCGGCCACCAGGCGTCGGACCGCGTCGCGAACCGGCATGGGGCTGACCCCCAGCTCGGCGGCCAGGCTGCGCAGGGACACGCCCTTGCCGGGCGCGATGCGGCCGGTGATCAGGGCCTGGCGGATCGCCTCGTAGACCTGGTCGTGGACGGCGGTCTGGTCGGCCAGGGGGCGGCGGATTCTGGCCATCTCGTCCACCTCCTCTCCAAGCCGGGCGAAAAAACCTCTCTTTACGAGAGGGGCGCCATTGCGATCACAATGCAAGGCCCCGCGGAGCCCTTGCCATGTCCAACGACCTCGACGCCTTCTGGATGCCGTTCACCCCGAACCGGCGGTTCAAGAGCCATCCCAGGATGCTCTCGTCGGCCAGCGGCATGCTGTACAAGACGCCTGACGGCCGCGAGGTGCTGGACGCCACATCCGGCCTGTGGTGCGTCAACGCCGGCCACGACCGCCCCAAGATCCGCGAGGCCATCCAGAAGCAGGCGGCCGAGATGGACTACGCCCCCAGCTTCAACATGGGCCATCCGCTGGCCTTCCAGTTCGCCTCGCGCCTGGCCCAGATCACGCCCGCCGGCCTGGACCGGATCTTCTTCACCAACTCGGGCTCGGAGTCGGTCGACACGGCGCTGAAGATCGCCCTGGCCTATCACCGCGCCCGGGGCAAGGGGACCAAGACCCGGCTGATCGGCCGCGAGCGCGGCTATCACGGCGTCGGCTTCGGCGGCATCTCGGTGGGCGGCATCCCGACCAACCGCAAGTACTTCGGATCCTTACTCACTGGCGTCGACCACCTGCCCCACACCCACGGCGTGGCCGGCAACCTGTTCGCCAAGGGCCAGCCCGAGCACGGCGCCCACCTGGCCGACGACCTGGAGCGGATCGTGGCCCTGCACGACGCCTCCAACATCGCCGCCGTGATCGTCGAGCCGGTGGCCGGCTCCACCGGTGTGCTGGTTCCGCCCAAGGGCTATCTCGAACGCCTGCGGGCGATCTGCGACAAGCACGACATCCTGCTGATCTTCGACGAGGTGATCACCGGCTTTGGCCGCCTGGGCGCGCCGTTCGCCGCCGACCGCTTCGGCGTCACGCCCGACTTGATGTGCCTGGCCAAGGGCCTGACCAACGCCGCCGTCCCGGCCGGCGCGGTCGCCGCCTCGACCAAGATCTACGACGCCATGCTGGACGGCGCCGACGCGGCGATCGAGCTCTTCCACGGCTACACCTATTCGGCCCACCCGCTCGCTTGCGCCGCCGGCATCGCCACGCTGGAGACCTACCAGGAGGACGACCTGTTCGCCCGCGCCGCCGGCATCGAGGCCTATTGGCAGGACGCCATGCACGGCCTGGCCGACGCTCGCCACGTGGTCGACATCCGCAACCTGGGCATCATCGCCGGCATCGAGCTGGAGCCCCGCCCCGGCGCCCCGACCGCCCGGGCCATGGAGGTGTTCGAGACCTGCTTCGACGAGGGCCTGCTGATCCGCGTCACCGGCGACATCATCGCCCTGTCGCCGCCGCTGATCCTGGAGAAGAGCCACATCGACCGGATGGTGGAGATCATCCGCAAGGTGCTGAGCCGGGTCGCCTAGTTGTTCAGTACCAGGCCTCGAATTCGGGATTGGTCTCGTCGGGGATGAAAGACGGCGCCGTGTCGAGCGTGAAACGCTGGCCAGGCCCAGCCGTGGGGCACTCCTGGTTGGAAACTTGGTCGCCGCCCTTCATGACCACCAGGCCCGACCAGCGCCGCCCGGCGACCTCCGTGTCCGCGCCGCCGATCGCCGAATAGACGATGTACTCGTAGCCTTGGTTGGAGAACCTCAAGCTGGTCTGGAAACCGCCACGTCCCGGCCCGCGGATCGAGGTCGCGTGCGCCTTGCCGTCAGCGCCATCGCTGACGATCGTCAGGTCGGTCTTGTTGGCGGCGCCATACCGGTAGGTCACGGTGCGATCGGTGGCGCACACGGACACGGTCTTCTGCTTGAACGCGCAGCTATAGACCCGGCGCTCGCCTGCCGCGCAGCGCGGCGCCCCGTCAGCCGCGCGATCGTAGCGAACCGGGTGAGCCTTCGCCTCCGGCTCGGTCTTCGCCGGACGCTGGTCGCAGCCCGCCAGCATGACCAGGAGGGCAAGCGTGAAGAGTGAACGGACGACCATGCCGCAGCTCCCAGGTTGCGATGGGATAGGGCGCGGATTTCGGTCAGGGCGACAAGGCTTTTTGGCGCGCGGGTGCGCCTGCCACCGCGCCGTGGCGTCTAGCGTCCTGGCCCACCAGGTCGCGCGGGCATGTCGAGCTTGAAGATCAGGCTGTCGCGATCGGGGAAATCATAGCCCCTCGGCAGTTCGGCGCGGTCCACGACGCAGAAACCCCGACGCCGGTAAAAGGCGTGCGACCGCGTCGCCACCGCGGGTGTGTCCAGGAAGATCGCGGCGAGGCCGCGCGCCTCGGCCCAGGCGATGGCCCTGTCGTACAGGCCGTGAGCCGCCCCGTCCGGCCCGCGATAGTCCCGCCGCACGAACAGCTTCTTCAGCACGCCGCTCGATCCATAGCGCATCATGCCGATCGTCCCGACAATCTCGCCGCTCGCCATCGCCACCCAGAAGCCGCCGTCGCGATAGGCGCCGGCGATGTCGAGCAGCTCCGGCTGCTCCTCGACCGGCACGAAGAGACCGACATCGTCGCGCTGCACGGAAAGAATGAGCGCGGCGACCTCAGGGTCGCGCCCGCCGGCATAGTCGATGATCTCGAAGGCCGCTTCCCGCACCGGCGCCTAACCTCTCGGCGCGTACGACATGGCCACGTCACAACGCTCATACCGCGCGCCGAACAGTCGCATGATCTCGGCGTCATGGACGAAGCCCAGCTTCTCGTAGAGGTGGATGGCGGCGGCGCACTTCTTGTTGGTCAGCAGATAGACCTTGTCCATGCCCAGGCTGGCGGCGCGCTCCAGGGTCTTGGCCAGCAGGAACTCGCCGACCTTGAGACCGCGCGCGCTCTTCAGCACGCCCATCTTGGTCAGCTCGACCCAGCCGTCCTTGGAGACCATCAGGGCGCAGGTCCCGACCACGCCCAGGTCCGGGGTCTCCGCGAACAGCACCACCCCGCCCTTGTCGAGGATCAGCTCGCGCGGCCGTGACAGCAGGTCGATGTCGTTCCGCTCCAAGGCGAACATCTCGCTGATCCATTCGGCGTTGATCTGGTGAAAGGCCTCCGCCAGATCGTCGGAGAAGTCGCGCGCCCACATGCTGGGCGGCGGCGCGCGCTGGATGCGGGCCAGCAGCGAGATCTCGGCCAGCCGCGCCTCGACCTTGGCCAGGCCCTGCATGAAGTCGCCGGACAGGCCCTCGACCAGCTCGGCGGCGGCCGGCTCGATGCGCGGCAGGAGCTGGGTCTGGACCCGGACCAGCAAGGCCTCTCCCGCCGGGGTCAGGGCCAGCGACTTGGAGCGCGCGTCGCCCGGCGCGCGGCGGGCCTCGACGAACTCGCCCAGCGTTCCCAGGGCGCGGGTGACGGTGGGCTGGGCCAGCTGCAGACGCTCGGCCAGCTCGCCCACGGTGATCGGGCCGTGCAGGCGGATGGTCATCAAGAGCGACATCTGGGCCGGCTGGACCGGCAGGTCCAGGAACCGCGCCACCTCGGCCGCGTCGGCCTGCATCCGCTCGGCCAGCCGCTTGAGCCGGCTGCCCAGGAACCCCACGCCGAAGCCCGCCAGCAGATCGACTTCCATCGCCACGCTCCATATCTATAGCACGCTATATAGCTAGCTATGAATATGAGGCCAAGGCAAGGGCCAATCACATCCTGAAGGGCGGGATGACGACGCAGCGCACCTCGTCCTTGACGACGGTGACCAAGGCCGAGCGGCCCGCCGTGAGATCGTAGAAGCGGTCGCGCCCGCTCTGCAACACGAGCAGATAGTCCGGCGCGTTGAACTTGCAGACCTGGTAGCGGACCTTCGCGCCGCCGATGCGGTCGACCAGATGCGTGCAGGTCATCGCCCCGCCCGCGCGCCGATACAGCGTCTCGTCGTAGGGCGTGGCCTGGGGATAGCGGCGCAGGCCTCGGAAGATCGTCGGATCGAGCGGCGCGCAGGGCGGTCCGTCGAGGCGCCAGTACGCGTCGCGGCGCGCCTGCTCGGCGCGGTCGTGTCGCGCCATGACTTCGGCGCCCACGCCGATCAGCGCGGCGAAGCCGATGGCGACGACCACCCACCGCCAGCGACTTGGCGCACGACCTTCGAGAGGCAACTTCCGGATACTGACCTGGTCGGCGGCCATAGAAAAACTCACGTTTGTAATCTTGATCTACATGCGTAAATCAAGAAACCTCGCCTGTCACTACCGAACGTCGTTCATCACACTTGACGCCACCTCGTTACATTTGTAGCGTACCCGTGACATCAGCTAGGCCGTACCCCATGACCGAACCCTCCGATCTGGAACTGGAAGTGCTGAAGGCCTTCTGGCGCGGCGGCGCGATGAGCGCCCGGGAAGCGCAGGGGCTGATCGAGCCCGAGCTGGGCTGGAGCGCCTCGACCACCCGCACCGTGCTGGAGCGGATGGTGGCCAAGGGCCTGCTGGTCCGCCGTTCGGTGCATGGCCTGGCGGTCTACGAAGCGCACAAGGGCAAGGTCGACGTGATCGGCGGGGTGCTGAACCGCCTGCGCGGCCTGCTGGAGATCGACGGCCGCCTGCCGGCCTCGGCCTTCTCGGGCAGCCAGATCCTGTCGGAGACCGAGATCCAGGAACTGGAGACCCTGCTCAACACCAGCACGAAGGACGCCGAGTGATGCATCCGCTGCTCGCCTCCACCGCCCTGGGCCTGGTCGCCGCCTGGCCCGTCGGCGCGCTCGGCCTGGGCCTGGGCCGCCTGGTCGAACGCCTGACCGACGACCCGCGCCCGCGCGCCGCCGCCTGGAGCCTGGCCTACGCCCTGCCCCCCGCGGCCCTGGCCGCGACCGTGGCCCTGACCTTCGCACCCGCCCCCACGCCCAAAGCCCCGCCGATGATAATCGCGGTCGCCGACGCCCCCGAAACCGCCCAGAGCGCGGCCGCCCCAACCGTCGCGCCCCCGCCGGCCGCCTGGGCGCCGCCGCCGGGGCTGGTCGAAGACTTGGCCTGGAGCCTCGTCGGCCTGTCCGCCGCCGGTCTCCTGATGCGCGGCTGGCGCTGGAACCGGGGCCGCCGCAGGCTGGCCGCCGCCCGCGCCGCCGCCCAGCCCTGCCAGGACTACGCCCTGATTGACGCCGTCCGAGCGCGCGCCGCGCGCCTGGGTGTGAAGCCCCCGCGCGTTCGGATCAGCGCCGACGTCGGCGAGCCGCTGCTGGCCGGCGCCCGCCGCCCCGTGATCCTGCTGCCCCAGGCCCTGGCCGAGGCAACCGACGCGAGCCGCCTGGAGCTGGTCTGCGGCCACGAACTGGCCCACCTGCGCCGCGGCGACAACTGGCGGATCCCGGCCGAGGAGGCCCTGGCCGGCCTCTTCTGGCTGAGCCCGCCCGTCGCGATCCTGCGCGGCCGGATGCTGGCCGCCCGCGAGGCGGTCTGCGATCAGACCGCCCTGGACGGCGCCGCGCCAGAGGCCCGCCGCGACTATGCCCGCGTACTGGTCGAGGCCCTGCGCATCAACGCCTTGCCCGCACCGCAATCGGCCTTCGTGTCGGCCTTCACCGGCCGGGATCGCGGCCTGGTCCGCATGCGCCTGTCGTCCATCCTGCAGCCGCACGGCCACGCGTCGGCCGTGCGGATCGGCGCGGCCCTGGCGCTGGGCGGCCTGCTGACGGCGGCCACCGGCTGGGGCTCGCTGGCCCTGGCCAGCCAGGCGCGCCGCCTTGCCCCGCCCGAAACCTTCGCCGCCGCCAAGGCGGTCACCGCCATCGCCGCCGAGGACGCCGCGCCGGCGGTCGAAGCCGCCCCCGCCGCGGAGATGACCGCGGAGGCCGCCATCGCGCGCCCGGCGGCTCCGGCCGCGCCTGTCGCGGAAGCGGCGCCCATGACGGTGGCGGCCGCGCCGCCGGCGGCGTTCGCGCCGATGGCTCCGCCGCGGATGAGCGGCGGTCCCGACCCGCACCCCGATCCGAACCCGAACCCGAACCCTGATCCGCGCCCGAACCCGACGCCCAATCCCCAGCCGGAGCGGCGGGTGGCGCGGGACATCGAGGTCAATGTCGACCAGGAGCAGACCCGCATCGAGATCCGGGCCGATCAGCAGCAGCGCACCCCGGACAGGACCATCTACCTGGGCGACGTGAGCCTGCGCGGCAAGCTGAACCCGCTGCTGGTCAATCTGAAGGTCAACGGTCGCATGGCGCCGATCGACTTCGCGCCCGCCGATCTGGCTCCGGGCATGATCGAGCGCCTGGAGGTGACCCCGCGCGACCTGTCCACCGACAAGAAGATGACGGTCAACGTCGTCCTCAAGACCGTCCCGTAAACCCGAGCGCCGCGGAGACCCCCCATGCACCCGCTGTTCGCATCCGCCGCCCTCGCGCTCGTCGCCGCCTGGCCGATCAGCGGCCTGGGCTGGACGCTGGGCAAGACGGCCGACCGCCTGACCGGCGATCCCGAGCCTCGCAGCCGCGCCTGGAACCGGGCCATCGCCCTGCCGCCGGCGGTCCTGGCGCTGATGACCGGCGTCTCGGCCCTGCCCGAGGAGACCACCGCCCCCGTCTACCAGGCGGCCCTGGCCTCCGGGGCCGTCGCCACCGCCGGCGCGGCGATGAACGAGGCCTCGGTCCGGGCGCTGTCGGGCCTGAACGGCGCCGAGACGCTTGGCGGCGTGCTGATCCTGGGCGCGCTGGGCGGCCTGGCCGTCGCGGCGACACGCCAGGTGCTGGGCCGCGCCAAGCTCAAGCGCATCGTCCGCGAGGCCCGTCCGGTCTCGCAGGAGCTGGCCCTGGCCGTTCGCGCCGCCGCCCGCCGCATGGACACGGGCCGCCCCGAGGTGAAGATCAGCGACGCCATCGACCAGCCGCTGCTGGCGGGCCTGACCACGCCGGTCATCCTGCTGCCCGCCGACCTTGTCGCGCGCCTGGATGTCGCGCGCCTGGTGCCGATCTGCGCTCACGAGCTGGCTCACCTGAAGCGCGGCGACAACTGGCGGCTGCTGGCCGAGCACCTGCTGGGCGGCCTGTTCTGGATGGTCCCGCCCTACGCCGCCCTGCGCGCTCGCGCCGCCGCCACGCGGGAGGAGCTGGCCGACGCCCTGGCCCTGGAGGGCGCGGCCCAGGCCGTTCGCCGGACCTATGCCGAGACCCTGATCGACGTGCTGCGCACCCGCGCCGCGCCCGCCCTGCACCCGGCCTTCACCGGCAAGGGAAGGAGACCGACCCTCATGCGCCTGAAAGCCATCACCGACCCGCGCACGCCCGCCGGCCCGGCCCGTCGCGCCGCCTTGACCCTGGCCGGCCTGCTGGCCGTGACCGCCGCCGCCGTCGGTTCGATCGCCCTGGCCCAGCAAGGCGACGGCCGCAACGGCCACACGCGCACGATCGTCAGCGACAGCGAGAAGGGTCGGTTCCTGGACATCGAGTCCGACCGCGTCCGCCTGACCAATACCGAGGTGGTCGACGGCAAGCCCAAGCTGGAGGTCGGTCAGACGGCGGTCTATCTGGGCGACGTCCGGGTGCGCGGCCGGCTCATGCAGCCCGAGATGCAGGTGCTGCTGAACGGCAAGCCCGCGCCGGCGGACTTCGACCCGACCGTCCTGCCGTCCCGCTCGATCCAGTCACTGGAAGTCACCAACCTGCCCGGCAAGGCGCCCCGCATGGTGTTGAACTTCATCATGTAGAGGCGAATGACACCGGTGGACAAAGCCGGTTTCGCTCTGCATTTTCAGCCCTGATCAGACGGCGACGCCAAGCACGTCGCCGTCGCTTCGGGGATGGACCATGCACGCTCGCTCTCTTCGCGCCGCCGGCGCGCTCGCCCTGGCTCTCGCGGCCGGTCCGGTCTTCGCGGGGGAGCAGTTGGCCTTCCCCGGCGCCGAGGGCGCGGGCCGCTTCAGCGCCGGCGGCCGGGGCGGGGCGGTGATCCACGTCACCAACCTGAACGACGACGGCCCCGGATCCCTGCGCGCCGCGATCGCCGCCACCGGCCCGCGCACGGTCGTGTTCGACGTCGCCGGCACGATCCCGCTGAAGCGCGAACTCAAGATCAGCAACGGCCAGATCACCATCGCCGGCCAGACCGCGCCGGGTGGCGGGATCACCCTGCGCGACCAGACCCTGGTCGTTGGCGCCGACGACGTGATCATCTGCTTCATCCGCTCGCGCCTGGGCGCGGAGAGCAAGGTCGAGGGCGACGCGATCTGGATCTCGGGCGGCCGCCGGATCATTCTGGACCACGTCTCGGCCAGTTGGTCGGTCGACGAGACCCTCTCGGCCTCGGCTCGCTACGACAAACCGGGCCAAGGCTTCCATGACCTGACCGTCCAGTGGTCGATCATCGCCGAGAGCCTGGCCCACTCGATCCACGTCAAGGGCGACCACGGCTATGGCAGCCTGATCCGAGGCGGCGACGGGTCGAGGATCAGCTTCCACCACAACCTGTGGGCCAACCACATGGCCCGCGCCCCGCGTCCCGGCAATTACGAGGGGCCGGACAAGGATCCGGTCGGGGCGTTCTTCGATTTCCGCTCGAACGTCTTCTACAACTGGGGAAGCGACAAGTCGGGCTACAACGCCGACAAGGCCACGCTGTCGGCCTACAACTTCGTCGACAACGCCTACATCCCCGGCCCGAACACGCAGAAGGCCATCGCCTTCAAGGAAAGCGATACGCTGGCGAAAGCGTACTTCGCCGGCAACAGCATGGACGGCGTGATCCCGGCCGATCCCTGGAGCCTGGTGACCTTCACCATCCCCGAGCCCGCCGGCTATCGCCTGGCCGCCCCGGTCGACGTCGCGCCGGTGACGCCCGAGCCGGCCGACAAGGCCTACGCCCACGTCCTGGCCGACGCCGGCGCCTCGGTATGGCGCGACCCGGTCGACAAGCGGATCCTGGAAGGCGTCAAGACCCGCACCGGCCAGGTGATCAACACCCAGGCCGATGTCGGCGGCTGGCCAGAACTGCCGGCGGGCAAGGCGGCCAAGGATACGGATGGGGATGGCATGCCCGACGCCTGGGAGAAGGCCCACGGCCTGGATCCGAAGAGGACCGACGGCGCGCTGCTGGCCAAGGACGGTTCGGGCTGGACGAACCTTGAGCTCTATCTGGCCGAGGCGGCCAAGGTGCGAGGATAAACGGCCAGCTCGGAACCCCCACCTGATCGCTTCGCGATCGTCCGCCCCCAAAGGCGGGCGGAAGGAAGCGCCCTTCTTTCCCCTCCGGGGGAGGAGGGCCGCAGGCCCGGAGGGGGCAAGTGAGCAAGCTCATCCCCCCTTTTGCGACGCGCCCAGCTTTCGGCTAAACCCCGCCCCATGTCGCACAACACCTTCGGTCACCTGTTCCGCGTCACCACCTGGGGCGAAAGCCACGGCCCGGCCCTGGGCTGCGTCGTCGACGGCGTGCCGCCGGGCATCGCCCTGACGGCGGAGATGATCCAGGCGTTCCTCGACAAGCGCCGTCCCGGCCAGGGCAAGTTCGTCACCCAGCGCCAGGAGCCTGACGCGGTGAGGATCCTGTCCGGCGTGTTCGAGGACGAGCGCACCGACGGCCAGCGCACGACCGGAACGCCGATCAGCCTGATGATCGAGAACACCGACCAGCGCAGCAAGGACTATGGCGAGATCGCCCAGGCCTTCCGCCCGGGCCACGCCGACTATCCCTATTTCGCCAAGTACGGCGTCCGCGACTATCGCGGCGGCGGCCGCAGCTCGGCGCGCGAGACCGCCGCGCGGGTGGCGGCCGGCGCGGTGGCGCGGCTGGTGATCCCCGGCGTGACGATCCGCGCCGCCCTGGTCCAGATCGGCCCGCACGCCATCAACCGCGACAACTGGGACTGGGCTCAGACCGAGCAGAATCCCTACTGGTCGCCGGACGCCGCCATCATCCCGGTCTGGGAAGAGCACCTGGAGACCATCCGCAAGGCCGGCTCGTCGACCGGCGCCATCGTCGAGGTCGAGGCCACGGGCGTGCCGGCCGGCTGGGGCGCGCCGCTGTACGGAAAGCTGGACGCCGAACTGGCCGCCGCCCTGATGTCGATCAACGCCGCCAAGGGCGTCGAGATCGGCGAGGGTTTCGCCAGCGCCGCCCTGACCGGCGAGGACAATGCCGACGCCATGCGGATGGGCGAGGATGGCCAGCCGGTGTTCCTGTCCAACCACGCCGGCGGCGTGCTGGGCGGCCTCTCGACGAGCCAGCCGGTGGTGGCCCGCGTGGCCTTCAAGCCGACCTCGTCGATCCTGATCCCCCGCCAGACCGTCAATGAGGCCGGCGAGCAGATCGACCTGCGCACCAAGGGCCGCCACGATCCGTGCGTGGGCATTCGCGGCGTGCCGGTGGTCGAGGCGATGACCGCCTGCGTGCTGGCCGACGCCTTCCTGCGCCATCGCGGCCAAACCGGCGGACGCGTGTTCGCGCCTGGCGAGAGCCGATAGTTGGAGAACAGAGGTCAAAGAACTTCGGTTACATTGGTCTTACCTCTGATTTATCTCGGCTTTTCGATTGACGCGCCCATGTTCGCAAGCGTAAAGGCTCGCCGAAGCAAGCTTCGGGATGGGGAACAACCCGCATAGGTTGCTGAAATCCAGGACGCGATGGCGGAGGGGGCTCGGCGCGTGCGGTTCGATCTGCTGAAGATTCTGCTGGTCGACGACAATCCGCACATGCGGCTGCTGTTGATCGAGATCCTGCGCGCCGTCGGCGTTCGCCAGGTCTACGAGGCGGTCGACGGGACCGAGGCCCTGGCGATCCTGCGCAAGGTCGCCGTCGACGTGGTGTTTACCGACCTGTCGATGAAGGGCCTGGACGGCATCGAGTTCGTCAACCTGGTCCGCCGCTCGCCCGACAGCCCCAATCCGTTCTGCCCGATCGTGATGATCACCGGCCACTCGACCGAGCGCCGGGTGCACGAGGCGCGCGACGCCGGGGTCAACGAATTCCTGGCCAAGCCGGTCACCGCGCGCGGGGTCGTGCATCGCCTCGGCCTGCTGATCGAGAACCCCCGCGCGTTCGTGCGCAGCCAGGCCTATGTCGGCCCCGACCGCCGCCGCCGCGACGACGCCCGCTACCAGGGCGACCGGCGGCGCGACGAAGACCGGGGCGTGACCTATGTGGACGTCTTCCAGAGCCCGAAGCACACGCCTCGGGCCTAGAATCGCCACGGCGCGGCCATCCGACGCGGAGATTTTAAACCCTTCGCCCGGTAGAACCTGGTGAACAGCGTTTTGTGAGCTTCACCATGACTCTTTCCCGCCTGGCGCCCTTGGCTGTCCTCCTCGCGATCGTCGCGACCTCGCAGACGGCCTGCGTCGCCGCCGCCGTGGGCACGGTGGCCGGCGCGGCCATCGGCGTCACCGGCGCGGTCGTCGGCGGCGCCGGCAAGGCCGTGGTCGCCACCGGCAAGGCGGTGATCCCGGGCGACGGGAAGAAGGACCGCGCGGAGCGCTAGAAATCTGCTCCCCTCCGGGGGAGCTGTCGGCGAAGCCGACTGAGGGGGCTAATGCGGCCTGGGCCGAGCTGCCCCCTCCGGCCCTCCGGGCCACCTCCCCCGAAGGGGGAGGAGAATTCAGTCTACACCACCAGCGCGCAGCGCTCGCCGATCGTGGGGCGCGACAGCTCCACGCGCGACAGGCCCGGGAACTGGACCTTCAGGCGCTCGGCGAAATAGAGGCACAGGCGTTCCAGGGTCGGGACTTCCAGGCCCGGCTTGTCGTTGAGCAGGCCATGGTCCAGCTCGGCCGCGACGGCCTTCAGCGCCACGTCCAGGGTCTCCAGGTCGGCGACCCAGCCCTCTTCGCTCATCTCGCCGCGCACGCTGACCTCGACCTTGAACGAGTGGCCGTGCAGCTTGCGATAGCGGTGGTCCGTCGGACCCTGCTCGATGAAATGGGCCGCGTCGAAGAACGCGGCCTTCGTGATCTCGAAGACGGGCTTCATCTGTGACTTCTTTTGACTAGGCCTGGGAGGCTCTAGCGCAACGACCCTGTCACCAAGTCGCGCGCCTTATCCGTCAGGGCAGGCCGAGATATTTGTGCGTTTGGACGCTTAAACGCCATTGTGGGTGCGAAAGGCAATAGGCGACCGCCAATTGCGTGTTCCTGTCGCGGTCCGGCCCGTCCATCGGCTGCAGGTAGAAGCGCTCGAAATCCAAGCCCGCGAAGCGCTCCGGCATGGCCTTGTCCTGCGGGAAGACCAGCTTCAGCTCCTGGCCCGAGGTCTGGACCACCGGGGCGTCGGCCTTGGGGCTGATGCAGATCCAGTCGATCCCGGCCGGGGCCGCGAGCGTGCCGTTGCTCTCCACCGCGATCTGGAAACCCCGCGCGTGCAGCGCCTTGATCGCCGCCTCGTCCAGCTGCAGGAACGGCTCGCCGCCCGTGCAGACCACCAGGCGGTCGTCCGGCCCACCGGTCCACTGGGCCTCGACCGCCGCCGCCAGGGCCTCGGCCGTGGCGAACTTGCCGCCGTTCTCGCCGTCCGTGCCGACGAAGTCTGTGTCGCAGAAGGTGCAGACGGCCTTGGCCCGGTCCTGCTCACGGCCGGTCCATAGGTTGCAGCCGGAAAAGCGGCAGAACACCGCCGCCTTGCCCGCCTGGCCGCCCTCGCCCTGCAGGGTCAGGAAGATCTCTTTTACGGAGTAGGTCATTGGGCGAGCGCTTCGCGCCCCGCCGCGTCCCACTCGACGTAGCCCTTCTCGCGCAGCTCGCACGCCGGGCAGGTCCCGCAGCCGTGGCCCCAAGCGTGCAGCTGGCCGCGTTCGCCCTGGTAGCAGGTATGGCTCTCCTCGACGATCAGCCGGACCAGGTCCTCGCCGCCCAGCGTCTTGGCCAGGGCCCAGGTCTGGGCCTTGGTCAGCCACATCAGCGGCGTCTCGATGCGGAAAGCCCGGTCCATGCCCAGGTTCAGGGCGCTCTGCATGGCGTCCATCGTGTCGCGGCGACAGTCGGGATAGCCCGAGAAGTCGGTCTCGCACATGCCGCCGATCAGGGCCTCGACGCCTCGCCGGTCGGCCAGGGCGGCGGCGTAGATCAGGAACACCAGATTACGCCCCGGCACGAAGGTCGAGGGCAGGCCGCGCTCGGTCATCTCGATGGCCCGGTCGGCGGTCAGGGCCGACTGGGCGACCTGGCCGAAGCTCCTGATGTCCAGCACATGGTCCTCGCCCAGGCGGTCGGCCCAGTGCGGAAAGCGGGCGGCCACTTCGCGGCGCACGGCCTGACGGGCCTCCATCTCGATCGAATGGCGCTGGCCGTAGTCGAAGCCGACCGTCTCGACCCGCGCGTAGCGCTCGAGCGCCCAGGCCAGGCAGACGCTGCTGTCCTGGCCGCCGGAAAACAGAACAAGCGCGGCATTGGTCTCGCGGGGGCTCATGCGAGGGTCTCGACCTGAAGGATGGGGAAGGCTTGAAGGACGGGGAACATGGGCCCTCCTCTACACGAGGCAAGGCCACCCCGGAACAGCGCGGGTGTCGCGGCCGCGATCCGCGCGATACTCCGACGACGAACGATGACGAAGTCTTTCGCCCACGAATTAAGCCTTAGCGCTGCTATTGCTGGACACAGGCGCGACTCGATCGTCGAGGTTACGCTACGGAAACGACAAACCCGACCTTCTAATGCGTCGTGAACTTGCCACACCCAGGATAACACCACCTCCCGGAAAGTGAAAAGCTGTAACCTATCGCTGTTCACTTACGATCAGGCCAGTTGACAGCTTTCAAACGCAAGTATGCAATCTCCCAATGCTGCGAGGGGCTCGCCGTACGCCCGCGTGGTGAAAAACAGTACGGCGCCGAGGAAACACCGACCCTCGCAGGCTCCACCCATAAGGCGCCGCCCGGGTCCAGGGAGGGAATTCAATGTCGCAAACTCTGCGTATGCGGAGCCTTTTGGTCATGGGCGCTTCGGCGGTCGCGATCTCGGCTCTCGCCGTCCCCGCTTTCGCCCAGCAGGCCAAGCCGCCCGCCCAGCAGAACACTACCGTCATCGAGGAGCTGGTGGTCACGGCTCAGAAGAAGGAAGAAGCGCTTCAGGACGTGCCGATCGCGGTGTCGGCCTTCAGCCAGGACAGTCTGGAAGCGCAGAAGATCGACGGCGGCCCGAACCTGCAGCAGGCGATCCCCAACGTCACCTTCGCCCGCAGCAACTTCACCAACAGCTTCAACTTCCAGATCCGCGGCATCGGGGCCAAGGCCGTCGGCGCCTCTGCCGACCAGGGCGTCGGCGTCCACATGAACAACGCCCCCATGCAGGCGGGCAACCTGTTCGAGTCCGAGTTCTACGACGTCGAGCGCGTGGAAGTGCTGCGCGGCCCGCAAGGCACGCTGTACGGCCGCAACGCCACCGGCGGCGTGGTCAATGTGATCACCGCCAAGCCGACCGACCAGTTCGAGGCCAATGTCCGCGCCGAGTACGGCAACTACAATTCGGTCAAGCTGCGCGGCATGGTCAACGTGCCGATCTTCGGCGACAAGCTGGCGGTGCGCTTGTCGGGCACGACGCTGAAACGCGACGGCTTCGTCACCAACACGTTCAACAACCACGTCGTCGACGACCGAGACCTGTACTCGACCCGCGTCCAGGTGATGTTCAATCCGACCGAGAAGCTGCGCACCAACTTCCTGTGGGAACGCTTCCACGAGGATGACGGCCGCGCCCGCACCGGCAAGCAGCTGTGCACCAAGGACGACGGTCCCGCCGCGGTCGGCGGCGTGCCCACGGGCGCGTCCCGCCGCTACCTGACACAAGGCTGTCTGTCGGCCTCGCTGTACAACGCCGCCGCCTATGGCACGGTCAACACCTCGGGCACCCTGACGGGCCTGCTGGGCAACATCTTCGGCTTCACCTCGGGCGACGCCAACGCCGGCGACACCACCTCGAGGGACCTGCGCGAGATCGAGACGGCGCTGGATCCGCTCTACCAATCGTCCTCGAACGTCTACCAGTTCACCCTGAACTACGACCTGTCCGACCAACTGACGCTGACGTCGATGACGGCCTACAGCAAGGGCAGCGTCTACACGAAGCAGGACTACAACCGGAACGTCTCGCCGGTCGCCTTCAACAGCACGCCGTTCACGCCCGGCGGCTTCTTCAACGACCCGCAGGTCGGCAACACCAACAAGTTCACGACGATCGACATCTCGTCCGGCCGGTCCGAGCAGTTCAGCCAGGAAATCCGCCTGCAGTCGGCCTTCGACGGCCCGCTGAACTTCAACGTCGGCGGCATCCACTTCACCTACCGCACGACCACCGACTACTATGTGATCGGCAACTCGCTGACCCTGTCGTCGCTGGCGCTGAACTTCTCCAACACCGGCAATCCGAACTGCAGCCCCGCGACCAACGCCCGCTGCATCGGCATCGATACGGCGGCCACGCCGACCGGCGACGGCCACAACTACTATGACAACCGCACGCCCTATAACCTGACCTCGGACGCCCTGTTCGGCGAACTGTACTGGCAGGCCAACGAGGACCTGAAGTTCACCCTGGGCCTGCGCCAGACCCGCGACAAGAAGGCGGTCAAGAACTACTCGACCGTGCTGCTCGCGCCCGGCTACGGCCTGACGCTGAACCCGACCAACCCCGACCAGCGCGCCCGCTTCAGCGAGCTGACCGGCCGCTTCGGCTTCGACTACAAGGCCCACCTGGGCTTCACCGACGACACCCTGCTCTACGCCTTCTATTCCAAGGGCTATAAGGGCGGCGGCATCAATCCGGGCGTTCCGGCGGACTCGGTCGGCATCAAGCAGACCTTCGCTCCCGAATTCGTCAACGCGATCGAGATCGGCACGAAGAACACCCTGGCGGGCGGCAGCGTCCTGCTGAACGCGACCGGGTTCGCCTACGACTACCAGGGCTATCAGATCTCGAAGATCGTCAACCGCACCTCGGTCAACGAGAACGTCGACGCCAAGGTGTACGGCTTCGAGCTGGAATCGATCTGGTCGCCGGTCCGCAACCTCAAGCTCAACGCCAACATCGGCTATTTGCACACCAAGATCGGCGCCGGCGTCACCTCGATCGACACGATGAACCGGACCCAGTCCAACGCCGCCTACACGGTCGTGAAGGTGGGCCCGAACTCGTCGGCGGTCGGCGCCAACTGCGTGCTGTCCACCGCCGGCGTCGCCACCATCCTGGGCGCGGGCGCGGGGGCAACCCTGCCCTGGGCCTGCTCGGGCGCCGCGGCCTACCAGGCGTTCCTGTCGACCCCGGCCGCTCTGGGCGGCGCGGGCCTGCCCGCCCCGACCGCCGCCTTCCTGGCCAACGCCACCGGCCTCTACACCTACGGCGCCGGTTATTCGATCGAAGGCACGGCGGCGAACCTGTCGGGCAACGAGCTGCCCAACTCGCCGCACTGGACCACCTCGGTCGGCGCCCAATACACCTTCGAGCTCTCGAGCGGCTGGTCTGCGACCCTGCGCGGCGACTACTACCGCCAGAGCAAGCAGTTCGCCCGCGTCTACAACACCGACTACGACCGCCTGAAGGCCTGGGACAACGGCAACATCACCCTGAAGGTGGAAAAGCCGGAGTGGGGCCTGTCGATCGACGCCTACGTGAAGAACATCGGCAACAAGACCCCGATCGTCGACGCCTACACCACCGACGACAGCTCGGGCCTGTTCACCAACGTGATCACCGCCGAACCACGTCTATACGGCGTGGCCATCACCAAGTCCTGGTAAGGCGCCCGCGCACCCAGGGGATGCTGGAGGGGGCGGCGGTTTTCCGCCGCCCCTTTTCCGTCCGGCCCCGTTTTACCCTCCGGCGGGCCGGAAAGCGAAAAGACCAGCACTTTCCGTCGGTACCGCGCCGGGCGGCGGCGTCGACTTAACGACTCCGCAAGGGCGCCCGGGGCAAGGTGCGGCTCCAAGTCCCAGCGAAGCGCCGTATGGATACGCTGAACCGTCTGATCGACCCACGCGCCCCGATCGCGCCCGGCACGCCTTGCGGCGATGTCGCGGCGATGTTCGACGCCGACGCGGCCCTGGCCGCCCTGGCCGTCGTCGACGGCGATCGCGCGCCCGTGGGCCTGGTCTATCGCGACGTCCTGCAAGGCATGATGCGCGTGGCCGGCGAGCAGCTGGCCGACAAGCCGATTTCCGAGGTCATGGACACCGCCCCCCGGTCGGTCATGGCCCAGACCGACGCCAACAGCTTCGTCAACGACCTGGCCGACAGCCCGACCCCGGTGTTCCGTACGGCCTATGTCGCCGTCGACGCCGGCGGTCGTTATGTCGGCGTAGGCGGCCTGGCCTCGCTGCTGGCCTCGCACCGCCGTCGCCAGGGCGAGGCGCGCGACGCCATGGCCATGGTCGAGCGCATGGCCGTCGACATCGGCGCGCACCTGGACGGCGTGCTGGCCATCACCGGGCGCCTCGAGCAGCAACGCCTGACGCCCGACGCCGCCGCCTTCGTCCGCGCCATCGGCGACACCAGCCGCGACATGGGCGAGACGGTCGGCCGCGCCATCGACCTGCATCGCTCGGCCCGCGGCCAGCTGACCTTCTCGCCGGCCCCCGTGCGCCTGCGCGACTTCGCAGACGCGGTCGAGGCCCGCTGGGCCGCCCGCGCCCAGGAGGGCGGCTCCACGCTTCTCGTCTCCTACGACGGCGATCCGGAATGCGGCGTCGATGTCGACGGCGAGCGAATGCTGCAGGTGTTCGACATCCTGATCGAGAACGCCCTGGCCTCGGGCCGCGGCATGATCGAGGCCCGCCTGACGGCCCGCGCCGACGGCGACCAGATCCGCCTGGAAGGCCAGGTCCGCGACAACACCGAAGGCCATGCCGACGAACGCCTGGCCCGCGTCCACGATCCCCTGGGCGGCGCCAGCCAGCAGGACCGCAGCGAAATGGCTCTGGGCGTGGCGATGGCCCTGGCCCGCCGCCTCCTGCGCGCCATGGGCGGCCCGCTGCGCGCCGAGGCCAATCGCGGCGCCGGTCTGACCGTGGGCTTCGCCCTGTCGCTGACCCCGGCCTCGGTCGTGGTCGCCCGCGCCGAGGCCGAGCCAACCGTGTCCGGCCGCGCGGCCCATATCCTGATCGTCGACGACAACGCCACCAACCGCATGGTCGCCGAGGCGCTCTGCGACATGTTCGAATGTACGTCGGAACAGGCGGTCGACGGCCTCGAGGCGGTCGAGATGGCCAAGAGCGGGCGCTACGACCTGATCCTGATGGACATCAAGATGCCGCGCATGGACGGCATCGCCGCCACCCGCGCCATCCGTGAGATGAGCGGCCGCGCCGGCGCCGTGCCGGTCGTGGCCCTGACGGCCAACGCCGACCCCGCCGACGTCCAGACCTATGTCGCCGCCGGCATGCAGGACGTCGTCGAAAAGCCGATCAAGCCCGAACGCCTGGCCGCCGTGCTGAACGCTCTCCTGGGCGGCGAGGACGGCGAGGGCGAGGAAGCCGCGGCCTGAGCCGTCGTCCTGAGCAGGCCGGCCGCGTCCTTTCGCCGCCAAGGATCCACACGACTTGGGATAGCAGGCGCTTGGCGCCGGGCTGTATCCGCGCATAGCCTGACCTCGGCGTGAGTGCGGAGTAGCGGGGACGCGTGCTGAACACGGCGGAACAACAGGCCTGGGCGTTTCTCAGCCAGGCGCCGCATCTGGGTTCGGCCCAGGAGGTGGAGGCGCATTTCGCGCGGGCGATCGCCGCCTTCGGCTACGACCGGTTCTGCGCCACCCTGGTCAACGCCGAGCACTACGGCAAGGAGCCGCCGACGCTCAGCCGCCGCGACTTCGACCAGTGGGACCAGCGCTACTGGAGCGAGCGCTACGTGGTCCACGATCCGTGCGTCAAACTGCTGCTGAAGTCGCCGCGCGCGTTCGCCTGGACCGACGCCAAGCCGCTGGGCGACAGCCGGGCGCAGACCATGTGGGGCGAGGCCTCGGAGCTGGGCATGAACGACGGCTATGTCGTGCGCGTGTTCGGCCCCGCCGGCCAGGAAGTGCTGATCCGCATGTCCACCGAGGCCCCCGACACCGATCCCGCCCAGCGGGCGGTGATCGAGAGCCTGGCCACCGTGTTCGGCGCGACCATGCTGAAGCACTGGGAGCTGCAGGACGACAATCCCGACTACGGAGTCATCTCGGAACGCCAGGCCCAGTGCCTCTATTGGGCCAGCCGGGGCAAGACCGACTGGGAGATCGGCGCGATCCTCGAGTTGTCGCCGCGCACCGTCCACCACCACATCGAGGCCGCCAAGAAGCGCCTGGGCGTGGTGAAGCGGCAGGAAGCGGTGCTCAAGGCCGGGGAATTGGGGCTGTTTTCGAAGCTCTGATCAGAACTTCCGCCGCCCCGTCACCGTCTCGAACCACAGCCGGAAATCGCCCATCAGGCTGTAGAGCGGATATTTGAACGTCGCGGGCCGGTTCTTCTCGAACACGAAATGGCCGATCCAGGCGAAGCCGTAGCCGACCAGCGGCGCGGCCACGAAGAACCGCCCGTCGCGCATAACGCCCAGGACCAGACAGACGACCACCAGGGTGGTGCCCACCACGTGCAGTCGCCGACTGACCGGATTGACGTGTTCGGTCAGGTAGAACGGATAGAAGGCCGCGAAACTGCGATAGCGTTCCTCGGTCCCATGCGGCGCGGCGGTGTTCATGCCTCGATGCTGATCCTCGCCCATCAGCCTGGCAAGCCTCCCACGCGGGAATAGACGCCGCCATAGGCCGTTTGGCCTATCGTCGTTTCCGCGGATCATGCCGCCTAATCCGGACCGTCCAACGTCAGGGTTCGGGGGCCGGCCATGATCCACATCATCACTTCCGAGAACCGCCATCTCTACGGCCCGCAGCTGTGGGCCATGCATGAGGAACGCCGCCGCCAGTGCGTCGAGAAGAACGGCTGGGTCGACCTGGTCGTGCTCGACGGCGGCGAGGTCGACGACTACGACGACCATCGCGCCATCTACCTGCTGGGCTTCGACGACGCGATGCGGCTGGAGGTCGGCCTGCGTCTGCGCCCCACCGACGACCGCTGCATGCTGGCCGACAAGTTCGCCCATCTGATCGCCCCGGGCGAGACCTCCAAGAAGGGCGCCGATGTCTGGGAGGCCACGCGCCTGTTCACCACCGAGGCCTATCGCGAGCGCAAGGGCTCGGGTCGCGGCGAGCGGGTGTTCGAGTGCTGGGCGGCGGCGTTCGAGCTGGCGCTGCGTCGCGGCGTAAGCCGTTTCGTCGGCATGATCGACCTGCAGCTCTATCCCGGCATCCTCAACTCGCCGATCGACACCCGTCTGGTCGGTATCCCGCGTCCCTACGCCTTCGGTCTGGTGGCCGGCTCGGAGATCGCCATCTCGCAAGCGCTGCTGGATCGGGTGCTGGAGGCGATCGGCCGCGAGTCGCCGATCGGCTACGAGATCGACGCCCTGGACATGATGGCGTTCGGCGACCTGGCCGCCGTGCAGCGCCAGGTGACCCGCGCCATGACGCCGCAGCTGACGGCCGGCGCCGAGCGCGACGAGACCCTGGCCGCCGAGACCCTGTTCCGCCTGCACGACAGCAGCGGCCAGGCCCGGCGGATCTGGGACGGCCGCGCCCGAAGCCTCAACGCCTGATCGGACAAAGCCCGGCGATCGCTAAGCGACACCCTTCTGACGCGAGCGGATCGCGCGTCGGTTGGCGCCGAATCGGCGTCCGGACCGCTAGCTTCCTCGTTTCGGGGATGGAAGCTGAACCATCGCGACATGACGCCGCGCTTGATGGTCCTTCGCTTCCACCGACGTCACGGTCGTGTCATTTTCCCCGAACAACCGTTGGAGGCGGAAAACACATGAGCGAAGAAACTGAAGGCCGACGCCCCAACCCCGTCGATCTGCACGTCGGCGGCCGGGTTCGGATGCGTCGCAAGCTGCTGGGCGTCAGCCAGGAGCAGTTGGCCGACAGCCTGGGCCTGACCTTCCAGCAGGTGCAGAAGTACGAGCGCGGCGCCAACCGCGTCAGCGCCAGCAAGCTGTACGAGATCGCCAAGACCTTGCAGGTCCCGGTATCGTTCTTCTTCGACGGCCTGGCCGATCCGATGAACGGCGCCGAGGTCGACGACGCCGCCCAGCACGCCGAGAAGGTGGTGCAGGAATTCCTGACCACGCCGGAAGGCCTGGAACTGGCCGAGGTGTTCCCGAAGATCGGTCGTGGCCGCGTTCGGCGTCAGGTCCTGGACCTGGTCCGCGCGATGGCCGACGAAGCCGCTCGCGAAGGTGCGGCCTAGGAAGACCTCAGCGCCTCCAGAGGCGGCTGGGACGAGCTTGGGAAAGGACCTCGGTCGGCGGGCCGGGGTCCTTTTCGTTGCGGGGTCTTCGCGGACTTCAGCCGGTCGAGACGTCCGACTGCGAGGCCAGCCAGATCCGCTTGGCCATGCCGGCCGCGGCCGGGGCCAGGCCGCGAAGGTCGTAGGTGCGCACGATGCGCAGGCCCGCCTCGCGGTCGCGCCGCCAGGCCACCGTCACGTCGTGCGCCAGACCGGCCGCCAGATCGACCAGTTGGGCCTGTCCCGGCGGGGCGGCGTTCGACAGCATCTGGACCTTGGCGCCGCCGCCGGACAGGTCGCGGATCAGGCAGTCCCACGCGAAGGCGCCGCACAGCAGCTTGCCCGACCGCTGGGTCGGGATCCGGACGGCCGACCGCCGGTCTTGGTCCATGTCTGACGGGAATTTCGCCATCCCGGGATAAACGCATGAGGCGGTTAATCGCCGGTGCAGAATTCGGGAATTTCCCACCAATCGTTAACGTTGAGTCGCCTCGCGCGAAGCGCGATCACGCCAGCGCCACGATCCGTTCCGGCTCCAGCGCCATCTCCAGGTCGGCCAGGATGTCGCCGACGTCCTCCAGCCCCACCGACAGCCGCACCAGCCCCTCGCCGATGCCCGCCGCCGCGCGTTCCTCGGGCGCATAGGTCGAATGGGTCATGCTGGCCGGGTGCTGGATCAGCGTTTCGGCGTCGCCCAGCGACACGGCCCGACGGATCAGGGTCAGGCGGTTCATCATCGCGACCCCGGCCCCATGACCGCCCTTCAGTTCGAAGGCCATCATGCCGCCGCCGCCGGCCATCTGGCGCGCGGCCAGGGCGGCTTGCGGGAAGCTCTGCAGGCCCGGATAGAACACGCGCTGGACGGCCGGATGCGCCTCCAGCCAACGGGCGACGGCCTGGGCGCTCTGGCCGTGGCGGGCCATGCGCAGCGCCAGGGTCTTGAGGCCCCGCAGCACCAGGAAGGCCGTGAACGGCGACATCACCGCCCCGGTCATGTCCTTGACCCCGACCAGGCGCACGCGGGCCATGTCCTCGACGCCGCCGGCGGCGATCCCGCCGATCAGGTCGCCGTGACCGCCCAGGTACTTGGTGGCCGAGTGGACGACGACGTCGGCGCCCAACGCGATCGGCCGGGTCAGGACGGGCGTGGCGTAGGTGTTGTCGACCACCACCTTGGCGCCCTTCTCGTGGGCGATCCGGCTGATCGCGGCGATGTCCACCAGGCGCATGTTGGGATTGGCCGGGGTCTCGAAATAGACGATCCGCGTCCTGTCCGAGATCGCCGCCGCCAGGGCCGAGGGATCGGTCATGTCGACCTGCCGCACGGTCACGCCGAACCGGGTCAGGCCGTCACGCAGGAAGGCGAAGGTGCAGCCGTAGAGGGTCTGGTCGGTGACCACCTCGTCGCCGGCCCGCAGAAAGCTCCACAGGGTGGCGGTGATCGCCCCCATGCCCGAGGCCGTCGCCACGGCGGCCTCCGCGCCCTCCAGGCTGGCCAGGCGACGCTCCAGCAGGTCCGTCGTGGGGTTGGAGATGCGCGAGTAGAAGTGGCCCTCGCGCGTCCCCGCGAACATCTCGCCGCCGGCCTCGGCGCTCTCGAAGGCGAAGGTCGAGGTCAGGTGGACCGGCGGCGTCAGCGCCCCGTGCTCATCGGCCGGGTCATAGCCCGCATGGATCGCCCGCGTCGAAAAGCCGGCCTGGTCGGTGCGCATGTGTCAATCCTCCGTGGAGAGGACAGTGGCGCGGAGTCGGGCGCGATGGATTGCGAAGTCTGCCACGATGAGCTTCTATTTTGGCAGATTCTGCTCAAGAGGTCGCCCCGAACGATGTCGATGGACGCCAAGGACCGCCAGATCATCCGTGAGCTGCAGAAGGACGGCCGCCTGACCAATCAGGAGCTGGCCGAGCGGGTCAATTTGTCGCCTTCTCCCTGCCTGCGACGCGTGCGCAACCTGGAGGCCGAGGGGGTCATCACCGGCTATACCGCATTGGTCGACCAGAAGGCCTACGGCCTGCCGATCACTGTCTTCGTCCGTGTGCGGCTGGATCGCCACGGCCAGGATCTGATCAAGGGCTTCGAGGAGCAGGTCGCCCGCATCGACCAGATCCTCGACTGCTTCCTGCTGGCCGGCGGGGACGACTATCTGCTGCGGGTGATCGTCGACAGTCTGGAGGCCTACGAGGACTTCATGCGACGAAAACTCCACGCCATCCCGGGCATCGCCTCGATCGACACCAGCTTCGCGTACGGCGTCGTGAAACAGACCCGCGTGTTTCCGCTTTCTAGTTAATCGCGCCTCACGCGAAAGTCAGACAAATCACCCTTCGACGCCGAAGACTGGAGCGCTACCATGGGGGAGCGATGATCGACGAAGCGCCGCCCTCTTCCACGCCTTTCCTGGCCACGTCGCCCAGCGTCACCACGGCCCTCAAGCACGCGCCGCTGGGCATCGCCATCTTCGACAACCAGATGCGCTATCTGGCCGCCTCGCGTCAGTATCTGACCGACCAGCACCTGCCCGCCGACCTGCCGCTGATCGGCTGCAGGCACTACGACGTGTTTCCCGAAATCCCCCAGAAATGGCGCGACCTGCACGCCCGGGTGATCGCCGAGGGGGTCGAACTCCGCCACGAGGGCGACCCCTATGTCGACCGCGAGGGGCGCACCGAGTGGATCCGCTGGTCGATGGCGCCCTGGCGCACCGACGCCGACGAGGCTGGAGAAAGCCAGATCGGCGGCCTGGTGCTCTATACCGAGGTGGTCACCGCCAATATCGAGGCCCGCCTGAAGCTGGAGGCCGCCGAGGCCCGCTATCGCGCGGTCTTCGACCAGGCCGCCATGGGCGTGGCCCGGCTGACGCCGACGGGCGAGATCCTCGAGGCCAACGACAGCTTCTGCACCCTGCTGCAGCGTCCGCGCGACGCGCTGCTGGGGACGTCGCTGCAGAGCCTGGCCCATCCCGACTACCTAGAGCCGATGCTGAGATCCAGCGCCGCCCTGCTGGCCGGGGAGCAGGAGACCTGCTCGGCCGAGCGCCGCTTCCTGGTGCCGGGCGGCGATATCTGGATCCACCTGACCGCCTCGATGGTCCGCGTCGAGGACGAGCCGGCCTATATTCTGGCGATCATCTCCGACGTCAGCGCCCGCAAGCAGGCCGAGACCGCCCAGGCCGACCACCAGAGCCAGCTGCGCCTGCTGATCAACGAGCTGAACCACCGGGTCAAGAACACCCTGGCCACCGTCCAGTCGATGGCGGCCCAGACCCTGCGCAACGAACCCGACCCGACCGTGGCCTTCGAGAAGTTCGAGGCTCGCCTGATGGGCCTGTCGCGGGTGCACGACATCCTGACCCGCGAAAGCTGGCACGGCGCCGAGCTGCATGAGGTGGTCGAACGGGCCCTGCGGCCGTTCGACGAGGCCAGGACGCGGTTCAGCATCCGGGGCCCGCCGGTTCGGTTGCAGCCCGGCGGCGCCCTGACCATGGCGCTGATCCTGCACGAACTGGCCACCAACGCGCTGAAGTACGGCGCGCTGTCGCGACCCGAGGGACGCGTGGACCTCTCCTGGACCTACGATCCGGCGACGCGCGTGCTGGAAGGCCTCTGGCTGGAGAGCGGCGGCCCGCCGGTTACCGAACCGACGCGCAAGGGATTCGGCTCGCGCCTGATCGAGCGCAGCCTGCGCGGCGAGCTGAAGGGCTCGGCGGCCATGGACTATCGCCCCGAGGGCCTGCGGTGCGTCCTGAGCGCCCGTTTGCCCGAGGCGCCGGAGGATCGACCGGGCCTTCCCCCCGCCTAATAGGAAACTTAGTCGACCATCATATGGCGGGTTCGGTCCAAGTGTGTCGTCCTTGAATTGCAGATCCGCTGGCGCATCCCACCCGCCGGGCGGCCTTTGCCGGCCGGGATGTCGTGAATCCCGGCCGGCCACTTTCCCCCTCGCCCTCATCATCTCCGGATACGGGACGAAAAACGCCGATTGATTGCGGTCAAGCTCGCGCGGCGCCGTCATCCTAGTAAGCCCGAACTGCCGTATGCTCGTCGCGTGAATCGGTCATGTGGAGGCCGGAGGCCCTCATGCGACGTCTCGCGCCCGTTCTTTTCCCCGCCGTGGTCGGCGCCTTGGCCGTCTTGGCCGCTCCGGCCGAAGCTGGCGTGCTGCGCGACCGGCTCTATGATCCCGGCGACGGGGTGCTGGTGGTCGCCCACCGCGCCTGCCACCAGCCCGCGCCCAGCCACGGCTTCGAACAGCCCGTCCCCGAGAATTCGCTGGCGGCCCTCGAGCGCTGCATCGCCCTGGGCGTGGATCTGGTCGAGATCGACGTGCGCCGCACCCGCGACGGCGACCTGATCGTGATGCACGACGCCAAGGTCGACCGCACCACCGATGGCAAGGGTCGGGTGTCCAACCTGACCCTGGCCCAGGTCCAGGCCCTGCGCCTGAAGGACGCCCACGGCGGGACCGAGGCGCCGCCGACCCTGGAGGCGTTCCTGCGCGCCGCGCGCGGCCGCATCCTGGTCAATATCGACCTCAAGGGCTCGCTGGCGGGCGAAGCCGCGCAGATCGTGCGCCGCGCCGACGCCGCCGACTGGGTGCTGTTCAAGGCCAGGGTCCGGCTGGACGCGCCGCCGATCGCCGACCTGCCGCTGTACCGGGGTCTGGCCTTCATGCCGATGGTGGCCAGCAAGGCCGCCAAGCGCGCCCCCGGCCTGGCCCAGATCACCGCCCGCCAGGCGTCGGGCGACCGCCAGATCCCGGCGGTCGAGATGGTCGCCCTGAAGCGCCAGGGCTTCGTCGCCGTCCGCGACGCGGCCCGCGCCGCCCGCATCCGCGTCTGGACCAACACCCTGGCCACCAAGGGCTTGCGCGGCGTGCTGGACCAGTCCGGCGACCGCAAGGCGCTGCGCGATCCGGACAAGGCCTGGGGCCGGCTGATCGACCAGGGCGTCAGCATCGTTCAGACCGACTATCCCACCGCCCTGCTGGACTATCTGGACAACCGCGGCCTGCGCGGCCACGTGCCGACCTCTATCGCGACCGCAGACGTTGAATCGTCCGCGCCAGCGCCGCTCGGCGCGTCGTCCAGGAGTCGCTGAGCGCGGCCGCCTCGGCGTCCAGCTTCCGGCGTCGACGCTCCAGATCGGCCTCGGCGTCGCGCTGCTCGGTCTCGGCGGCTTCGAGCGCGGCTTCCGCTTCGGCGAGCGCCTGCTTTCGCTTGGCCTCGGCCGCGTCGTCGACCTTCCGGGGCTTCGGCTTGGGCAGCTTGTCGACCGCCGACTTCAGCCCGGCCTCGGCCCTACGGATCACCGCCCCCGGCACGGCCAGGGCGGCCTTGGCGTCCGGCGCGTCGGGCGCTTCCTGGGCCACGCCTTCCTTGAAGAGATCGCGGTCGGTCTCCCAGGCCGCCAACGCCTTGGCGCGCGACGTCGCCGCCACGGTGTAGCGGTGAAAGCCGTCCGACCACGTGAAGACCTTGGGCGCGCGAGCCATGGCGCGACAACGGCCGGCGTCGCGGCGCTGTTCCAAACCCTGGAAAGATAAAGGAAAGTCAGTCCGTCCTGGTGGCGGGGGGCGGGATCGAACCGCCGACCTGTGGGTTATGAATCCACCGCTCTAACCATCTGAGCTACCCAGCCATCGCCAGGACGGACGGGGGTCATACTCCCGAGCGGCCGGCACATCAAGCCCGGGCGAGCATTCCGTCGAGAGCCGCTTCCAAGCGTCGCGCCAGCTCGCCGGGACCGTATTCGTGCAGCACCAGCTCACGCGCGGCCGCGCCCAGCCGCCGGGCGGTCTCCCGGTCGCTGATCAGCTCGCCCAGCGCCTCGGCCAAGCGATCGGGATCGTCGTCGGGCACGAGACGGCCATTGACGCCCTCCTTGAGGATCTCGTCCGGCCCGTCGATCTCGCTCGACACCACCGGCAGACCGACCGACATGGCCTCCAGCAGGGTCAGCGGGAAGCCTTCCTGGTGCGACGGGAAGGCGAACAGATCGCCCGTCGCCAGGAAGCCGGCGACGTCGTCGGTCCAGCCCGTCAGCTTGACGCAGGGGTCCAGGTCCAGCTTGCGGATCAAGGTTTCCAGGTCGTCGCGCTCGTCGCCCTCGCCGGCGATCTCGCAGGTGACGTCGAAGTCCCAGGCGCGCAGCTTGCCCATCGCCTGGATCAGGACATCGAAGCCCTTCTTGGGGTGCAGGCGGCCTGCGGCGACGATCTTCACCGGCTGGCCCTCGGGGCGCGCGAACGGCGTGGCGCGCGCGGTCGGGGCCTCGACCGAATTGGGGATGAACCAGACGTGGTCCTCGGCCGCGCCGCGCTCCAGCGCCAGTCGCGCCAGGTGCCGGCCGACGGCCAGGTAGTGGACGCCGGGCGCGACATCGAAGACGGGCTTGTGCAGGCAGACGGCCTGGATCGCGCCGGCCGGAGCGACCTTGCCGAACACCCGCGCCGGTCGCTGGCCGTGGCTGAGGATCAGGTTCGGCGCGGCCGCGCGCACGACGCCCTTGGCCGCGCCCAGGGTCAGCGGATCCCAGTCGGTGAAGGCAGGCATGGCGACCAGCGGCGGCGTCCGCCCGGCCTCGCGCGCGGCGACCTTGCCGCCTTTTCGCACCACGCCCACGCACGCGCCGCCATGCCTGGCCGCCCAGGCCTCGAGAATCGGCTGGTAGTCGAGGAACACCTGCTCCAGGCCGCCCAGCCCCTTGCCCAGCATGGCGTGCAGGATGTTGGTCAAGGCGGGCTCCGGGACGGCGTTGCGGCGCGCGACCATCGTGGCCGGCGGCCGTGGTGTCAACGCGGCGGTCGAGGCTTCAGATCCTCCCTCGCTGGGGGGAGGATTTTCGGACCTTACCGCCCCAGCAGCACCTTCACCGCCGCGTCCAGCTGGGCGTCGCCGGCCTCGCCCAGCGGACGATCGACGTCGACGTCCACCGGCCGAGGATTGAGCTCCATGTTCTGGCCGCGCAGGTCGTCGATGCGGATGAACGGCAGGCGCACGACCGAGCCGTCGATCAGCTGGCGGCCGCCGGTAAAGATGATCCAGCCGGCGGTCGGCTTGCCGACCACCTTGCCCAGGCCCAGCGAGCGATAGCCCTCGGTGAAGTCCTCGGCGTCGGACAGCGACGACTCGTTGGTCACCAGCACGGTCGGCAGGCCCAGGGCCCGCTGGCCCAGGTTCTGGCGCGACGGCACCGGGAAGCGGTCGCGCGGTGTCATCATCAGGTAGTTGCGGCGGGCGAAGACGTCGAGCACGTGGCCGTTGACGTAACCGCCGTTGTTGTTGCGCACGTCGATGACCACGCCCTGCTTGCCCTGGTTCTGGGCGTCCAGGTCGATATAGAGCTGGGCCAGCGAGGCGTCCGACATATCGGCGATGTGGACATAGCCCAGCTGGCCGCCGCTGACCTTGTCGACATAGGCGCGACGGTCGTTGACCCACTGGCGATAGAGCAGGCCCGTGGCCGTCGTGGTCGGGACCGGCCGCACGACGGCCTCGCGCGCCTTGCCGGCCGGGTCGGCGACGGTGAGCACGGTGCGCTTGCCCGCCGCGCCGCGCAGCAGCTTGTCCAGGTTGACGCCCGGCGACAGCGTCTCGCCATTGACCGCGACCAGGGTCTCGCCGGGCTTGATCGAGCCTTCCAGCGCCGCCGGGCCCAGGGCGATCACCTCGCGGATCACCAGGCCCTTGCCGGCCTCGGCCGCGCCGCGATCGAAGCGCAGGCCCAGATTGGCCGCCCGCGTGATCGGCGTGGCGGGATCGGCCGGCTTATTGATCCCCGAGTGCGAGGCGTTCAGCTCGCCGATCATCAGGTTGATGTCGCGGCGCAGTTCGTCGCCCGTGCGCGTCCCGGCGATATAGGGCTCCCAGCGCTGGCGCAGTTGCTCCCAGTTCGCGCCGTGGAACTTGGGGTCATAGAAGCCGCGGTTCAGCACGCCCCAGGCCTGTTCGAACACCACCGTCTTCTCGACGTCGAAATCGACGTCCAGCTCGGCGTTGGCCGCCAGCGGCTTGGGCTTGGGCTGGTCGATGGGCGTCGAGACGATCGTCCCGCCCTCCAGGAACCACACCTCCTTGCTGTCGGGCGTGAAGGCGATGTCGCCCTTGGGCTTGCGGGTCGAGGTCAGCTGCACCGGAACCGGCGGCTCCTTGGCCAGTTCGTCCAGGCCGTAGCTGTAGAAGTTGGTCTGGCCGGCTTGGCGAGCGCGGAACACCAGGGTCTTGCCATCCGGGCTGATCAGCGGATCGCCGACGTCCATGCCCAGCGGCAGGTAAGTTGCCCGCTCGCGGAGGCCGTCGAACACGATGCGGACCGGCTCGACCTTCTTCTTCGGCGCGGCGGTCTTGGCGTCGCTGGCCGGCATGGGCTTGGGCGGCGTCTCGGCCTTGGCGGGCTCGGCCTTGGAGTCCGGGCCGGGGACTGGTCCAGGGACCGACTTGTCGGGCGCGTCGGCGGGCTTGAAGAGGTCGCGGAAGGCGTCCTCCTTGAACTTGGGCACGTTGGGCAGCAGGTCGACGCGCAGGATCTTGGCGTCCTCGCTGCGCTGGCCCATGTCGACCAGCAGGTACTTGCCGTCCGGCGACCAGGCGACCTTGCCGACCTGGCCGTTGGCCAGGAAGGTCACCGGCCGCGCCGCCCCGCCGTCCAGCGACACGACGTTGACGTTGTCGAACGCCTTGCGGTCGGTGACCGTGAAGGCGACCCAACGGCTGTCGGGCGACCAGGTCAGCGGCGTGTCGTCGAACCCGCCCAGCGGGCCCTGGAACAGCACCCGGTCGCTGGCGACCTTGCCGGCCGGGTCGAAGGTCATGGCGCGGACCTCCTTGCCGTCGCGGACATAGGCCAGGACCTTGCCGTCCGGCGACCAGGTCGGGACCGTGCTGCGCGCGCCCCCCGTCGTCAGGGCCGTCTCCCGCCCGGTCGCGAAGTCGTAGGCGTAGATATTGGCCGCGCGGTCGCGCTCCGAGACATAGATCAGCCGCTTGCTGTCGGGCGACCAGACCGGATCGCGTTCCAGGATCGGAGTGCGGGTGACGCGCTGGGCCGCCCCGCCGTCCTTGGTCGACACCGCGAAGACCTCGCCATGGGCGATGATCGCGGCCTTCTTGCCGTCGGGCGACAGCGCCAGGCTGTCGAAGCTGGTCTCGTTCCTGTGCGTCTCGCCATCGGCGGCGGGCGCGCCATGCAGGACGATCGGGACCTTGGTCGCCTGGCCGGTGGCGGTGTCCAGGCGCCAGACGGCGAAGTCGCGCTCGAAGACGATCGCCTTGCCGTCATAGCCGATGGTCGGCCACAGCACGCGGCCGTCGGTGAACCGGGTCACCTGTTGCGGCGCGCCTCCAATGGGCAGACGCCACAGGTTCTCGGTCCCGCCTTCGTCGCTCATGTACCAGAGCGCCTGGCCGTCGGGGCTCCACATCGGCCAGGCGCGCTTGGCGCCGCCCGCGATGAGCTTCTGGTAGCCGACGCCGTCGCCTTGGAGGGGCTTCAGCCACACCTCGCTCTCGTCGATGTGCGAATGGCCGTTGCGCCACCACTGCTGGTTCGACAGCCCCCGCGCGACCAGGGCGATCGAGCGGCCGTCCGGCGAGGGCGCGCCCTCGTATTCGTTCAGGTAGCGCTCGCGGCTGACCTCCAGGGGCGTGCCCCCCGAAGCCGCCACGCGGAAGATGTCGCCCTGGCGCGCGACGTCGTTCACGCCCGAGGTGAAGTAGATCCACTTCCCGTCACGCGACCAGCCGTCCAGGACCTCGGGGCTGTCGCCGAAGGTCAGGCGGCGGACCTCGCCGGTCGCCAGGGTCAGGACGTAGAGATTGGCCACGCCCGAGCGCGTCGAGACGAAGGCCAGCGACTGGCCGTCGGGCGAGTACAGCGGCCGGGACTCCATGGCCTCGTCGGTGACCAGCAGGCGCGCTTGGCCGCCGCCGGCCGGGACCGTCCAGAGGTCGCCGCCCGAGGCGAAGGCGATCTCGCTTCCGTCCGGCGACAGGGCCGGCTCGGCGAACGACGGCAGGGCCTGGGCGGCCAGGGCAGAGGAAGAGACCGCCACGCCCAGTGCGACCGCCGACACCGCGCCCAGCAGCGCCTTGACCTTGATACCCATGGGACGCCCCTCGCCCGAAACTCCGAAGACGGAATTGCTAGCACGCGGGAGGGCCCGGCCAAGGCCAGGCCTCATGAACGATTTGTCATGCGCCCAGCAGACGGTCGGCGACCTCTTCCCCGATCGCCAGCGAACTGGTCAGGCCGGGGCTCTCGATGCCGAACAGGGCCATCAGACCTTCGAGGCCGTGATCGTCGGCGCCGCGCAGCTGGAAGTCGGGCTGGGGCTCGTCCGGGCCGTGCAGCTTGGGCCGTACGCCAGCGTAGTCGGGGGTCAGGGCGCCGTCGGGCAGGCCCGGCCAGAACTTGCGGATATAGGCGGCGAAGGCCTCGGCCCTGCCGGGGTCGACCGAATAGTCGGGCGCGGGCACGTATTCCAGGTCGGGCCCGAACACGGCCTGGCCGCCGAGGTCGTTGCGATAGTGGGTGCCCAGCGCCCCGTGGATCGGCGGCGGATAGATCAGCCGCTGGAACGGCGCCTTGCCGGTCAGGCGGAAATAGACCCCCTTGCCGTAGTGGGCCTTGGGGATGCGGTCGGCCGGATAACCCTCGATACGACCGGCGGCCTCCTGCGACGACAGGCCCGGCGCGGTCACCAGCAGCCGGCAGGTCAGGCTGGTCGGATCGGCGCCGCCCGCCCGCACCTTGAAGCCGCCGCCCTTGAAGGGCTCGGCGCGCTCGAACGGCGTCGACAGCACCACCGCCCCGCCGGCCGCCTCGATCTCGCCCTGCAGGGCCAGCATGTAGTCGTGGCTGGCGAAGACGCCGCTCTGCGGCGACAGCAGCGCCGCGTGGGCGTTGAGGCCCGGCTCCATCGCCCGGGCCTGTTCGCCGGTCAGCCGCTCCATGCCCTCGACGTCGTTGGCCAGGGCCTGGTCCCAGATGGCGTCCAGGCGCGAAATCTCGTCCTCGGAGGTCGCCACCACCAGCTTGCCGCAGCGCTTGTAGGCGACGCCGTGCAGGTCGAGGAACGCGTACAACAAGCGCCGCCCCTTCACGCACAGCTTGGCCTTCAGCGAACCGGTCGGATAGTAGAGCCCGCCGTGGATCACCTCGGAATTGCGCGACGACACGCCCTGGCCGATGTGGCCCTGCTCCTCCAGCACGGCGACGACCAGGCCCCGCTTGGAAAGCGCATGGCCGCACGCGAGCCCGACAGCGCCGGCGCCGACGACCACGGCGTCGAAATCGAAGTCCTGGGTCATGGCGCGCCTAGGATCCGCGCGCCTTGAGGTCCGCCAGCATGTCGGACAGCGAGCGCTCGCCGCCGACCCACTCCGAAGGGTCCAGCGTCGGGGACGTTTCCAGCTGATCCAGCAGCGCCTCAAGCTGCTCCGGGCCGCCGACGATCTCGGCCGCCCGGCGGTAGTTCAGCTCGGCCAGCTCGGCCGCGACGCCCTCGTCTAGCGACGCGAACTCGCCGCGCTCGACCCGCGCCTGCAGGTCGGCGGCGTCCTCGGCGCTGAGGGTCACGGTCACCGGGTGCAGAGCCTTGTTCATGGCGGGAAGCCTAGCACGAACCTCCCGCCACGCCATCGCGCGCGTCACTTGAAGACAACCGGCTGTCGCGCACCGTGTCGAACGCCGAGGATTAGGATGTCACGGGGACGGACACGATAGAGGATCACATAAGGCGGCACGGTCACGCCTCTGACGGCCACACCGAACTCCGGCCTCAGGCCATAACCTTCCGGCGCATTGGCGAGGCTCTGGCAACGCTGAAGCAGTTGCACGACGAACGCCGACGCGGCCTTGGGTTTATCCGCCGCGATTTCGTCGCCAATTCCTTGAATGTCCTTGGCGGCCGGGGCGCTCAAGCGGACAGGCTTCAAGCGCGCTCGTCCCGCGCATCCGCCATGCCGTCATACTTCGCCTTGAGCGCGTGCAGGAACTCGAAGGCGTCGATCTCGCCCATGCCCGCGCTCGGATCGACCTCGATCTCTTCGGCCAAAGCCTGGAACGCCGCCTCCCCGCCGACCAGTTCGATGGCGCGGAAGTGTTCAAGCTCCAGCAACGCCGCCGTCACCGCCTCGTCCAAGGTCGCGAACTCGCCGGCCGCGACACGCGTCTCGAGTTCCTCGACCGCGCTGGTCGGGAGGGTGACCGAGACCGAACCTGTCCGCACCAGCTTGTTCATGGCGGGAAGCCTAGCACGAACCTCCCGCCACGCCAGGGTGGTCAGCGACCGCCCAACTGCTCCCAGAGCTTGGCCTCGGCCGCCTTGGCCGTGACGACCGAGGCATCCTTGACGTGGCCATAGCCGCGGATCTGCTGCGGGATCTCGGCGATGCGCACGGCCAGGGGCAGGCTCTCCTTCGAGAGCCCGGCGGTCAGGCGGTCCAGGGCGACCTCGTAGCTGGCGATCAGGCCGCGCTCCATCTTGCGCTCCTCGGTATGGCCGAACAGGTCCAGCGCCCCGCCGCGCAGGCCCTTCATCTTGGCCATCAGCGGGAAGGCGACGTCCAGCATCCAGCCGCCGAACGCGATCTTCCGGGGCTTGCCATCCTTGTCTTTGGGGGCCAGCAGCGGCGGCGAGAGCCAGACCTTGGCCTGACCGCCCTTGAAGGTCCCGGCCAGCTCGGCCTTGAAGCGGCCGTCGGTATAGAGACGAGCGACCTCGTACTCGTCCTTGTAGGCCATCAGCTTATAGAGGTTCACCGCCGCCGAGCGGGTCAGCGGCAGGGCGCCGTCCGGACCGCTGACGGCCTCCTCGGCCGCGCGCACCTTGGCCACCTTGTCGGCATAGCGCCGGGCGTAGGCGGCGTTCTGGTAGGCGGTCAGCTCAGCCGTACGGTGGGCGATCAGGTCGTCCAGCGGCATCATCTCCGGCGTCGGGGTCTTGTCTTCCTTGACCTCGACCGACGACGGATCATGGGCGACGCGGCGACCCAGCTCGAAGGCCTGCAGATTGGCCTCGGCGTCGACGCCGTTCAGCTTGATGGCGCGATAGAGGGCGCGGCTGGAGACCGGGATCACCCCGCGCTGCCAGGCGAAGCCGACCATGATCATGTTGGCATAGATGGCGTCGCCGAACTGGCTTTCGGCCAGGTGCTGGGCCGGGCAGGCGTCGAAGGTGTTGGTCGCGCCCTTGACCCGCCGGGCCATGGCCCCGCTGTCGAAGCGGACGTCGCGGCTGGTGACGAAGTCGGCGGTCGGCGCGAAGTCGCTGTTGCCGAACGCGCGCGTGCGGTCCTTGGCGTACAGCGACAGCCCCTCGGGCGAGGCCGCGACCAGCAGGTCGCAGGCGATCAGCACGTCGGCGCTGGCGGCCGGCACGCGGCCGCCGACGATGGTCTCTTCCGTCTCGCCGATCTTGACGTGGCTGAACACCGAGCCGCCCTTTTGGGCGAGGCCCGTCATGTCGACCACGCTGCCGGCCCGTCCGTCGATATGGGCGGCCATGGCCAGGATCGAGGCCACGGTCGTGACGCCGGTGCCGCCCACGCCCGTGAACAGGATCTTGCGCACGCCGTGCAGCGGCTCGAACTCGGGCAGCGGCGTCGACTCGGCGGTCAGGGCCGCCGGCAGCGTCTTGGACTGGGCGTTCTCGGCGCCCTCCAGGGTGATGAACGAGGGGCAGAAGCCCTCGACGCAAGAGTAGTCCTGGTTACAGGATGACTGGTTGATCTTGCGCTTGCGGCCAAACTCCGTGGCCAGCGGTTCGACCGAGACGCAGTTGGACTTGACCGAGCAGTCGCCACAGCCTTCGCAGACCAGCGGGTTGATGAAGACGCGCTTCGTCGCCTTGGGCATCGACCCCCGCTTGCGGCGGCGGCGCTTCTCGGTGGCGCAGGTCTGGTCGTAGAGCAGCACCGTGACGCCCGAGGTGTCGCGCAGCATCTCCTGCACACGCATCAGGTCCGAGCGCGGAAAGATCTCGACGCCGGGGGCCAGGTCGGTGACGCCCTGATAGCGCTCCAGCTCGTCGACGACGATGACCGTCTTGGTCACCCCCTCGGCCGCCAGCTGGCGAGTGATCTGGGCGGGGGTGAAGCCGCTCTCGGCGCGTTGGCCGCCGGTCATGGCGACGGCGTCGTTATAGAGCAGCTTGTAGGTGATGTTGGCCTTGGCCGCGACCGCGCCCCGGATGGCGAGGGATCCCGAGTGGTTGTAGGTGCCGTCGCCCAGGTTCTGGAAGACGTGCTTCTCGCTGGTGAACGGCGCCGCCCCCACCCAGGTCAGGCCCTCGCCGCCCATGTGGGTGTTGAGGTCGGTCATCGGGTCGTTGAACCCGGCCATGTAGTGACAGCCGATGCCGGCCAAGGCGCGACTGCCTTCCGGCAGCTTGGTCGAGGTGTTGTGCGGGCAGCCCGAGCAGAAGAACGGCTTGCGGGCCTGGTCGGCGGCCAAGCTGACGGCGGCGACGCCGGCGGCCGAGACGCGGTTCAGATAGGCGCGCGCCCGCTCCATGTGCGGGCCGTCCGGCAGGCGGTCGTAGATCGCCAGGGCGATTTCGGCGACCGACAGCGAACCCAGCTCCGACAGCAGCGGCGCGCCGCGCTCGTCGACCTTGCCGATGATGCGCGGGCGGGCCTGGGCGGGCAGGTCATAAAGAGCGGCCCGGGCCTGGGGCTCGATCAGGCCGCGCTTGTGCTCGATGACCATCAGGGTCTCGAGACCGGCGGCGAAGGCGCGCAGGCCCAGCGGCTCCAGCGGCCAGGGCATGCCGACCTTATAGATGGAGACGCCCAGGTCGGCGGCTTCCTGCAGGGTCATGCCCATGGCCGTGAAGGCTTCCAGCACGTCCTTGTACGCCTGCCCCTGGCAGACGATGCCGAGGCGCGCCTTGCCCACCCGCACGTGCGAGGCGCCCAGCACCACGCGGTCGATCTGGTTGGCGCGGGCGAAGGCCAGGGCGGCGGGCAGCTTGTGCAGCCGCATGCGCCGTTCCTTCTCCATCGGCTGATCCTTCAGCCGGATGCCCAGGCCGCCGGGCGGGAAGGCGAAGTCGGGAATGACGGCGTGGTGGCGATCCAGCGAGACGTCGATGGTCACGCCCGAATCCATGGTGTCGGCCAGGGCGATCATGCCGGTCCACAGGCCCGAGAACCGCGACAGGGCGATTCCCAGGATGCCGTAATCCAGCACCTCCTGGACGTCGGCGGGCGACAGCACCGGCATCTCGAAGTCCTGGAAGGCGAACTCGGATTGCGACGGCAGGGTCGAGCTCTTGCAGCCGTGGTCGTCGCCGGCCACCGCCAGCACGCCGCCGGTCGGGAAGGTCCCCGCGAAATTGGCGTGCTTGAAGACGTCGCCGGTGCGGTCGACCCCAGGGGCCTTCCCGTACCACATGCCAAAGACGCCATCATAAAGCGCGCCGGGGAACAGGTTGGCCTGCTGGCTGCCCCATACGGCGGTCGCCGCGAGGTCCTCGTTCAGGCCTTCCTGGAAGACCACGTCGTGCGCGGTCAGCAGTTTCTTGATGCGCGCGGCCTGCTGGTCCAGGCCGCCCAGCGGCGAGCCGCGATAGCCCGACAGATAGCCGCCGGTGTTCAACCCAGCCTTGCGATCCAGGCGCTTGCGATCCAGCAGGACCCGCAGCAGCGCCTGCACGCCAGTGATGAATGCGCGACCATCTTCGAGCACATATTTGTCGTCGAGCGTGACTTCCGAGTGCCGCATGGCAAAAATTTTCCTCCCGGGTCTTCCCGCCCGTTACGCAATATCTTATAGAAGCGCGGAAATTGTTTGCCCAAGGCGTGCCCGACTCGTGGTCGTTTTGCGCAAGAAGTGAGCGTCAACGCCCGCTGGGGGGAGGAATTTCTTGTCCGAACAACTCGACGCCGTGGATGCCAAGATCCTCGATCTCATCCAACACGACGCCGGACTGTCCGTCGCCGAGATCGCCGAACGTGTTGGTCTGTCGTCCAGCCCGTGCTGGCGCCGCATCAAGAGGCTGGAAGACGCCGGTGTCATCCAGCGCCGCGTGACGATCCTGGACCGCGAAAAGCTCGGCCTGGGCTTCGAGGTCTACTGCACCGTCAAGCTGTCGCTGCCGACCAAGGAAAATCTGGACACGTTCGAACAGGCGGTCGCCAAGTGGGCCGAGGTCGTCCAGTGCGCCACCGTCACCGGCGCCGCCGACTACGAGATGCGGATCGTCACCCGCGACATGCGCGCCTTCGACGAGTTCCTGCGAGACAAGCTGCTGTCGCTGGGCCTGGTCTCGAACATCGAGAGCCGCATCGTCATCCGTGGCGTCAAGAACTCGACGGCCGTGCCGCTGGGCCTGATCAGCCCGTATGTGAGCCCGCTGGGCTAAGACCTTTTGGAGCGCGGTCGGGGGGCCGCGCTCCGCACTATCCGACATTCCAAGGAGGCCAGCATGGCCCAATCGAGCGCTACCGGCGCGTCGACGCGACGCGTGCTGGCCGCCAGCCTGATCGGCACGGCCGTCGAGTTCTACGACTTCTATATCTACGCCACCGCCGCCTCGCTGGTGTTCGGGCCGCTGTTCTTCCCGGCCTCCTCCCCCGCCGTGCAGCTGCTGGCCTCTTACGCCAGCCTCAGCGTCGCGTTCATCGCCCGGCCGCTAGGCTCGATCGTGTTCGGACACTTCGGCGACCGCATCGGCCGCAAGTCGACCCTGGTGGCCTCGCTGATCATCATGGGCGGCTCGACCCTGCTGGTGGCCTTCCTGCCGACCTATCACCAGGCGGGCTGGATCGCGCCATTCATGCTGTGCGTCCTGCGCTTCGGCCAGGGCTTCGGCCTGGGCGGCGAGTGGGGCGGCGCGGCCCTGCTGGCGGTCGAGAACGCTCCGCCCGGCTGGCGCGCGCGCTTCGGCATGTTCCCCCAGCTGGGCGCGCCGGTCGGCTTCATCGCCGCCAACGGCCTCTTTTTGATCCTCGGCGCGATCCTGACGCCGGAGCAGTTCCAGGCCTGGGGCTGGCGCCTGCCGTTCCTGGGCAGCATCCTGCTGGTCGGGGTCGGGCTGTGGATCCGCCTGAAGCTGACCGAGACCGCAGCCTTCGAAGCCGCCGCCCATGAAGCGCCGCCGGCCCACGTGCCGGTCGCCGAGCTGTTCAAGACCCACGCCCGCGAGGTGATCGGCGGCACCTTCGCCGTGGTCGCCTGCTTCGCTCTGTTCTACCTGACCACGGCCTTCTCGCTGGGTTACGGCGTCACGGCCCTGGGCTATGGCCGCCAGCTCTTCTTGAGCGTGCTGCTGGTCGCCATCCTGTTCATGGCCGGCGGCATCGTCTGGGCCGGCTATTGGTCGGACGCCTCGAGCCCTCGCCGCGTGCTGATGGCCGGCTCGTTCCTGACCATCGCCGCCGGCGCGGCCTTGGCGCCGATGATGGGCTCGGGCTCGCTCTGGCTGATCGGCGTGTTCCTGTCCCTGGCCCTGGTGGTCATGGGGCTGGTCTACGGCCCGCTCGGCGCCTGGCTGCCCAGCCTGTTCCCGGCGCGGGTGCGCTACACTGGCTCGTCGATCGCCTTCAATGTCGGCGGCGTCATCGGCGGCGGCATGACTCCGGCCATCGCCCAGGCCCTGGCCACGCATGGCGGCCTGAAGCTGGTCGGCCTCTATCTGGCTGGCGCCGGCCTGATCAGCTTGCTGGCGCTGATGCCCCTGAAGAAGACCCCGGACACGCTGTAGAACACAAACACCGCTCATCCCCGCGAAAGCGGGGATCCAAGCGGGCTGTCAGGATGCGGCTCGGCGGCGCTTCACCTTCGGACTCGGCTTGGGTCCCCGCTTTCGCGGGGATGAGCGATCGGGTGTGAATTGCACAAGACTGGGACAGCAACTCCCGGCTAAGTTCCCCGCGAATTTCGCCGGAGCCGACCCATGATCGACCTCGTCATCGAAGCCCGCCGCCACGATATCGGAAACTTCGAGGTCGGCCGCGTGCTGCCCTTCCACGCGCGGCGGATGGTCGGCCCGTTCACCTTCCTCGACCACATGGGTCCCGCTGAATTCGCCCCGGGCTTTCCCAAGAGCGCCGACGTCCGCCCGCATCCGCACATCGGCCTCTCCACCCTGTCGTACCTGTTCCAGGGCGAGATCACCCACCGCGACAGCGTCGGCTCGCTGGCCGTGATCAAGCCGGGCGAGGTCAACTGGATGACCGCCGGCAGCGGCATCACCCATTCCGAACGCTTCGAGACCCTGCGTCGCCAGGGCGGCCGCATGGACGGCATGCAGGCCTGGATCGCCCTGCCCAAGGAATATGAGGAGACCGCGCCCAGCTTCAGCCACCACGAAGGGTCGGCCGAGCTGCCCTCCTACGAGAGCGGCGGGCTGAAGGCGCGGCTGATCGCCGGCGAGGCGTTCGGCGCCAAGGCCAGTGTGCCGGTCTTCTCGCCGCTGTTCTACGTCCACTGGGAACTGGAGCCGGGCACGACTGCTGCCCTGCCCGCCGAGTATTCCGAGCGCGCGGCCTATGTGGCGGACGGCCGCGTCGAGGTCGACGGCCGCGAGCTCTCGGCCCTGCAGATGGCCGTCTTCGCGCCGGGCGACACCGTGGTCTTCAAGGCCCTCGAGCGCTCGACCGTCATGCTGATGGGCGGCGAGCCGATCGGACCGCGCTTCATCGAGTGGAACTTCGTCTCGTCGTCCAAGGACCGCATCGAGCAGGCCAAGGCCGACTGGAAGGCTGGCCGCATGAAGCTGCCCGACCTGGACCACGACGAATTCATCCCCCTGCCCGAAGGCCCGCCGCCGCCCGCGCCGCCGATGTCCTGAGCGCGACGGGGAGAAGCAACCGAACCTCCGCCTCAGGATTATCTTCCCACCCGGCGCCAAGGCCGGGCTTGGGAGGAGATACTCATGCGTATCGTGACGATCGCGGCCGTGGCCGCGCTGGGCCTGACGGTGATGGCCTGCGAGAACAAGGCCGAGAAGGCCCAGGAGGCGGCGACCCAAAGCAACGCCGCCGCCGCCGACGCCCAGAACGCCGCGGCCGCCGCCGCCAATGCGGCCAACGCCAGCGCCGACGCAGCGGCCACCGCCACCACTGAACAGGCCAAGGAAGCCGCCGGCGACGCCGCCGCCGATGCTGGCAAGGCCGCCGAAAAGGCTGGCGACGAAGCCAAGAAGGCCGGCGACAAGGCCAAGGACGCCGCGCACTAGGACCCGGTCCGCCCCTCCCCTCACGGGAGGGGCGGCCTACTTGTAGCGCCGATGCTCGCGGGCGCCGTGGCGGGCGTAGTGCCGGCGCGGATCCATGCCCGAAGCCGCCACGTCGGGGTTCAGCTCCAGATAGCGCCGGGCGTCGAAATCCTTCGGCGCCTTGGCCGAAAACATGGATCCCCACCGATTCGGACTTACGACCGACGCCGTGGCGGCGGCCGGCTGGATCGCGCCGCGACGGGGAACCTCCCCGATCGGTCGGTCGACATAGATGTTCGGCGCCCTTTCGCCGGTCGAGACATCGACGATGTCGCGCAGGTCCAGATTGCCGATCAGCGGATCCGAGAAGGCCGGCGTATAGTACGCGCAGTCATCGAAATAATAGTGCGTGACCTGCGACCACCGCGTCCGGGCCGGGTCGTTCTGGCGGCTGCCGCCGTGCAGCAGGTTGGCCGCCCAGATCAGCGCCTGGCCCTTCCTGGGGCGGAAATATTCCGGCTGGGTCCCGGTCGCGTCGATCAGCGCCCGCCAGGCCGCCTCGAACGGCGGCTGGGCGAACTCGGCCGTATCGGTCCCGACCACCTTGCCGATCGCGTCGTTGTAGAGGATCGGCCACTTGTGCGAGCCCGGATAGTAGACCAGCGGGCCGGCGTCCTCGTGGATGTCCTCCAGGGCCAGCCAGACGCCGCACATGAAGCGCTCGGGCGCGCTGGAGAAGTGGATCGAGTCCGAGTGGACGTGCTGCTGGGTGCCGACCGGGAAGTTCAGCGTCTGGAACGGGAAGGCGCGGCGGCCGTAGAGCTTGGACAGCAGGTCCAGCACCGCCTGGTTGGCGGCGATGGCGCGGACGTCCGCGTTCGTGCGCCAGGCGTCCTGCACCCGCAGGCCGTCATTGGCCGCCCAGCCCGCCGCGCGCCAGCTGTCGAAGTCGTAGAGCGGCGTCAGGTCGGCCCTGATGCGGTCGATACGCGCGTCGAGATCCTCGTCCGGGAAATCGAAGACCGCGAAACCCTTCTCGTGCAGCTGGACGGCGACGTCGCGCTCGGCGTTGGTCAGGCCCATCTGATCCAGCGAGGCGCCGAACAGCATCGACTCCACCAGCGGCACGCCGGGCAGAAGCTTCTGGGAAACAGTCATCGGCACACCCCCGAGCGACGCTGAACTGCTGCGGGCTTAACCGGCGCCGTAAGCCATTTCCAGAGGATTTCAGTGATGCCGGTTGATCGACGCCCGCGCCCGCGCGCATAAAACCGCATGACCGACACGACCTCCGCTTCCGCCGACTTCGCCAACTTCGTCAGGGGCCTGCCCAAGGCCGAGCTGCATATGCACATCGAGGGCAGCCTCGAACCCGAGCTGATGTTCGAGCTGGCCCAGCGCAACGGGATCACCCTGCCCTACGGTTCGGTCGACGAGATCCGCGCGGCCTACGCCTTCTCGAACCTGCAGGACTTCCTGGACATCTACTATCAGGGCGCGGGCGTGCTGATCACCGAGGCCGACTTCAAGGACCTGGCCCTGGCCTATTTCAAGCGCCTGGCGGCCGACGGCGGCACGCATGCCGAGATCTTCTTCGATCCCCAGACCCACACCGATCGGGGCGTCGCCTTCGAGACGGTGATGAAGGGCCTGCTGGCCGGGATGAAGGAGGCCGAGGAAACCCTGGGCGTCACCTCCAAGCTGATCCTGTGCTTCCTGCGCCACCTGTCGGAAGAGAGCGCCTTCGAGACCCTGGAGCAGGCCAAGCCGTGGCTGTCGAACCTGGCCGGCGTCGGCCTGGACAGCTCGGAGGTCGGCCACCCGCCCGCCAAGTTCGCCCGCGTCCTGCAGGCCGCTCGCGACCTGGGCCTCAAGATCGTGGCCCACGCCGGCGAGGAAGGCCCGCCGGCCTATGTCTGGGAAGCCATCGACCTGGTGAAGGTCGACCGCATCGACCACGGCAATCGCGCCCTGGAGGACGAGGCCCTGACCGCGCGCCTCGTCAAGGACGGGACGACCCTGACCGTCTGCCCGCTGTCGAACCTGAAACTGTGCGGCGTGCCCAGCCTGGACGTCCACCCGCTGAAGACGATGCTGAGCCTGGGCCTGAAGGCGACGGTCAATTCCGACGACCCGGCCTATTTCGGCGGCTACCTGCTCGAGAACTACCTGGCGACGGCCGGCGCCGTGGGCTTGACCCGCGAGGACGTCGTCACCCTGGCCAAGAACAGCTTCACCGGCTCGTTCCTCAGCGAGACCGAGAAGGCCGAGCGGGTGGCCAAGGTCGAGGCCTACGCGGCGGCGCACTGAGGCCCGCCATGACCGTCGTCGCCGCCAGCGCCTATGTCGACGGCAAGGCCGTCCGGCCGCTCAGCCTGGACGATCCGGACAGCCTGCCGCCGCGCGACGGCGAGTTCGTCTGGATCGGCCTGGTCGAGCCCGACGAAGCCGAACTGCGCGTGCTGCAGCAGGTCTTCCACCTGCATCCGCTGGCGATCGAGGACGCGCTGAATGCTCGCCAGACGCCCAAGGTCGACGTCTATGGCGATCAGCTGTTCGTCGTCGCCAAGACCGCCCACCTCGACAACGATCACATCGTCTATGGCGAGACCGACTTCTTCGTCGGCCGCAGGCACCTGATCACCGTCCGCCACGGTTCGGCCCGGGCCCATACCGAGCTGCGCGCCCAGCTGGAGGCGGCCCCGGCCCTGCTGGCCCACGGCGTCGACTATGTGCTGCACGCGGTGCTGGACTTCATCGTCGACGGCTACATGCCGATCGTCGACACCATCGAGGAAGACCTGCACGCCTTCGAGCGGCGGGCGCTGGACGCCTTCCTCAGCCGCGCCGAGATCGCCCGCATCTTCAATCTTCGCCGGGCGCTGATGAAGTTCAAGAAGCTGCTGGGCCCGATGACCCAGGTGGTCAGCGCGCTGGAGCATCACGAGCTGCCCTGCATCGACACCGAGGTGCGGGCCTATTTCCGCGACGTGCGCGACCACATCCAGCGCACCGAGATCCTGGTCGACGGCCTGCGCGAGGTGCTGACCTCGGTGTTCGAGATCAGCAGCCTGCTGGAGCAGCAGCGCCAGGGCGTGATCACCCGCCAGCTGGCCGCCTGGGCCGCCATCCTGGCCGTGCCGACGGCGGTGGCCGGCATCTACGGCATGAACTTCGAGCACATGCCCGAGCTGAAGTGGGCCTACGGCTACTACGGCGTTCTGGCGGCGATCGCGGCCATCTGCGCGATGCTGTACCGGCGCTTCAAGAAGACTGGCTGGCTTTGAGACCGTAAGCCCGGACCAGTGTCGCCACGCCGATGGCCGCGGCGAGCAGGACGGCGATCTCGATCGACAGGGCGCGGCAATAGCGCAGATAGGGGTAGTCCGGCGCCAGGTGTTCGACGAGGCCCGCGTATCCCACCGTCAGCGCCAGCAGTGGCGCGCCCGCGCGGATCACCACACCTAACCCCAACCAGGCCGTGAGAATAGCGCCGACGCCGGCGACCAGTCCCAACATCCCCACACCGGTCGCGAAAGCGGCGTCCACGGCCGTCAACTTCAGGGCCAAGCGGACCAGCAGTCCCGCCCAGAGCATCATGCCCGCAGCCAGGCCCCAACGCGCCCCAAACGTCAGGAACGAGGGATCACCAACTCGCCAGCCGATCGCCGCCGCCAGGCCACCCAGCGCGAAGCCCAAGCTTCGGAAGGCTGGCACATGCTCGAGTTCGGCCCTTGCGGCCAACGCCCAGTCACGTCGCGCTTCCGGAGCGACCCGGATCGCCAAATCGGCCACGCGCTCCGCCCACGTCATGCCAATGCTCCTTTCAGGATCATCATCGGTTGCGCCTGAGTCGCCTCGCGAGCGATCGAACGTCCCTCGGCGGTCAGGCGATACGCGTGACGGGATGGACGTCCAGGCTCGGCGGACACCTGCCACTCGGCCTCCAGCAATCCCCCAGCCTGGAGGCGCGCCAACAAGGGATAGAGCGTGCCCGACGCCAATCCCGTTTCGCGCGAAAGGTCATAGCCGTGCCGCCAGGCCGACTGATCGGCCAGGAGAGCGGTGAAGAGGACCAGGGCTTGCCGGGAGGGCTTGCGTTTTCGCTGCATTCCTTAAATCTACATATATAGATTTAAGAGTCAAACACCCGCTCTACGCCTTACAGATCTCCAGGATCTCGTGGTGTCGGGCGGCGTCGATGCCGTCGCGCTGCTCCTGCGCCAGGCGGCTCTTGTCGCTTTCGAGCAGGGTCAGGATCGGCCGCTCGCCGGGATCCTGGAACTGGATCAGCAGGCGCGTGCCCAGCGTCACGCCAGGATAGGCCTCCAGCTTGTTGGCCAGCTTGCCGGGAACCGGCGGCTCCTCGCGCCCGTCCTCGTCATAGAGTTCGAGATAGCGCGCGAACACTTCGGCATCGACCTCGACCCACGGGCCCCAGCCGAAATAGTCGTCCGCGCCCTTCAGCGGCACGGGCAGGATGCAGCGGATGAAAGCGCGCTCGCCCCACTGGCACAGGTCGTCGTTGAAGCGGACCTGGCCCTCGCGGTCTTCCTCGGACAGGGCCCAGACCTCGTCGGGCAGGCCATAGCCCCAGTCGCGGGACAGGCTGTCGTGACGATCGCCACAGATCGCGCAGGAGAAGTCTTCGGCCATCACTTGCCTTCGGTGTGGGTCCACGCGCGAAGGCTTAGGCCAAGTCGCTGGCCGGCTCTAGCCCACCGCGTCCCGCAGCGCGTCGCATAGGCGGTCCAGCGCCTCGATGTCGAGGTTCGGATCCAGGGTCAGCACCACGGTCGAGGCGGCCAGGCGGTCGGCCGCCGGGGTGTCGTCGGCGACGAGGTTGCGGTCGCGGACGGCGCAGCTGGCCGCCACGCCGGCGGCCTGAAGCCTCCAGGCCACGGCGCCGGCGTCGTCGGTGGGCAGGCTGAGCGCGCAGGTCGGCGAGATCCAGCTCATGCCCCAGCCGGGCTGGAAGCCGACGCCGCTGTCCAGCAACAGGACACGCAGCTGCTGGGCCATGCCGCACAGGCGCTGACGCAGGCCGGGCCAGGTCGAGAGGCCGTCATCGCCAGCGAAGGGCCGCGCCTCGATGGCGTTGACCGGGGTGGCGTCCTCGCAGGCCACGAACACGCCCGCCCCAGCGGGGAGGCCCACGACAACAGGAACAGGCGCCTCGATCACCACGTCGAAGGCGCCGGTGGCGTCGACCAGGATCGGCAGGCCGGTCTCGGCGCGGAAGGCGGCCCAGGCGCGCATGTCGGGCGCGCGGCCATGGGCGGCGGCGGGGACGATAGCCTCCAGCGGCCCCGGCGCCTCGGGCAGGCGCTCGCGCAGGTGGGCGGTGTCGAACATGGCGCTGAACGGATCGACGTCGACCAGCCAGGCCTTCAGGCCCGCGGCGGCGACGCCGGCCAGGGTTTCGGGATCGGCCAGGGCCGAGACGACGCAGACCCCGCCAGCGCGGGCGCCCAGGGCCCGCAGCGCGGCGGCGGTGGCCTCGATGCGGTCGGCGAAGGCGCGGACGGCGACGGGACGGGCGAAGCGGCCGGCCAGACGCTGATCCAGGTCGGAGGCATGGCCGGCCGCGCCCAGGGCGCGGGCGACGGCCTGGAAGTCGATCGGCGCGACATCCTGGGCGGCGCGAACGAAGGCGCTTCCCTGAAGGGCGTTGATCGGAGCGGCGACGGGCTTCGGCGGCATAACGGGCGCAATCCACGACGAACCGGGCGACCCGATGGCCGCACCTCATGGTTAAGCAACCGTAATTATCGATTCCACCGGGCCTAATGCGGCGCGCGGTCGCGGCAAAAACGATCAAGCACTAGGCGATTTTTGCCAGGAGTCCCTCAGCTCTCGCTTCAAAACCTTGCCGATATGGCTGCGCGGCAGGCTATCGACGACACGAACGTCCGCCAGGCGCTGGGTCTTACCGACCTGGCCGTTGACGAAGGCCTTGATCTCGCCCGGATCAGCCGCTTGCCCGCCTTTCAGCGCCACGAAGGCCACCGGTGTCTCGCCCCAGGCGTCCGACGGCACGCCGACCACCGCCGCCTCGACCACGGCCGGATGCTGGATCAGCACCGCCTCCAGGTCGGACGGATAGATGTTGAAACCGCCGCTGATGATCATGTCCTTCTTGCGATCCATCAGCGTCAGGAAGCCGTCCTCGTCGAAGCGGCCGACATCCCCCGTTCGAATGAAGCGCCAACCCTCGGGCGAGGTCCAGGTCGCCTCGGCGGTCTTGTCCGGGCGGCCGTGATACCCGTTCATCATGCCGGCCGAGCGGCCGACGATCTCGCCGACCACGCCCGGGCCGACCTGGACGCCGTCCTCGTCGATCAGGCGAATGTCGTGGCCTGGCGCGGGCTGGCCGACCGTGTGCAGCTTGTCCGGATGCTCGTGGGCGATCAGGATGCAGGTGCCGCCGCCCTCGGTCATGCCGAAGTATTCCACCAGTCCGCCGGGCCAGCGGCGCAGCACGTCGGCCTTCAGCTCGGCCGCGAACGGCGCGCTGGTGCAGAACTTCAGATGCGTCGACGACAGGTCGTAGCGGTCGAAGTCCGGCCGCTCCATCAGGCGGCGGTACTGCACCGGCACCAGCATGGTGTGGGTCATGCGATGGGCCTGGGCCAGCTCCAGATAGCGGCCGGCGTCGAACTTCTTCATCAGCACCACGGTCCCGCCGCCCGCCAGGGTGGGGAAGAAGCAGACCAGGGTGGTGTTCGAATAGAGCGGGGTCGACAGCACGGTGACCGCGTCGGGCCCATAGCCGACCGCGTCGCCCCGGAACACGTGCCGCCAGCGCATGCCGTGCGACTGGACGATGCCCTTGGGCGTGCCGGTCGTGCCGCTGGAATAGATGATGTTGAAGGGGTGGTCGGGACCGATCTCGACCGGCCTCGGGCGGGCGTTTAGCGGGGCCAGCCAGGCGTCGAAGGCGTCGGTGTCGAGACGGACTTGGCGGACGGCGATCGGCGCGGGCTTCTGGGCTTCCTCCACGCCGGCGTCGAGGAAGAACAGCTTGGCGCCGCAGTCGGCGACCATGCCGGCGATGGCCTCGGGCGTCGAGGACGGGGCGATCGGCGCCACCGCCACCCCGGCCCGCAAGGCGCCCAGGAAAAGCGCCGCGTAGGGGATCGACGACAGGGCGCAGACGGCGATCGCCTCGCCGAGCTCAATCCCGTCACGCTGCAGGGCGGCGGCGACCCGGTTGGCCAGGGCATCGAATTCGGCGTAGGTGACGCTCTCGCCGGTCTCCATGATCACGGCCGGGTGGTTGGGGCCGGCCTTGGCCCGCTCGCGAAGGATATCGCCCATCACGCCGTAGTCGGCGGACATCATGGCGGCGATGGTCATGGCTTTTCCTTACGTAACCCGATCCACCAAACACCGCTCATCTCCGCGAAAGCGGGGATCCAAGCCGAGTCCGACGATCAATCCTGAACGGCGCTACAAATCGAAGTCCGCTTGGGTCCCCGCTTTCGCGGGGATGAGCGGATTGGGGTCACACTCCCCCATCAAGGGGGAGGGAACGGTCAGGCGTCCTTGAAACCCTTGCCCTCGGCCACCAGGCGCTCCAGCAGAGCCGACGGCTTGAAGTCGTCGCCGAGCGTCTCGTGGAACTCGCGCATCTTGGCCAGGATCTTGTCGAGACCCACCAGCTCGCCCCAGAACATCGGGCCGCCGCGATAGACCGGCCAGCCATAGCCGTTGATCCAGACGATATCGATGTCGGACGCCCGGATGGCCTTGCCCTCTTCCAGGATCTTCGCCCCCTCATTGACCATCGGATACAGGCACCGCTCCAGGATCTCCTGGTCGCTGATCTCGCGGCGCTGGATCTGGCGCTTCTCGGCGAAGTCGCGGATCACCTGCTCGACCACGGGCGACGGCTTGGCGTTGCGGTTCTCGTCGTAGTCGTAGAAGCCCTTGCCGTTCTTCTGGCCGCGGCGGTCCATCTCGCACAGCACCTCGCGCACGGTCGAGGAACTGGTCTTGGCCGGATCCCAACCGATGTCGAGACCGGCCAGGTCACTCATCGCGAACGGCCCCATCGGCAGGCCGAAGTCGAACAGCACCCGGTCGACGTCCCAGGGCATGGCGCCTTCCAGGATCAGCTTCTGGGCCTCGCGCTGGCGCTGGGCCAGCATGCGGTTGCCGACGAAGCCGTGGCAGTTGCCGACCAGCACGGCGACCTTGCCGATCTTCTTGCCGATCTGCATCGACGTGGCGATCACCGACTTGTCGGTCTTGGCCCCGCGCACGATCTCCAGCAGGCGCATGACATTGGCCGGCGAGAAGAAGTGCAGGCCGATCACGCTCTCGGGTCGCGAGGTCGAGGCGGCGATCACGTCGATGTCCAGGTACGAGGTGTTCGAGGCCAGGATCGCGCCGGGCTTGGCGATCTTGTCCAGCTTGCCGAAGACCTCCTTCTTGATCTCCATCAGCTCGAACACCGCCTCGATGATCAGGTCGCAGTCGGCGAGGTCCTCGAGGTTCATCGAGGGCGTCAGCAGGCCCATGCGCTTTTCGACGTCGTCCTGGGTCAGACGGCCCTTCTTGGCGGTGTTCTCGTAGTTCTTGCGGATGACGCCGACGCCGCGCTCCAGGTTCTCCTGCTTGGCCTCGATGATCGTCACCGGGATGCCGGCGTTGAGGAAGTTCATCGAGATGCCGCCACCCATGGTGCCGGCCCCGATGACACCGACCTTCTTGACCGGGATGGTCGGGGTGTCGTCCGGCACGTCCGGGATCTTGGCGGCTTGGCGTTCGGCGAAGAACACATAGCGCTGGGCGGCCGACTGGCTGCCGGTCATCAGCTCCATGAACAGCTTGCGCTCTTCCTTTAGCCCCTCGTCGAAGGACAGGTTCACCGCCGCCTCGATGCACTTGATGTTGTTCTCGGGGGCCATGAAGCCGCGGAACTTCTTGGCGTTGGCCTTGCGGAAGTCGGCGAAGATCTCGGGCTTGCCGCGCGCCGCCTCGACCTTGGCGTTGAGGTCGCGGACCTTGTTCAGCGGTCGGCCCTCGGCCAACACCTTATGGGCGAAGGCGATCGCCCCGGCGCGCAGGTCCCCCTCCTCGACCAGTTCGTCGAACAGGCCCATGGCGAGCGCCGCCTTGGCCGGAACGTGCTGGCCGCTGGTGACCATCTCCAGCGCCTTCTCGACGCCGACGATGCGCGGCAGGCGCTGGGTGCCGCCGGCGCCAGGCAGCAGGCCGATGTTGACCTCGGGCAGGCCGGCCTTGGCCGACGGCACGGCCACGCGGTAGTTGGCGACCAGCGCCACCTCCAAGCCGCCGCCCAGGGCCGTACCGTGGATCGCGGCCACGACGGGCTTGGGCGAGTTTTCGATGATGGCCTGGACGTCCTGCAGCGACGGCCCGGTCATGGCCTTGCCGAACTCGGTGATGTCGGCGCCGGCGATGAAGGTGCGGCCGTCGCAGATCAGCACGATCGCCTTGACGGCCGGATCGGCGATCGCGCCCTCGAACGCGCCCTTCAGGCCTTCGCGGACCTGGGCCGACAGCGCGTTGACCGGCGGCGAGTTCAGCGTGACGACGCCAATGTCGCCTTCGACGGAAAGATCGGTGACGGCGTTGATCGCGGCCATGACGGCTTCCACCCCTGTCTTGTTCATTGAACGATTGTTTGAAGCCAGCCTGCACGCTCCGGCGAAGATGTCCAGACCCCGGCGCGGGCGCCTGTTTTCGCGGCGCCGGCCGTTGACGGCTCAAACGGCATACTCCAAATTCGAAATCACAGTTTCAGCCGAGGTCATCCATGGGAGCGGGTGCGAGGTCGGACGAGCGCCACCTTCGCATTTAGCTGAAATCCAGAGAGAATGATCCGCGCTGGGGAGGGCGTTCGCGGAAAGTCATGGGCTTTGGGCGCGACTTGCACGCGTCCTGACGTTTCGAAGTCGGTGGATCCGCGAGCGTGGCGTATTGCTCGCAATGCGTCGGACTTTGGTAAAGCGCAACTCGGCGCGGGAAGACCTCCCGCGCCGTTTTCTTTGCGGGTGAAGCCAGCTCCAATCCTCCCCCCGGCGGGGGAGGTGTCGGCTCGAAGAGACGAGGGGGAAGAGGCAAGCTCTCCGGCACTTCCCCCTCCGGTCCTTCGGACCACCTCCCCCGCTAGGGGGAGGATTGCTCATCTACCCCGCCGCTTCCGTGAAGCTCGAATACACCAGCGTCCGCAGTTCCCGACGGATCGGATACGCGGTCGAGGGCATCAGCTGGGTCATGAACACCACCGCCAGGTCCTCGACCGGATCGATCCAGAACGCCGTCGAGGCCATGCCGCCCCAGAAGTATTCGCCCAGCGAGCCCAGGTTCTTGGTCCGGGCCTGGTCGATGGTCATGGCGAAGCCGAGGCCGAAGCCCAGCCCCTCGAACACCGCCTCGCTGAACAGCGACTTGGACAGATGCACCAGCTCCTTGCCGCCGGGCAGGTGGTTCATGGTCATCAGCCTGATGGTCTTGGGGCTGAGCAGGCGCGCGCCATCCAGCTCGCCACCGTTCAGCAGCATGCGGCAGAAGCGCATGTAGTCGTCGGCGGTCGAGACCAGGCCGCCGCCGCCGGACTTGACCGACGGATCGGTCAGGAAGCGGCTCTTCTCGGGATCGTCCTGCAGCACCACCTTGCCCGTCGGCGTCAGGGCGTAGCACGCGGTGAAGCGATCGCGCTGGCCTTCGGGGACGAAGAAGCCGGTGTCGACCATCTTCAGCGGGTCGAAGATGCGGGTCTTCAGGAAGACGTCGAACGGCAGGCCCGAGATCTTCTCGACCAGATAGCCGAGGACGTCGGTCGACACCGAATAGTTCCAGGACTCGCCAGGCGAGAACTCCAGCGGCACGGTCGCCAGGGCGTCGACATAGCCCTGCAGCCCGCCCTCGCTGTCGACGCCGTCCAGCTTCAGCTTGCGATAGGCCGCGTCGACATTGGTCCGCTGCTGGAAGCCGTACGTCAGACCGGAGGTGTGGCGCAGCAGGTCGATCATCCGCATCGGCTCGGCCGCGCGCCGGGTCTGGAACGCGCCCGGCGTTCCGGCCACGAACACGCCCTGGTCGCGCCAGGCCGGGATGAAGCGGTGCACCGGGTCGTCCAGGGCCACCAGCCCGTCCTCGACCAGCATCATGAAGGCCACGCTGGTGACCGGCTTGGTCATCGAGTAGATGCGAAACAGGCTGTCAGCCTTCAACGGCTTCCCGCGCTCGATATCGGCGCTGCCCAGTACCGACGTATAGGCCAGTTGCCCACGCCGCCAGACTTGGGTGAGCGCGCAGGGTAGTTTTCCGCTGTCGATATACTTAGTCTTTATGAAACGATCGATGCGATTCAGTCGATCACTCGATAGCCCTACGGCTTCTGGTGTACTCAAAGTCCTGGACTCCCCTCGCGACCTTTTCCGGTCATGCTTGCATACCCATGGATCGAAATCGCCGCCGAGACCTTTCGTCGCAACGTAAACTTTACCCGATCCTGCGCATATCGATTGAAAACGAGGGAAACGGGATGGGCAAGCGCTTGGACGCCGAGGCTGCCTCCAGAATCGAAGCGGCGGCGGCCGACTGGTTCTTCCAGAGCAGCCTCGACATGTTCGTCATCCTGCAGGACGACGCCATCATCCGCGTCAATCCCGCCTGGACCAACCTGACCGGCTGGACCGCCGAGGACACCCTGGGCCGGCCGATCCGCGACTTCTTCCACCTGCACGACACCGAGGTGATCCACGCGATCGCCGACGCCCTGCGCGTCGTCGGCCACGCCCGCTCGCAGCACCGCCTGGCCCGCAAAGGCGGCGGCTGGCTGTGGGTGCGCTCGCAGTCCAAGGTCCTGGAAGGCGGCGGCCTGATGATCGTGTTCCAGGACTTCAGCGAGGACCGCGCCCGCGAGATCGTCCGCCAGCAGGCCGAGCGCTCGAACGAGCTGCTGCGCACCGCCGCCGGCGTCTATGTCTGGCGCTTCAACCCGCGCAAGGGCGTCTACGTCTTCGACCAGGACATCCCCACGCCCAGCGCGCCGCAAGGCGGCATGCGGACGATGACCGTGGCCGAGATGACGATGTCGATCCACGCCGAGGACCGCGAGCGGGTCTGGGAGGCCTTCTCCCGCACCCTGCGCACCGGCGAGCATGTCGAGATCGACTACCGCTACCTGGATCCCGGCAACGAGGCCTGGGCGCACATGCACGCGGCCTGGCGCGGCGTGCGCGGGGCCAGCCCCCACGCCTGGGACGTGATCGGCATCAGCCAGAACGTCACCGAGCTGGTCGACGCCCGCGACGCGGCCCTGGCCGCCGGCGAGGCCAAGAGCCAGTTCCTGGCCAATATGAGCCACGAGATCCGCACCCCGATGAATGGCGTGCTGGGCGTGCTGCACCTGCTGAAGAGCGAGCGGCTGACCGACGACGGCCGCCGCCTGCTGACCGAGGCCCTGGGCTGCGGCGCGATGCTGTCGGAGCTGCTGAACGACATCATCGACTTCTCGAAGATCGAGGCCGGCAAGCTGGAGCTGACGGCCGAGCCGGTGGAACCCGCCGATCTGCTGGCGGGCGTGGCCGACATGCTGCGCCCCCAGGCCGAGGCCAAGGGCCTGTATCTGCGCGTCGAGGCGCCCCCAGCGGGCGAAGGCGACCTGGGCTGGGTCGCCACCGATCCGCTGCGCCTGCGCCAGGCCCTGTTCAACCTGCTGGGCAACGCGGTGAAGTTCACCCTGCAGGGGGGCGTCGTGGCCCGACTGTCCGGAGCGCGCGCGGGCGATCGCCCGCGGTTGCGCTTCGAGATCCAGGATACCGGCGTCGGCATCGGCGAGGAGGCCGGCAAGACGCTGTTCGAGCGCTTCCACCAGGGCGACGGCTCGACGACTCGCCGCTTCGGCGGTTCGGGCCTGGGCCTGGCCATTTGCCGGCGCCTGGCCGAGATGATGGGCGGCGAGGTCGGGTTCGAGAGCACCCTGGGCCAGGGCTCGACCTTCTGGCTGGAGGTCGAGGCCGACGCCTGCCCCGCCCCCGCCGCGCACGACGACGAGGCCGACGCCCCGCTGTTCGCCGGCCTGCGCGTGCTCCTGGTCGAGGACAACGCCACCAACCGCCTGATCGCCAGCCGCATGCTGGAGGCTCTGGGCGCACGGGTGACCACCGCCGAGGACGGAGTGCAGGGCGTGGCCGCCGCCCGCGCCGGCTTCGACCTGATCCTGATGGACATCCAGATGCCCGGCATGGACGGCGTCGAGGCCACCCAGCGCATCCGCGCCCTCAAGGGCCACGCGGGCGCCGCGCCGATCCTGGCCATGACCGCCAACGCCATGGCCCACCAGCAGGCCGCCTATCTGGCCGCCGGCATGGATGGCGCGATCGCCAAGCCGCTGTCGCCGACCGCCTTGACCCAGGCCATCGCCACGGCGCTGACCGCCGAACGACCCAGGACGCGCAAGGCGTCGTAGGAACGACCCAATCCCGTGTCATCCCGGAAGCCTCGCGGAGGCTATCCGGGACCCAGGGGCCAAGCGCAGTGCGCCCCCCGGCTCTCAGCGCTAAGCGCTCCGGCCGGGATGACGCCGATGAGGTGGCTCGCCCCTACTTGGCCATCGCTTCCAGGCGTCCACCGTCGACCGCCCGCACCGCGGCCTTCAGGTCGTCGATGCTGGCGGCCGAGCCGTCCGCCTGGACCGAGAAGCGGTCGCCGTACACCACCGAGTACTTGCCCGACTTGCTGTCGCGATCCCATTCCTCGGTCGTCAGGCGCCCGTCGATGGTCTCGGTCTTCTCGTAGCCGCTGGCGGTCTCCTTGGTCGCGTGGCCGTTCATGCCGGCGGCCAGGGCGGTCAGGCCGGCCATCGGACCAAGGTCGGTGATCTCCAGGCGGAACGCGGCGCCGTCCGGCTTCTCGTACTGGCCGGTGGCCACCACGATCGCGGCCTGGTCGGTCCCGCTCGAGCTGGTCTCGACGCTGGCGCGCGAATAGCCGGCGGCGCTGGCGGGCAGCAGGGCCTTCAGCGCTTCCGGCGAAGCGGCCTTGCCCGGGTTCTTCGACAGGGCCTCGGCGCGCTCGGCCGCGGCCTGCATGCGGCCGACGTCGATCTTGGCGCCGTTGACCTCGACCGTGCCGGAGGCCTTGCCGGCATGGTTCATGGCGGAAAGCCCGCCCAGTCCGGCCAGGCCGCCAACCGCCGCCGTGACCATGCTGATGACGATGGACACCACGATGGCCACGATGATCGTGACGATGGCGTAGCCAGGCGCCTTGTCGGCCGGCGCCTTCATCACGCGGGGCAGCCCCAGATACAGCAGATAGCATCCATAGAGGCTGGCCAGCAGGGTGATGATCCCCAGGGCGGGAACGATCTGCAGCACGCCCGCCACCCAGCCGGCGGTGCCGGAATAGGCCGCGACCTTGAAAGCCTGCACGCGGTTCTTCTCGGCTCCGAAGCTGGGCGCCAGGCCGTCGATCACCATGCCCAGGATGAAGGTCATCAGCAGCGCGCCGACATAGCCGATCACCGCCGTGGCGATCGCGAAGCCCAGGCCGGGCTTGAACGAGAATCCGGGAATTCCGTGGCCGAACACCTGGCCGCCGATCAAGCCCGCAACGGCCGGGATCGCGGCCAGGATGCAGACATAACCCGTGAACAGGCCGCCGATCGTGGCGGGCTCCCGCTCGATCCGTTCCCATTCCGTGGAGGGCGAAAGCAGTATGCCCTTGACCCTCGCCACCAGACCGGTCCCCGCCGATCCACCATCAACAACCGACATCCTGCGAACGCTCCTTTTTCCAAAGTTCGCGCGCCCGCCCCGAACCCTCTTATAGGCACAGTTCGCGCGGAGGTCGAAAGACGGTTTTCCGACAGAGCGTCCAGGCAGGCCTTTGGACCAGTCCTTGCCTCTGTTCAAAGCACCGCCGCCCGGATAACCCTCCAGGCCAAGGTCGAGCCCCGGGTCCGCCGGCGACGCCTCCCGAGACGCCATGCTCTTTTCATCGCCGCTGTTCCTGTTCTTCGTTCTGCCGCCGACGTTGCTGCTCTACGTGCTGGCGCCCAGAGTCCTGAAGAACACGGCGCTGCTGGTCGCCAGCCTGCTGTTCTATGCCTGGGGCGAGCCGGTCGCGGTTCTGGTGGTTCTGGCCTCGGCCCTGCTCGACTACGCCCTGGGTCCGCGCGTCGAGCGCCCGGGGCGTGAAGGCGAACGCTGGCTGGCGCTGGGCGTCTGCGCCAACCTTCTGCTGCTGTTCGTCTACAAGTACGCCGACTTCCTGCTCGACACCGTCCAGCCGCTGGCGCGACCGATCCTGGGTCCCCTGCCGCACCTGAACCTGGCGCTGCCGCTGGGCGTGTCGTTCATCGTCTTCGAGAAGATCACCTACCTGGTCGACCTGCGCCGAGGCGAGAGCCGGCGCGCGCGGTCCTTGCGCGACTACCTGCTGTTCGTGTTCTTCTTCCCCAAGGTCCTGGCCGGACCGATCATCAAGTACCACGAGATCGACGACGCCCTGCGCGACCGCCGCGCCGATTGGGACGACCGCGCCTGGGGCCTGTTGCGGTTTCTGTGGGGCCTGGCCCGCAAGGTGCTGATCGCCGACGTCTGCGGCCAGGTCGCCGACCGCGCCTTCGACCCGGCCAACGCGCCGATCGGCTTCGCCGGCGCCTGGATCGGGGTGCTGGCCTTCACCGTGCAGATCTATTTCGACTTCGCGGGCTATTCGGACATGGCCCTGGGCCTGGCGCGGATCTTCGGCTTCCGCCTGCGCGAGAACTTCGCCCACCCCTACGGCGCGACCAGCTTCACCGAGTTCTGGAAGCGCTGGCACATCTCGCTGACCACCTGGATCCGCAGCTATCTCTACATCCCGCTGGGCGGCAACCGGCGTGGGCCGGCGCGGACCTATCTGAACCTGTGGCTGTGCTTCCTGCTGTCGGGCCTGTGGCACGGGGCGGCCTGGACCTTCGTGCTGTGGGGCGCCTGGCACGGGGCGTTCATGGTGCTGGACCGCCAGAGCTGGTGGAAATGGACGGGGAAACTGCCCAGCCCGCTGCGGGTCGCCGGCACGCTGGCTCTGGTCATGATCGGCTGGGCGATCTTCCGCAGCCACGGCCTGCCGCAGCTGGGCCAGGTGCTGGGCGCCATGGCCCGGCCGGGGCTGGAGGGCCAGTTCCTGGCGGTGCGCGCCCACGAGGCCACGGCCATGGCCATCGGCCTGATCGCCGCCCTGATCGCCGCCACGCCATGGGTCAAGGACCTGACCGCGCGCGCCTCCGCGATCCCCGCCGCCCGCGCGGCCGCGTCGCTGGCCATCGTCCTGCTGGGCGTCCTGGCCATCGCCAAGGCCCTGACGACGACGTTCAACCCCTTCCTCTATTTCCGGTTCTAGGCCATGCGCGCTCTGCTCACCTGGATACCCCGGATCCTGGCCCTGGCGGTGCTGGCCGGCCTCGGCGCGGTCGGCGCCTGGGCGCTGCGCGAGCATCCGGCCGACACCACCCTGATCGGCATGCAGATCCCGCCGGAAAAGGTCACCCTGTCTCCCGCCGCCCTCTGGCGCGGCGCGTACCAGAAGGCGGCCGAGGCCCGGGCCGCCGCCGCCCTGCCCCCGCGCGCCAAGGTCGTGCGGGCCTACAACCAGTGGCAATGGGACACGTTCGGGACCTCGTCCATGGCCTCGGGCTCGATCATCCGGGGCCGCAAGGGCGCGCTGTTCGAGGAGAGCTACATCGAGGCCCATTGCGGCCTGCGGCTGAAGGTCGACGTCGCGGCCATGCCCGACTACGCCCGCCGCCTGCGCCGCGCGCAGGACTGGTTCGAGGCGCGCGGCCAGACGTTCGTCTACGTCCTGGCGCCGATCAAGACGACCTGGTTCCCCGACAAGATCCCGCCCGGCTATCCGTGCGAACCGCCCCGGCGCGACAGCGTCTACCCCGCCGCTCGCCAGGCCCTGGACGCCGCCGGCGTCCACTGGGTCGATGGCCGCGCCGTGTTGGAGGCGCAGCGCGGCAAGCTGGGCTACGAATTCTTTCCGCGAAACGGCATCCACTGGAACCAGCTGGGCGTGGCCCTGGCCGCCAGGGCGTTCGGCGAGGAACTGAACCGCCAGGGCGTCTCGACCCCCGACCTGACCTGGGATGTCGCCGAAGCGCCCGACGAGACGGGCCTGGACCGCGACCTCTCGGGCCTCCTGAACCTGCGCCGCCCGCCCAAGGGTTGGAAGGCCCCCGCGGTGACGCCCCATCCGGTCGGCGCGGGCCAGCTGACCATGGCCGCGGTCAATGACAGCTTCTTCGATCCGCTGGCCCTGTTCCTGAACCAGGCCAAGGTGGTCGGCCGGGCGCAAAACTACGGCTACCTGACGCTCGCCCCGGTGGAGTATCGCGACGGCGGCGCCCACGCCCTGACCGCGACGCCGCCGACCGTGCTGAAGGCGCTGATGGCCGCCGACATCGTGGTGCTCGAGCAGGTCGAGAGCCAGACCGGCGGGGCGGTCGGCCGCAAGTTCCTGGACTTGGTCGAGGTCGAAATCGCCCGGGAAAGCGCCTCGAAACGGGGTTCGCTGCAACATTCCTGACAAACCCTGACGTTAGGGCAGTGTAATTGTCCCGTGACGGACGGAGCTGGCCTTTAAGCCGGCCCATCGGGCGCCTAAATTGGACCCGATCGTCCAGTGGCCGGCGCAACCGGCGCGCGACGACGTATTAGGGGTTTGCTTCGATGGATGACGGTCGGATCGCGGGGGTCGCGACGGCGCGCTACGCCCGCAAGAAAGAGACGATCCTGGCCGCGGCCACGGCGATCCTGAACCGCCAGGGCGTGCGCGGCATGACCCTGGCCGACGTCGCCGCCAAGGTCGGACTGAACACCACCAGCGTCACCTACTACTACCGCAAGAAGGACGACCTGGCCGCCGCCTGCTTCATGCGCGGCCTGGAGCGTTTCGAGGCCATGGTCGAGGAGGCCGCCGCCGAGGCCACGCCCGCCGCGCGGATCCTCAAGTTCCTGGACCTCTATCTCGACCTGAACCGCCAGGTCCGGCTGGGCGAAGCGACTCCCCTGACCAGCTTCACCGAGATCAAGGCGCTCAAGGAACCGCTGCGCGGCTCGGTCATCGGCGCGTTCAACGATCTGTTCCGCCGGGTGCGGGGCTTCTTCGACGACCCGTCCCTGGCCCACCTGGACAAGCGCCAGCGCAACGCCCGCACCCACCTGTTGATGGAGCAGGTGTTCTGGTCGGGCCGGTGGCTGCGCCGCTACGACGTCGAGGACTATGGCCGGGTGCGCGACCGGATGGGCGACATCCTGCTGAACGGCCTGCCCGCCGACGGCCGGACCTGGGCCCCCGAACCCCTGCCCGACCCGACGCCGCAATCCTACGAGGGCTCGGCGCCCGAAGGGCTGGAATGGCGCGAGACCTTCCTGGTGGCCGCCACCCGCCTGATCAACCAACGCGGCTATCGCGGCGCCTCGGTCGAGGACATCTCGGCGGCGCTGAACGTCACCAAGGGCTCGTTCTACCACCACCACGAGGACAAGGACGCCCTGGTCGCCGAGTGCTTCGAGCGGACCTTCACCGTCACCCGACGTTCGCAGCTGGACGCCCGCGCCCTGCCGACCGACAGCTGGACGCAGCTGGTCTCCACCGCCGCCGGCCTGACCAGCTACCAGCTGTCCGAGCACGGTCCGCTGCTGCGCGCCTCGTCGCTGGGCGCCCTGCCCGAGCCGCTGCGCAGCGACATGGCCGACGGCTATATGCGCGGCTGGCAGCGCTTCGCCTCGATCGTCTCGGACGGCATCGCCGATGGCTCGATCCGCCCGATCGACCCCAGCATCGCCGCCCACATGATCAATTCGATGCTGAACGCCGCCGCATCGCTGGGCGCGTGGGCGCCGGGCCTGGAGCGCGAGGAAGCCGCCGAACTTTTCGCCAAGCCGCTGCTGACCGGGGTGCTGAACTAGCGCCACGAAGCCAAAGGTTGCGACGTATTAACCATAGGGTGGTCTTGCCCCGGGGACGGCTGGTACCTTCAAGCGTCTGATTCGCTTCGAGTTCCGCCCGGTCATGACGACGATCAATCCGTATTCGTCGACCTACGCCCCTGGCCTCACCGCCGGGCAGACGGCGACGCAGCGCGCCAACCAGGCGACGGGCTATGGCCAGACGCGCGATCAGAGCCCGACGATCAACACCCCGGCGGTCAATGTCACGCTGTCGGCGGCCGCCCAGGCGGCGCTGAAGGCCCAGACCGACTCCCGCACCCTCGAGACCGTCGTCGCCGACGCCCGCGCCCAGATCGCCGCCCAGCTCAAGGCGGCCAAGGCGTCCAGCGCGCTGAAGGACGGGAACGCCACGATCGACCTCACCGGCCTGGATCGCCGCTCGCTCTTCGCCGTGGCCAGCAACAGGAGCGGCCAGTTTCCATTGGACCAGCAGGTGGTCGCGGCCCTGGGCCTGAAGAGCCAGCACGACACCGCCTTGGCCGGACCCGCCGCCCAGGCGCGGCTGACCGGCGACTACGCCGCCCTGTATCAGACCGCCCTCGACCAGCTGGACGCCGCCGGTCCCGAGGAGAAGGCCTCGGCCGCCTGGAGCCAGGAGCGCGAGGCGCTGGTCGAAGGCCGCAAGCAGGCCATCGCTCGTCCGGGCCTGGCCCCCGCCGGCATCGCCAAAGACAGCGTCGCCGCCTACATGGCCGAGACCGGCAGCGCCGTGGCCGGGGCCAAGACCCGCGACTTCGGCAAGGTGGCCAGCGACGTCCGAGCGGCTCTGGACAAGCAGTACGCGATCGCCTTCGCGCCCGGCGCCGCCAAGGATTCCAGCAGCGGCGAGATCGACTTCCGCCGCTTCGACGACCGCTCGCTGTCGGCCATCGCCCTGAACAAGGACGAGCAGTTCTCGGCCCATGAGACAGCCCAGGCCAAGGCCGAGATCCGAAGCCGCGACAGCGCCACGATCAAGGCCAGCTTCCAGTCGACCTCGGAAGACGACGGCGACTTCGGCAAGGCGATGATCACCCGCTACGCCGGCATGACCGCGGAAGAGCGCGAGGCGTCCGGCTGGACCCCGGCGGTCTATGGCAAGATGGTCGAACTGCAGGCCTCGCGCGACAAGCTGGCCCAGATGTTCAACGCCGACGGCGCCCTGGCCGGCCCGCCCAGCCTGCTGGATTTCCTGTAGACGCCTTGTCTCGGAGACGGTCGCCGCAAGGCTAGCGGGGCTATGGCGGAGCAAGCCTCCCTCTACGGGCGTGGCCGCGGGCTTCCCAAGAGGACGGCGCGCCCCTGGTCGAGGCGCGCCGCGAGGTTCAACGCTTCGAGGAAAGCTCTAGAACTTCTTGCGCAGACCCACCTTGTAGGTGCGGCCCAGCGGATCGCCCGTGAACGGGTCATAGCCCAGGTCGAGGCGGGCATAGGACGGGTTCTTGTCGAAGACGTTGGTGATCGCCAGGGTCGCCGTGGTGTCCCAGGGCAGGAAGACGCGATAGGCCAGGTTGGTCAGGACCTGCTTCTTGATCTTCTTGCCGGCGCTGACCGTCACGCCCGCGCCCGAGGTGTCCTTGTAGGCGTTGGCCGCGAACGGCGCGGTGCGCTGGTCGGTATAGGCGCCGATGTAGTTGACCGACAGCCGCAGGTTATGGGCGCCGGCGTTGTACTCGGCGAACACGTCGCCCTTCCACTTCGGGATCGGCACGACGGTGGTCTGGTAGTTCAGCAGGCCGACGGCGTCGAAGGCCTTCTCGACCGTGATGCCTTCCACGACGGTCGAGCCGACCTCGTACTTCTGGATGTAGGTGGCGTTGCCGCCGATCTGGATGTCGCCGCCCGCCACGTTCTTGAAGCGGTAGTCGGCGGAGAAATCGAGGCCCGCGTTCTTCACCGGCGCGCCATTGATGTAGTTGGTCCGCAGGCGGGCGATGCTGGTCGTCGGGGTCGAGCACGAGCCGTTGAAGGTGAAGCGCGCCACCAGGGCCGCGTAGGCCGCATTGGCGCAGTTGTTCGCGCCGGCCGCGCCGTTCGGGTACAGCGCCGCGACGATCCCGGCCACCGGCTCGGCGACGATCGGGTTTTTGAAGTCGAACAGGAAGTAGTCGATGCTGGCCTTGAACGCGCCGGCGTTGAACAGCAGGCCGAAGTTGTAGGTCTTGGCCTTCTCGGGCGCGAGGTTCGGGTTGCCGAAGATGTCGACGGCGCGGAACACCCCCAGGATGCCCTGCAGGGAGGTCACCGAGGTGGTGGTGGTCAGCGGGTCCGGCGGTCCGCGGAAGGTCGAGCCGGCCGAGGCGCGGATCGCCACCCACGGCAGGGCCTGCCAGCGCAGCGAGGCCTTGGGATTGAAGGTCGAGCCGATCGCGCCGCCATAGTCCTCGTAGCGGGCGGCGAACTGGGCCTGGAAGGTCTCGGTGACCGGCACGGAGAGCTCGCCGAACCCGGCCGTCACGTCGCTTTGGTTGTCGGCCTCGTTGCCGACGCCCAGGAACATGAAGGGGCCGTTGCGGGCCGAGCCGGTGCAGGTGGTCACCCCGAAGTCGGGGGTGTTGACGCACGGATTGATCGCCGCGTTGCTGATGTCGTTGTAGTCGGCCTTGAAGTAGGTTCGGCGATATTGGACGCCGGCGGCCCAGGCGATGTCGCCGCCCGGCAGGGTGATGCTGGTCTTGCCGTTCAGCACCGCCTCGCCGACGAACAGGCGCGAGGACTGCTTGGTCGACAGCTTCTTGAAGAACCAGTCGACCAGATCCTTGTTGTTGGCCAGGGCCGCGTTGTAGGCCGAATTGGTGGTCCCGGTGATGACGTTGCTGGGGATCGCGCTGGCGAAGGGGTTGTAATACATGCACTGGCCGACGCCCGGCGTGCCCTGGATGCCCGCCAGCGACGGATTGCTGTCGCACAGCGGCCCGCCCAGGCCCTGCAGGGCCAGCGCGAACCGATTGACCAGCGTGTCGTAGCCGGTGCGGATGCCGACTTCCTGCGAATAGGTCAGGGCGACGTTCCAGCCGATGCCGTTGTCGAACTCGCCGGTCAGGTCGGCCGAGACGCGGAAGGCGTCGAATGACCGCGCGCCGATCGAGGGGCCGTAGCCGAACTTGGGATTGCCGCCGATGGCGAACGGCCGGTTGGCGACGTTCAGCGCCCCGAAGGCGAAGATCGAACTGGGGACCGTCGAACTGGCCCCCGTCGCCAGATTGGTCAGGTTGACGGTCGGGTTGGCGGCCATGAAGGCGATCAGGCCGGGATTGGTCGCCGGCACGTAATAGCGGCCCGCCAGGGCGGCGCTGGGCGCCACTTCCGAGGTCGGCACGGCCAGGGCGGCGTACGACGGCGAGGTGTTCCAGTCGGGCACGTCGGTGTGGGCGTAAAGCAGTTCGGCGTGGAACTTGGTCTTGGCCGACAGGTCGGCATTGGCCTCCGCATAGGCCTGCACGGCGTTGGACTTCTCGACAAGGTTGTCGAACGGCGTGTAGTGCCAGTAGCAGACCGGCGTCAGGCCGCTGAAGCCCGGAAAGCCGCCCACTCCCGAACAGGCCGGGTCGCGCATGCCGCTAGTGGTGCTGGCCAGCGGGATGAAGGTCGACGGATTGCCGGCGGCGGACCAGCCGGCCTCGGGGTTGGACAGGTAGGGCCGGTTGGCCCATTCCCGGTCGGCGACCGACAGCTTCGAGCGGTGCTGCCAGCCGACGCTGGCCAGGACGTTGCCGTTGTCCCAGACCTTGCCCCAGGTGACGCTGGCCCCGTAGTCGCCCTTGGAGCCGTCGATGTGCCGGTAGTCGGCCGCCGCCTCCAGCCCTTCGAAGCTCTTCTTGGTGATGAAGTTGACGACGCCGGCGATGGCGTCCGAGCCGTAGGTCGCCGCCGCGCCGTCCTTCAGCACTTCCAGGCGGCCGATGGCGGCGGCGGGAATGATGTTGGTGTCGACGATGCCCGCCCCGGCCTGGCCGAAGGGGTTGATCGCCAGGCGGCGGCCGTTCAGCAGCACCAGGGTGCGCTGTGAGCCCAGGCCGCGCAGATTGACCGAGCCCGAGCCTTCCGAGCCCTGGGCGCGGCTGTCGAACTGGTTGGTGTCGCCCAGCACCCCGCTGGACACCGACAGCGCCTTCAACAGTTCGACGGTGGAGGGCGAACCGCGCTTCTGCAGTTCCTCGGCGCCGATCACATCGACCGGCAGGGCCGCGTCCTCGGGCGTGCCGCGGATGAACGAGCCGGTGACGACCACCTCCTCGACCTCGACCGGGACATCGTTGGGGCGCTGCGCCTGGGCGTGGGCCACGCTCGTCAGGCCGCCCATCAGAGCGACGCCCAGCGCGAGGCGAGAGCCTCCGCGCAGGAAGCTGGTTCGTGTCATTTGATTTTCCCTCCCTCGATTGTTTTTTGACTGGCCGCTCGTCTTCGCGGGGCCAGGGGCTGTTCAGCTGGGTGGCGGTCTCCCGAGACAGACGCGCGCAAGCACGCGAGCGGACGGATCGGCGCGCCGCCCGACAGCCCACGGAGAGCGTTCGTTTTCGAAACTTGGTGATGCGCCTTCTAGAGCCGACAAGCCTTGGTTCCCCCAGAGCCGGACGCTTGAAAAGCCACGCATACTCCCTCGATTTAGCAACCGAGGCGGATGCCGATAAATCAGGTCGAACATCTGTTTCGATGATGCGGTATGTTTTACAGCGCCGTCAACAGCCGTCAGGACCAGGCAACATGACCCGCGTCATCGCGCCGCACTGCTGACAGGTATGGGATCGAGCCCCTTCAAGGACAGGTGCGTCGCAACACAAGCTTCGCTAAAGCGTTGCTCGGGGGGTTTTCCAGCGGCTTAGGGGCGCCTAAGTGGGAAACCATTGGTCGCCAGCCGCCCAGCGGGCGGAATTACCGGGTTCGAAACTTCATGCGTCTCGCCAAGACCGGCGCCCCGTGGCGTCCAGGCCGGCCTTCTGGCTCGTCTCCAGTCCTTCTCGTCGGGGCGGCGCTCGTCCTGGGCGCGGGCCTCTCGGCCTGCACGACGCCCGCCCGTCAGGTCGACGCCAAGCTGCCGGCCGCCTACGAGGCGCCGAAGGGGACGCCGCTGGCGCCCCAGGCGCTGGACCAGTGGTGGACCGCCTTCAACGATCCGGTCTTGAACGATCTGGTCACGACGGCCCTGGCCAAGGCGCCCGACGCCCGCCTCGCCGCCGCGCGCCTGGAAGAGGCCCGCGCCGTCCGCCGGGGCCAGATCCGCGAGCTCTATATCCCGCAGACGCCGCTGACCGGCTCGGTCAAGCGCACCGACACCGACATCCTCGACCAGAGCGGCACGGGCGGCTTCACCCTGGGCGGGGTGACCAAGACCTATTCGGCCAATTTCGACGTCTCGTGGGAGCTGGACCTGATCGGCCGCCGCGCGGCCGCCCGCCGCGTGGTCGACAACGACCTGGCCGCCGCCCGCTTCTCGTACGAGGGCGCCCGCGCGGCCCTCGCCGCCAATGTCGCCCAGTCCTATTTCGAGGCCCGCGGCTACGCCGTGCAGCTGGAGGACGCCCGCCAGAACGCCCGCATCAGCCAGTCGCTGTACGACGTCTCGGCCGAGAAGGGCCGCCGGGGCCTGTCGGCGACCACCGAGGGCGACCGCACCGCCGCCGACCTGGCCCAGGCCCAGGCCCAGGTCGCCCAGGTGGAAGCCCAGTTGCAGGCCGCCCGCCGCAGCCTGTTGATCCTGGTCGGCAAGGGCGTCGATCCGCTGGCCAGCCTCCCGGTCCAACCGGTGCTGGACAAGACGCCGCCGATCCCGGCCGCCGCCCCCGCCGAGCTGCTGGCCCGCCGCCCCGACGTGCGCGAGGCGGCCGCGCGCCTGGCCTCGGCCTCGGGCAATCTGAACATCAACGAGCTGGCGCTGTTTCCCACCCTGACCCTGCAGCCGGGCGTCGGGATCCAGAAGCAGACCAGCCCGAGCTTCCTGGCGCCGGGCGCCGAACAGTCGACCACCAGCTCGGCCTGGACCCTGGGCGCGGGCCTGTCGGTCCCGGTGCTGAACATTCCCAAGCTGATGACCGACATCAAGGCCCAGGGGGCCCGCGTCGAGCAGGCCGCCGTCACCTACGAACAGACCGTCCAGAAGGCCTTCGGCGAGACCGAGAACGCCTTGGTCCAGCAGGACGCCGACGAGCGTCGGGTGACGCTGCTGGCCGCCGGCGAACGCCGGGCGGCCGCCGCCTACGAGGCCAGCCGCAAGGGTTACGCCGCCGGCCTGACGGACCTGACCACGGCCCTGCAGGCCGAGCAGTCCTGGCGCAGCAGCCGCACGGCCCTGACCGGGGCCCAGACCCAGGCGCTGCAACGCGCCGTCCAGACTTACAAGGCGCTCGGCGGCGGCTGGTCGCCCGAGTCCGTTCCCTCCAAGCCTGCCGATCTCGGCAAGCCCTCCGCGCAATGAGACCCGCCCCGATGACGACCCGTTACATGATCGCCACCGCCCTGGTCTGCTCCGCCGTGGGCCTGACCGCTTGCGGCAAGAAGGAAGACGACAAGAAGGCCCCCGCCAAGACCGCCGCCGCCGCCGCCGCCGCCCAGGCGCGGACGGTCAGCGTCGGCAGCGTCGAGACCCGCCCCCTGGGCGGCGGGGTCGAGGCCTCGGGCCTGCTGGTCTCGCGCGAGGAAGCCGCCGTCGGCTCCGAGCTGACCGGCTATCGTGTCGCGCGCCTCTATGCCGACGAAGGCGACTGGGTCCGCGCCGGCCAGCCCCTGGCCCAGCTGGATGACACCCTGCTGCGCGCCCAGGTCGACCAGCAGGCGGCCGTCACCGCCCAGTCCCAGGCCGAGGCCGCCCGCGTCTCCGGCCTGGACGGCCAGGGCGTGCTCAGCCAGGAGCAGATCGAGACCCGCCGCTACCAGGCCAAGGCCCAGGCGGCGGCGCTGAAGGAGCTGCGCACCCGCGTCTCGCGCATGACCATCACCTCGCCGGTCAGCGGCCGGGTGCTGTCGCGCGGCGTCCAGCCCGGCCAGATCGCCGGCGGCGGCACGACGCCTTGGTTCACCATCGCCCGCGACGGCCTGGTCGAGCTGGACGCCGAGGTCAACGAGGCCGACCTGCCCGGCATCCGCGTCGGCCAGTCGGCCCAGGTGTCCTTGCCCGGCGGCCAGTCGATCTCCGGCGTCGTGCGCCTGGTCAGCCCGCGCGTCGATAGCAACAACCGCCTGGGCAAGGTGCGCGTGCGCCTGCCCGTGCGCGACGACCTGCGCCCCGGCGGCTTCGGCCGCGCCAATTTCGGCGCCTCGAGCGCGACGGTGACCGCCATTCCGGAATCGGCCATCCGCTATGAGGCCGACGGCCTGTCGGTGATGACGGTCGACAGCAACAACCGCGCCCATCAGGTCGCGGTGAAGATCGGCCAGAAGGGCGGCGGCTGGGCTCAGCTGGTTCAGGGTCCGCCCGCCGGAACGCGCATCGTCCTGGGCGGCGCGTCCTTCGTCACCGATGGCGACGTCGTGCGTCCGGCCCCGCAGGCGGCCCGCTGATGAGCGACCAGCACAGGAAAACCGGCGAGCTCAAGGTCTCCGCCTGGGCGATCCGCAACCCGATTCCGGTCGCGGTGCTGTTCATCGCCCTGATGATCGCCGGGATCGGCTGCTATCTGACCCTGCCGATCAAGCAGTTCCCGAACGTCGAGTTCCCCGCCGTGACCGTGACGGTCACCCAGAGCGGCGCCGCGCCCGGCGAGATGGAGACCCAGGTCACCCGCCCCATCGAGGACGCGGTGGCCAGCATCTCCAACGTCAAGACCATCCGCTCGTCGGTGGTCCAGGGCGCCTCGACCACGACGATCGAGTTCAACCTCGGCGAGGACCTGCAGAAGGTCACCGACGAGGTGCGCTCCAAGGTCGACCAGACCCGCGCCGTCCTGCCCAAGGAGGTCGACGAGCCGATCGTCCAGCGGCTGGAGATCACCAGCGCCCCGATCATCACCTACGCCGTCTCGGCCCCGGGCATGAGCGCCACCGAGCTGTCGTGGTTCATCGACGACACCGTCACCCGCGCCCTGCAGGGCGAGAAGGGCGTGGCCCAGGTGGCCCGTGTGGGCGGCGTCGATCGCGAGATCAACGTCATCATCGATCCCGACCGCATGGCCTCGTTCGGCGTGACGGCCCCGCAGCTGAACACCGCCCTGGCCAGCTTCAGCGTCGACGCCCCCGGCGGCCGCGCCAATGTCGGCGGTCGCGAGCAGACCCTGCGCGTGCTGGGTGCGGCCACCACGGTCGAACAGCTGCGCCAGATCACCATCCCGATCGCCGGCGGCCGCTACGTCAAGCTGACCGACGTGGCCCAGGTCGGCCAGGGCGCCGAGGAGCAGCGCGGCTTCGCCCGCCTGGACGGCCGCCCCGTCGTCGCCTTCCAGGTGATGAAGACCCGCGACAGCAGCGACGTCGCCGTCGAGGACCGCGTGAAGGCGGCCATCGACGCCCTCGAACAGAAGCAGGCCGGCGTCAGCTTCGTGAAGATCTTCTCGACCGTCGACGAGACCCGCGCCAGCTTCGCGGCCACCGAGCACACCCTGCTGGAAGGCATGCTGCTGGCTTCGCTGGTGGTGTTCCTGTTCCTGCGCGAGTGGCGGGCGACCCTGATCACCGCCATCGCCATGCCGGTGTCGCTGGTGCCCACCTTCGCCTTCATGGCGATCATGGGCTTCTCGCTGAACGTCGTGACCCTGCTGGCCCTGACCTTGGTGATCGGCATCCTGGTCGACGACGCCGTGGTCGAGATCGAGAACATCGAAAAGCGCGTCGCCCGGGGGCAGCGTCCCTTCCAGGCGGCCATCGAAGGCGCCGACGCGATCGGCCTGGCGGTCGTGGCCACCACCTTCACCATCGTCGCGGTGTTCGTGCCGGTGTCGTACATGCCCGGCACGCCCGGCCAGTTCTTCAAGGAGTTCGGCCTGACGGTCGCCGTGGCCGTGCTGTTCTCGCTGGTCGTGGCCCGCCTGCTGACCCCGCTGCTGGCCGCCTATTTCCTGAAGCCCGCCAAGGACCCGCATCCGCGCCGGGACTTCAAGGGCTTCTATCGCAACGTCCTGGACTGGTCGCTGGATCACCGGATCCTGGCCTGCATCATCGGCGGGGCGATCTTCATCGGCTCGATCATGCTGGCCGGCTTCCTGCCCACCGCCTTCCAGCCCGCGGCCAACAACAACTACTACTACCTCAAGGTCCAGGGCCCGCCCGGCGCGACCGTGGCCGACATGGATCGCACGGTGCAGTCGGTGACGACCATGTTCCGCAAGCGTCCCGAGGTGGCCCACGTCTTCGCCCAGGTCGGCTCGAACATCGGCAGCGGCTGGGGTGGCCAGAGCGGGACCGACATTCGCGACGCCACCATCACCATCGTGCTGAACCATAAGCGCGACCTGACGGTCACCGAGATCAAGCAGGAGGTCCGCAACGGCCTGCACGACATCCCCGACGCCCGCGTCAACCTGCTGGGCGACTGGGGCACGTCGGAGGTCCAGACCATCCTGATCTCCGAGGACGGCCCGCTGCTGGAGCGCACCGCCGCCCAGATCGAGCGCGAGATGCAGAAGCTCGACACCGTCGCCGACCCGCGCCCCTCGTCGCCGCCCAGCGGTCCGGAGATCCTGATCCGGCCCAAGGCCGACGAGGCCGCGCGGCTGGGCGTCAGCTCGGCCGACATCGCCGCCATCGCCCGGGTGGCCACGGTCGGCGACATCGACGCCAACGTCGCCAAGATGACCCAGGGCGAGCGGCGGATTCCCATCCGCGTGCGCCTGCCGGCCGAGAGCCGTCGCGACCTCGACGCCCTGGGCGCCCTGCGCGTGCCGACCGCCAGCGGCGGTACGACCCGGCTCGACACCGTCGCGGACCTGTCGTTCCAGGCCGGTCCGGCCAAGATCGACCGCTTCGCCCGCAAGCGGCAGGTGACCATCGAGGCCGACCTCAACAACGGCGCCCAGCTGGGCCAGGCGATGACGGACGTCGGCAACCTGCCGACCATGAAGAAGCTGCCGGCCGGCGTCGGGCCCGCCTCGGCCGGCGACCAGGAGGCGTTCGTCGAGCTGTTCACCGGCTTCGCGGTCGCCCTGCTGTCGGCCGTGGGCCTGGTGTTCGGCGTGCTGATCCTGCTGTTCCGCAGCTTCTTCAAGCCGATCACCATCCTGTCGGCCCTGCCCCTGGCGATCGGCGGCGCGTTCTTCGCCCTGCTGATCACCGGCCAATCGCTGTCGATGCCGTCGCTGATCGGCTTCCTGATGCTGATGGGCCTGGCGGCCAAGAACTCGATCCTGCTGGTCGAATACGCCATCGAGCAGGAGCGTGACGGCATGAGCCAGCGCGACGCCATCCTCGACGCCTGTCACGAGCGGGCCCGCCCGATCGTCATGACCACCCTGGCGATGATGGCCGGCATGCTGCCGACGGCCCTGGGCATCGGCACCGGCTCGGAGTTCCGCCAGCCCATGGCCGTGGCCGTGATCGGCGGCCTGATCACCTCGACGGTGCTGTCGCTGGTGCTGGTGCCGGTGGTCTACGAGATCGTCGACGACATCGAGCGCTGGCTGCAGCCGAAACTGGCCCGCCTGACCACGCCGCGCGAGGCGACCGACGGCCATCCCGCGCCGGCCGACCGCTTGTGATCGTCAGACCCTTCCGACCGGGGGACGAGGACGCCGTCATCGCGGTGATCCTGCCTATCCAGCGGGACGAGTTCGGGATCGCCATCACCGCCGCCGACCAGCCCGACCTGGGCGCCATCCCCGAGTGGTACCAGACCGGGACCGGCCAGTTCTGGCTGGCCGAGCTTGACGGCCAAGCGGTCGGCACGGTGGCCCTGAAGGACATCGGCGGCGCGGCCGCGGCCTTGCGCAAGATGTTCGTGAAGCCCGAGGCGCGCGGATCGGTCGGGGCGGCCCAGGCGCTGCTCGACGCCGCCCTCGCGCACGCCAGGATGAACGGCGTCGCGACCGTCTGGCTGGGGACCACGGACCGGTTCACGGCCGCGCACCGGTTCTACGAGAAGAACGGCTTCGATCCGGTCGCCGTCGAGGATCTGCCGGACGCCTTTCCCCGCATGGCGGTCGACACGCGGTTCTATCGGCTGGCGCTCTAGAGCGTCGGACATGAAATCGGAATCGAAGGGATTCCAGGTTTGCGCGAAGCATGATTCACCGTGGTTGGAGGTGGATCATGGGCAAGAGCTATTCGGGTGATCTTCGAGATCGGATCATTGGCTACGTCAGCGCCGGTGGATCACGTCGTGGTGCGGCCAAGCACTTTGGGGTCAGCAACAGTTGCGCGGTGAAGCTGCTGGCGCGGGTGGAGCAGACGGGCTCTTGTGCGCCAGCGCGCCAGGGACGGCCGCCGGGAGACGGCAAGCTGGCGGCGCATCGGTCGTTCCTGATCGAACAGGTCGAAGCCAAGCCGGATATCACCCTGCCGCAACTGGCGGCCTTGCTGGAGGCGCAACGCGGGGTGAGCGCGGATCCCAGTTCGCTGTCGCGGGCGCTTCGCGCGGCTGGGTTCACATATAAAAAAAGCCCTGATGGCCTCGGAGCGCGCACGCGAAGCGGTGCGTGAACGGCGCAGGGAGTGGATCGAGCACCGCCAGCCCGTCATGCGCCAGCAGCCGGCGCGGCTGGTGTTCATTGACGAGACGGCGGTCACCACCAAGATGACCCGGCTGCGCGGCCGCAGCCTGCGCGGTAAGCGCCTGGCGGCCGATGCGCCCTTCGGCCACTGGAGAACCCAGACCTTCATCGCTGGCCTGCGATGCGCGCAGCTGACCGCGCCCTGGGTGCTCGATGGCCCGATGAACCGCGACGCCTTCGACGCCTATGTCGAGACCCAGCTAGCGCCGACGCTCAGCCCCGGTGACGTCGTGGTTCTCGACAACCTCGCCGCCCACAAGGGACCAAGAGCCGTCCAGGCCCTCAAGGCGCGGGGAGCCTGGTTCCTGTTCCTCCCGCCCTACTCGCCCGACCTCAACCCGATCGAGATGGCCTTCTCAAAGCTAAAAGCCCATCTGCGCGGCGCCTGCGCTCGCACCTTCGACGACCTCTGGAGGGCCGTCGGCGACATCTGCAGCCTCTACGAGCCCCAAGAGTGCTGGAACTACTTCAAGGCCGCTGGCTATGCGTCACATTAAACGCACGATGCTCTAGTCCCGCTTCGGCGCGTAGCTGAGGCGGCAGACGGTCCAGCCGTCCTCGCGGGCCATCTCGAACTTGCCGCCCAACTGCTGGGCCATGGCCCTGACGATCCGCAGGCCCAGGCTCTTCGACCGCGCCGGGTCGAAGCCCGTGGGCGGGCCGGCGCCGTCGTTGCTGACCGTCAGCAGGTGGGTCAGGCCGGTCTGGTCCAGCACGATCCTGACCTCTCCGACCTCTTCCCCATTCGGCCCGGCCTCGCCGAAGCCGTGCTCCAGCGCGTTATTGAAGTTCTCCAGCATCACCAGGGTGACGGGCGTGGCTTGGTCGGGATGCAGGGGCTGCTCGCCGCCCTGCAGGGTCAGGCGCACGCGGGCCCCGGCCGCGGCGGCGGCGCTGGCCAGCAGGGCCTCGGCGAAGTCGCGGAACGGCACGGGCTCGCCCATGCGGTTGTGCAGTTCGCGCTGGATGCGGGCGATGATCTCGATCCGCTCGCCGGCCTGTTCCAGCGCGTGACGGGCGTCGACGTCGGTGACGCCCTGCCCCTGCAGCCGCAGCAAGGCGCCGGCGACCTGCAGGTTGTTGCTCACCCGGTGATGCAGTTCGCGATAGAGCAGGTCGCGGCTGTCGGCCAGTTCGCGATAGCGCTCCCGCTCGCCCTCCAGCTGGTCCAGCGCCTTGCGCATGCCGTCGATGAAGAAGATGTCGACCGCCACGACGAAGGCGTAGAAGGCCAGGGCCACCAGCACCGAAACATCGAAACTGAAGGCGAAGGTCGGCGGGATGAAGAAGTACCAGGCGCTGACGCCGCTCAGGACGGCGCACAGAACGCCGGGGCCCAGGCCGCCCAGATAGACAGCCACCACGATGGCCGGGAAGAAGGTCACATAGGGAAAGCCCGGCGGGAACACCGCGTTCAGGCCAAAGCGCAGCAGCACCGCCAGCATCGTCAGGCCGACGGCCAGGCCGTAGCGCGCGACGAGACTGTCCCTGATCCTTCGCCGCAGATTCAAGCGCCGTTCTCCCCTTCCCCGCTAGCGGTGCTGGGCCTTTCGGGGCGCGGCGTCAAGCGGGCGAGCGACGTTGGATGCACGCGCGGGCGTTCCGTTTACACCCTAACCATCGTCATTCCCGCCCTTGTGGCGGGAACCTCTGGTTCAGCTGACACGTGAGATACAAGCGAACCGCCAGCGGTTCGCCCCTCCCGCACCAGCGGCGGACGGAGGGGTTCCCGCCACAAGGGCGGGAATGACGGTGGATATTGGATAGCAAAAGGCCCCGGAGATTGCTCTCCGGGGCCTTCGCTTAGATCAGCTGTCGCTGAAGACCGTTCGAGATTACTCGACGATTTTCGCGACGACGCCGGCGCCGACGGTGCGGCCGCCTTCACGGATGGCGAAGCGCAGCTTCTCTTCCATGGCGATCGGGGTGATCAGCTCGACGTCCAGCTCGGCGTTGTCGCCCGGCATGATCATTTCCACGCCTTCGCGCAGCTTGATGATCCCGGTGACGTCCGTCGTGCGGAAGTAGAACTGCGGACGGTAGTTGGTGAAGAACGGGGTGTGACGGCCGCCTTCTTCCTTGGTCAGGATGTAGGCTTCGGCCACGAACTTGGTGTGCGGCGTGATCGAACCGGGCTTGCACAGCACTTGGCCGCGCTCGACGTCTTCACGCTTGGTGCCGCGCAGCAGCACGCCCACGTTGTCGCCGGCTTGACCTTGGTCCAGCAGCTTGCGGAACATTTCGACGCCCGTGCAGGTCGTCTTCTGGACCGGACGGATGCCGACGATTTCGACTTCTTCGCCGACCTTGACGATGCCGCGCTCGACGCGACCGGTGACCACGGTGCCGCGGCCCGAGATCGAGAACACGTCTTCGACCGGCATCAGGAACGGCAGGTCGATCGGGCGTTCCGGCTGCGGGATGTACTCGTCCACCGAGGCCATCAGGGCCAGGATCGCTTCTTCGCCGATCTTGGCGTCACGGCCTTCGACCGCGGCCAGGGCCGAACCCTTGGTGATCGGGATGTCGTCGCCCGGGAACTGGTAGCTGCTCAGCAGCTCGCGCACCTCCATTTCGACGAGCTCCAGCAGCTCTTCGTCGTCGACCATGTCGACCTTGTTCATGAACACGACCAGGGCCGGCACGCCGACCTGACGGGCCAGCAGGATGTGCTCGCGGGTCTGCGGCATCGGGCCGTCGGCGGCCGACACGACCAGGATCGCGCCGTCCATCTGGGCCGCGCCCGTGATCATGTTCTTCACGTAGTCGGCGTGGCCGGGGCAGTCGACGTGCGCGTAGTGACGGTTGGCCGTCTCATACTCGACGTGCGCGGTGTTGATCGTGATGCCGCGGGCCTTTTCTTCCGGCGCCGCGTCGATGTCGGCGTAGTTCTTGGCGGTCGCGCCGCCCGACTTCGCCAGCGTGATCGTGATCGCGGCCGTCAGCGTCGTCTTGCCATGGTCAACGTGACCAATCGTGCCGATGTTGCAGTGCGGCTTAGTGCGTTCGAACTTTTCCTTGGCCATCTTCTTAGCTCCAGGACCCCAGCGGGGCCTTCAATGGTTGGACTTCTGGGGTTCTTAGTTAGGCGTACTTCTTGATCACTTCGTCGGCGACGTGTTGCGGCACCGGCTCGTAGTGATCGTAGACCATGCTGAACTGGGCGCGGCCCTGGGACATGCCCCGCAGCGTGTTCACATAGCCGAACATGTTGGCCAGCGGCACGAAGGCGTTCACCACCGTGGCGTTGCCGCGCATGTCTTGACCCTGGATCATGCCACGGCGGCTGTTCAGATCGCCGATGACCGAGCCCAGGTATTCTTCCGGCGTCACGACCTCGACCTTCATGATCGGCTCGAGCAGCTTCGGGTTGCCCTTCTCGCGCAGTTCCTTGAAGGCGGCGCGAGCGGCGATTTCGAAGGCCAGGACCGACGAGTCGACGTCGTGGAACTTGCCGTCCGTCAGGGTCGCCTTGAAGTCGATCAGCGGGAAGCCGGCCAGCAGGCCGTTGTCCTTGACCGATTCCAGGCCCTTCTGGACGCCGGGGATGTATTCCTTCGGCACCGCGCCGCCGACGATCGAGTTTTCGAACACGAAGCCCGAACCCGGCTCGCCCGGCTCGAAGGTGATCATGACGCGGGCGAACTGGCCCGTACCACCGGTCTGCTTCTTGTGCGTGTAGTCGATGTCGACCTTGCGGCCCAGCGATTCACGATAGGCGACCTGCGGCGCGCCGATGTTGGCCTCGACCTTGTAGGTGCGCTTCAGGATGTCGATCTTGATGTCGAGGTGCAGCTCGCCCATGCCCTTCAGGATCGTCTGGCCCGACTCGAAGTCGGTCGAGACGGTGAAGGACGGATCTTCGGCGGCCAGCTTCTGCAGGGCGACGCCCAGCTTCTCCTGGTCGGCCTTCGACTTGGGTTCGACGGCGATCTCGATGACCGGAGCCGGGAATTCCATGCGCTCCAGGATGACCGGCGACTTCAGCGGGTCGCACAGGGTGTCACCGGTGCGGGTTTCCTTCAGGCCGGCCAGGGCGACGATGTCGCCGGCATAGGCTTCCTTGATGTCTTCGCGGTTGTTCGAGTGCATCAGCAGCATGCGACCGACGCGCTCGCGCTTGTCGCGGGTCGAGTTCATCAGGGACATGCCGGTTTCCAGCTTGCCCGAGTAGATGCGGCAGAAGGTCAGCGAACCGACGAAGGGGTCGTCCATGATCTTGAACGCCAGAACCGACAGCGGCTCTTCGTCCGAGGCCTTGCGGACCACTTCTTCTTCGGTCTTGAAGTCGATGCCCTTGGTCGGCGGGATGTCCAGCGGCGACGGCAGGTAGTCGACGACGGCGTCCAGCAGCGTCTGCACGCCCTTGTTCTTGAAGGCCGAGCCGCAGAGGATCGGATAGAAGGCGCCGGTCAGCACGGCCTTGCGGATGCACTTCTTGATGGTGGCTTCCGAGGGCTCTTCGCCGCCCAGGTAAGCTTCCATGGCGTCGTCGTCGAGCTCGACGGCGTTCTCGACCAGGTAGGCGCGCGCTTCCACGGCCTTGTCCATCAGGTCGGCCGGAATTTCTTCGTCCTTGTACGACGCGCCCAGGCCGTCGTTGTCCCAGACCACGGCCTTCATGCGGACTAGGTCCACGAGGCCCTTCAGGCTCGATTCCGAGCCGATCGGGAATTGGATCGGAACAGCCTTCGCGCCCAGACGGTCGCGGATCGATTCGACCGACTTGTCGAAGTCGGCGCCGATCTTGTCCATCTTGTTGACGAACACGATCCGCGGAACCTTGTACTTGTCGGCCTGGCGCCAGACGGTTTCGGTCTGCGGCTCGACGCCGGCGTTACCGTCCAGCACCGTCACGGCGCCGTCGAGGACGCGCAGCGAGCGCTCGACTTCGATGGTGAAGTCGACGTGCCCGGGGGTGTCGATGATGTTCAGGCGCTTTTCTTGCCAGAAAGCGGTGGTCGCGGCCGACGTGATCGTGATGCCGCGCTCTTGTTCCTGTTCCATCCAGTCCATGGTCGCGGCGCCGTCGTGGACTTCGCCGATCTTGTGCGACTTACCGGTGTAATACAGGATCCGCTCGGTCGTCGTCGTCTTGCCCGCGTCGATGTGGGCCATGATGCCGAAGTTGCGGTAGTCTTCGATTTTATGCGTGCGGGGCATAGCGATCGCTCTGCGAAACGGGGCGGCCCAGAACGGACACGACCGGGATTAAACGTGCGGCGCGGGCGGTTTATCGCAAACCGCCCGCGCCTGAAAGAGTGCTGGTAAGGAAGATTACCAGCGGTAGTGCGAGAACGCCCGGTTGGCTTCAGCCATCTTGTGGGTGTCTTCGCGCTTCTTCACGGCGGTGCCGCGGTTGTTCGAGGCGTCGAGCAGCTCACCGGCCAGCTTCTCGGTCATGGTGTTCTCACCACGCTTGCGCGCGGCGGTCACCAGCCAACGGATGGCCAGGGCGCGGCGACGGTCCGGACGGACTTCGACCGGCACCTGATAGGTGGCGCCGCCGACGCGGCGCGACCGGACTTCGATCGCCGGGGCGACGTTGTCCAGGGCGGAGTGGAAGGTCTCAAGCGGACCTTGGTCCTTGCGCTTGTTTTCCAGGATGTCGAAAGCACCATAGATGATGTTTTCGGCGACGGCTTTTTTGCCCTCGTACATCACGTAGTTCATGAACTTCGTGACAACCAGATCCCCAAACTTGGGATCCGGCAGGACTTGGCGTTTCTCGGCGCGACGGCGGCGGGACATCTTCTTCTATTCCTTACTTCGGACGCTTGGCGCCGTAGAGCGAACGACGCTGCTTACGATCCTTGACACCTTGGGTGTCGAGGACGCCGCGCAGGATGTGATAACGGACGCCGGGCAAATCCTTGACGCGGCCGCCGCGGATGAGCACCACCGAGTGCTCCTGCAGATTGTGACCTTCGCCCGGGATGTAGCACACGGCTTCGATGCCGGTGGTCAGACGGACCTTGGCGACCTTACGCAGAGCCGAGTTCGGCTTCTTCGGGGTCGTGGTGTAGACGCGCGTGCAAACGCCGCGACGTTGGGGGCAGCCCTTCAGGGCCGGCACCTTGTTCCGGACCGGCTTCGGGGAGCGCGGCTTACGGATGAGCTGGTTAATGGTAGGCATTAAGTCTCTGCTCTGATGGAAGCGTGTGCCTTTCGGCCGAAGCGCTTCAGGTCCTTGTCTTTGTTGTTCTTGGTTCAAGGCTCCGCTTGGAGACCCGATAAACACGAAACTCGCCGGGGCGCGGTAGCACACCGACGGGTTCTCCGCCAAAAACGGAAGCTCATCAGGACGCACGCGAACGCACGCCTCGAAAAAGAGCGCGGTATGTACTCGCGAAGGGGCCGAACGTCAACCGCCTGTTCCCGCGTCGGTTAACGCCGCCTTAAGGCCCAAATTCCAGCCCCGTTTTCGCCACCGCAAGCTGCACAGGCTCACGCTGGGATGGAGCATCTTGTTTGCGCACCTCGCCTCGCCATGTGGGGAAGAGACGAGCAAGGTCCAAGGGCGGGCGGGAGGACGGGTGAGCGTCGGCGTGAAGATCAGCGGACGCGACCGTCGGAGGGCGACGATTCTCGCCGGCTCGCTGCTGCTGCACGTGATCCTGCTGACCTGGCTGGCCCTGCCCGTTCCACCGCTGCTGGAGACCCTGACCGCCGACGACCTGCCGACGGTGACGGTGGACCTGGTCCGTCCTCGCCAGGCGGAACAGCCCCGCCCCGCCCCGGCCTCGGCGGCCAGCGCGCCCTCGCCGGTTCTGCCCTTCCGGATCCGCCCGCCGGCCCGGCCGGCCCCGGCCGGGGTTCCGCGCCTGGCCGTTCCCGCCGCCGGGATCGTCCGGCCAGGAACCGCTACCCGCCCCGCGCCCCTGCCGGGCGAAGGCGCTGGCGACCTGCGCACGGCCCTGCGGACCAGCACGGGCTGCGTCAGCGCCGACGCCGTGGGCCTCAACCGCCGTGAACGCGAGAAGTGCGACGAGCGCTTCGGGGCCGCCAAGGCCAAAGGCGATCCCCTGTCGGGCATGTCCGCCGACAAGCGCCGGGCGCTCGAGGCCCAGGGCGCGGCTCAGCAGGCCTACAAGGACTATCTCGACGCCCCGATGGCCCCGGGCGTCGACCATCGCAGCAAGGACCATCCCGGCACGATGAAGGAGATCCCCTTCGTCCTGGGCGCCGAGCAGGACGGCCTGGGCCGGCCGCGCAAGGACGTGGTCGACCAGATCCGCAAGGAGAAGGACTCCGCCGACCGGGCTCGCAAGTTCCTCGAGCTGCAGAAGAAGCAGAACTAGAGCGCGGCCGCCGGACCAGAGCCCGGCGGCCGTCACGCCTAGAAGCCGATCCGCGTCCCCAGGCGCAAGGTCCCGCCCGAACGGCCGCCGCCGTTCTCGCCGGTGGCCTCCACGAAGGTGAGCATCGCTCCGCCGGCCTGATAGCTCAGTCCGACGGTGACCTGGCCGAACGTGCGGCCGCCGTCGCGGGACAGGTGCTCGACCTGGTCGCCGCCGACCAGATCCAGGCCGTTCTTGACCGTGAAGTCGTGAACGACGAAGGCCGCCCCGTACGAGGTGAACACCCCGCCCAGGGCGTCGCTGCGCAGGGCGCCCCGCACGCCGGCCTTGGCCACGAAGCCGGCCGCGTTGTCGAAGTCCAGCCGCTGCGAGAAGACATCCACGTCGTCGAGGCGCGCGCTGACATAGGTGATGCTCAGCAGCTTCTCGTAGACCAGGCCGTCGTCCTCGGACCGGCTGCCGGCCTCGACCTGGGCGCCGTAGGCGGTGCCGTCGAAGTCGAGATCGATGGCGTCGGGGCCATTGCTGACCTTGATCGACTGGCGGTCGACCTTGGCCAGGGCGTTCAGGAAATAGCCGCCGCGCGTCAGGGCCAGATAGCCGCCCAGATTGACGACGCGCAGCTTGGCCTCCTGGCCGGCCGCGCCGCTGAAGCGCATCCGCGAGTCGGCATAGCCGCCGGTCAGGCCCAGCAGGACCCGGCCGCCGTCCAGGCCGGCGTTGATCAGGTCCGCGCCCATCTGCCCGCCATAGGTGGTCAGGCGGTAGTCGGTGGAGACCACGCCGGCGGCGCCGGTGACCTCGTCGTCGCGATCCAGGCGACCGCCGAAGGCCTGCCCCCAGACGGCCGCGCCATCCGCCTCGCCGTCGGCGTCGCGCAGATTGGCCACGTGGGCGCTCCAGGCGTCGGCCGACTGACGCCAGACGCCGCTGACGCCCTCGGACACCTTCAGCATCTCGTAGGCTCGCTGGCCGGCCACGCCCTTCAGGCGATAGGTGACCGTCGTCCCCGTGTCCTGGACCAGGCTATAGCGGACGAAGCCGATCTCGGCGTTCTCGACGTGGAAGGCGTCCTTGGTCGAACCGGCGCCGGCCTGGATCAGCACCGGGCCCTTGTCGCCGGTCAGGGCGGCGGTCTTGGCCGACAGGCCGCCCAGGACGACGGCGGTCTTGCCATTGGCGATGTCCCCGACGACCAGACGATCGACGCCGCTGGGTCCGACATCCAGGCCCAGGCGCGCCTTGGTCGCCCCGTTATAGTCGCCCGACAAGGTCAGGACGTCGCCGCCGTGGCCATTGCGCAGGTCGATGAGACCGCTGTTCTTCAGCGCCTCCAGCTGCAACAGCGAAACCTGGACGGGCGCTGTGGCCTTGGCGCCGATCGTGATGACGCCGTTGTTGAACAGGCCGTTGGATCCGCCGCCGAAGTCGACGCTGTCGACCAGGTCGACGGTCTTGTCGTTGGTGACGGCGTCGTCGCCGTCGGTGAGTGGCGTGTCGCCGAAGGTTCGGCTGGGTTCCTTGGCGCCGTCCTCGGCGTACGCCGCGAACGGCGTCGACAGGATCAGGGCCAGGGCGGTGATGGCGGCCGATTTGACGCTGGGCGGCCGGCAGCGTGCCGCGACCGGCGAACCTGCGCCGACGCGGTGGAGTGGACTCAACACTTACTGAACTCCGTAAGCGATCGCGCCCCCGCGATGAGCGGGGTCTACTATGGCGACGCTTGTCGGATCAAGGCGTGGTTGCGCCTCCCCCACCCAAGGTGGACCGGGCCGCGAGACTTCAGGCGGCGCGGCGCACGCCTTGGCTCGCGCCGCCGCCGACGCGGAAGCGCTGGACCAGCTCGGCCAGGCCCCGCACCTCGTCCAGCAGCGACTGGCTGGACGACGCCGAGCGGCTGGCCATGGCCGTGGTGTGTTGCGTGCCCTGGTCCATCTGGTTGACGGCGGTGTTGACTTGCGAAAGGCCGGCGGCCTGCTCCTGGGCCGAGGCGGCGATCTCGGTGATCACGCTGCTGATCGCACCGACCTGGCCGGCGATGCGCTGCAGGGTCTCGCCGGCCGCGCCGACCAGCGACACGCCCGCCCCCACCTGGCGTTCGGAGTCGGCGATGTGGATCTTGATCTCCTTGGCCGCGTCGGCCGAGCGCTGGGCCAGGGCCCGCACTTCCTGGGCGACGACCGCGAAGCCACGACCGGCTTCCCCGGCGCGGGCGGCCTCGACGCCGGCGTTCAGGGCCAGCAGGTTGGTCTGGAAGGCGATCTCGTCGATCACGCCGATGATCTGGGCGACCTGGCGGGACGAGGCCTCGATGCCGCCGATGGCCTCGACGGCCGAGGCGACGACCTCACGGCTGCGACCGGCCTCGGCCTGGGCGTCGCCGACGGCGCGGTGAGCTTCCTTGGCGCCGTCAGCCGTCCTGCGGACGGTGGCGGTGATCTCGTCCAGGGCGGCGGCGGTCTCTTCCAGGCTGGCGGCCTGCTGCTCGCTGCGGCGCGACAGGTCGTCGGCGGCCGAGGCGATGCCGCCGGCCCCGCTGTTCAGGCCCGACACGGCCGAGACGACGGCGGCCATGGCGCCTTCCAGGCCCTCGACAGCGCGGTTGAAGTCGGCGCGCAGGCCCTCGTAGTCGTGGGCGAAGGGTTCGGTCAGGCGCACGGTCAGGTCGCCGGCCGACAGGCTGTGCAGGCTCTCGGCCAGGCGGCGGACCACCTGGGCCTGCTCGGCCGAGCGGCGGGCGCTGTCGGCGCCGGCGGCGTCGCGCTCAGCTTCGGAGGCCTCGCGGTGGGCGGCGGCCTCGGCGGCGATGCGGTTCTTCTCCAGGGCGGCGTCGCGGAACTGGTGCACGGCGTCGGCCATCAGGCCGATGTCGTCGGCCCGGCCGGCGAACGGCAGGCTGACGGTCAGATCGCCGCCCATCAGGCGGCTCATGGCGTCGCGCATCGCGCCCAGCGGCGACAGCTGGCGGCGGGTCATCAGCACCGACGCCCCCGCGCCGGCCGCGCCCAGCAGCACGCAGGCCACGGCCAGGATGGTCAGCTGGCGATAGACGGGCGCGAAGAAGTCGGCCTGCGGCACGCCGACATACATCACGCCGATCACCTGGCCAGCGGAGTCCTTGATCGGGTCATAGGCGACGAAGAACGGGCGGCCCAGGATCTTGGCCTCGCCGCGATAGGGCTCGCCGCGGCCCAGCACGGCGTCATAGACGGGCCCCTTGGCCAGGCTGGTGCCGACGGCGCGCGAGCCGTCCGGCTTGGTGACGTTGGTGGTGACCCGCTTGTCGCCCATGAAGACGGTGGCGGTGCCGCCGACCAGGGCTTTCACGCGATCGACGCCGTCGAAGTCGCCGTTCACGGCGTGATCGCCGACCAGCAGATGGTCGCCCTCGCGGCGGAAGCTCTTGCCCCGCTGCCCGATCACGTCCCAGGCCACCCGCATGCTGGATTCCTGCGCCTGCGTCGCCTGACGGCGGGCGAAATCCAGGGAGCTCTTGGCCACGATCCCCAGGACCGCGAGGGTCAAGACCAGAAAGGCCAGGGCGATGGTCAGGCTGACCTTGGTGGAGATGCTCGCGCGCATGGAGGGTCCAGGAATTGATCGGGATCAAGCTTCCTTCGCGTCACATAGCTAAAGCTCGGATTAATAACGCTGTTTTGAAGGTGTGCAGCGCAGCAATCGCGACGATCTGACGCATGGCGGGCGGGCGCGCGTCGATTTCGACCTCGTCGCGCCTTCACGCCGACGACATCGGTCATGCCTTATCAGCCAACGAAAAAGGCCCGGGATCGCTCCCGGGCCTTTCCGTATTTCGCTCGAAGCCGGCGCCTATTCGGCGTCCGACTTTCTAGGTGTCTCGGACGCCTATTCGGCGTCCGACTTTCTAAGTGTCTTGGACGCCTATTCGGCGTCCGGCTTTCTTGAGTGTCTCGGACGCCTATTCGGCGTCCGAGAGCGCGATCTCGGCCGGCAGCGGCTCCATCGCTTCTTCGCGCTGCTGAGCCAGCTGCTCGTCGCGCTTGGCGGCGACGCGCTGCAGGCTGCGCAGGTAGGAACCCGTGCCAGCGGGGATCAGGCGACCCACGATGACGTTTTCCTTCAGGCCTTCCAGGGTGTCGGTCTTGCCGTGCACCGAGGCTTCGGTCAGGACGCGGGTCGTTTCCTGGAACGACGCGGCCGAGATGAAGCTCTTGGTCTGCAGCGAGGCCTTGGTGATGCCCAGCAGCACCGGCTGGGTCACAGCCGGACGACCGCCGCGAGCAACCGCCTTGTCCTGTTCCTTGTCGAACTCCGGCTTGTCGAGGTGGTCACCCTTGATCAGGCCGGTGTCGCCGGGCTCGAGGATCTCGACCTTCTGCAGCATCTGACGAACGATCGTCTCGATGTGCTTGTCGTTGATCGGCACGCCCTGCAGTCGATAGACCTCCTGGATCTCGTCGACGAGGAAGTTCGCCAGGGCCTCGACGCCCAGGATGCGCAGGATGTCGTGCGGATCCGGGTTGCCGTCGATGATGTACTCGCCCTTGGAGATGTAGTCCCCGTCGTGGACGGCGATGTGCTTGCCCTTCGGGATCAGGAACTCGACCGCCTCGGGCTGGTTGCCATCGGCGTCGACGTCCGGCGTGATCTTGATCCGGCGCTTGTTCTTGTAATCCTTGCCGAATTCGACACGGCCGTCCATTTCCGCGATGACCGCGCAGTCCTTCGGACGGCGGGCTTCGAAGAGTTCGGCGACGCGCGGCAGACCACCGGTGATGTCCCGGGTCTTGGCGCCTTCGGTCGGGATACGCGCGATCACTTCACCCGGCTTCACCTCGTCGCCATCGGCGACGGAGAGAATGGCGCCGGCCGACAGAAGGTAACGAGCCTCGCCGCCGTTCGACAGGCGCTTGTACGAGCCGTCTTCCGACAGCACGCCCATGGCCGGACGCAGGTCCGAACCGCGGGCCGACGTACGCCAGTCGGCGACGACGCGCTGGGCGATACCCGTCGCTTCGTCGACTTCCTCGCGGATCGACAGGCCGTCGACCAGGTCTTCGGCGCGGATTCGACCACCGACTTCGGTGATGATCGGGGTGGTGTACGGGTCCCAGTCGCCGAGACGCTGGCCGCGCTTGACCGCGTCGCCGTCCTTGACCCGCAGGCGGGCGCCGTACGGCGGCTTGTAGGTTTCGCGCTCCTTGCCGTCGACCAGTACGCTGACCGAGGTGTTGCGGCTCATGATGACCAGCGCGCCGTCGGCGCCCACGACCGTCGGGCCGATCACGCGGACCGTACCTTCGTTCGAGGCCTCGAAGAACGACTGCTCGGCCACCTGGGCGGTGCCGCCGATGTGGAACGTCCGCATGGTCAGCTGCGTGCCGGGCTCACCGATCGACTGGGCGGCGATGACGCCGACCGCTTCGCCGATGTTCACCGGAGTGCCGCGCGCCAGGTCGCGACCGTAGCAGGCGCCGCAGACGCCGATCTTGGCTTCGCAGGTCAGGACCGAGCGGACCTTGACCGACTGGACGACCGCCGCCTCGATGGCGTCGGCGATGTTCTCGTCGATATAGGTGTCGGCCGGAACGACCAGCTCGCCGGTGCCCGGATCCTTGACGTCCTCGGCCGTGAAGCGGCCCAGGACGCGCGTGCCCAGCGAGACCAGCACGTCGCCGCCTTCGACCACGGCGCGCAGGGTGATGCCCCGGGTGGTGCCGCAGTCTTCCTCGACGATGATGCAGTCCTGCGCGACGTCGACCAGACGACGGGTCAGGTAGCCCGAGTTGGCGGTCTTCAGCGCGGTGTCCGCGAGGCCCTTACGAGCGCCGTGGGTCGAGTTGAAGTACTCCTGAACGGTCAGGCCTTCCTTGAAGTTCGAAACGATCGGGGTCTCGATGATTTCACCGGACGGCTTGGCCATCAGGCCGCGCATGCCGCCCAGCTGCTTCATCTGGGCTTGCGAACCGCGGGCGCCGGAGTGGGCCATCATGTAGATGGCGTTGATTTCCTTCTCGCGGCCGTTCTCGTCCTTATGCTTCGTCTGAAGCTCGGCCATCATCTCGTCGGCGACGCGGTCGGTGGCCTTGGCCCAGGCGTCAACGACCTTGTTGTACTTCTCACCCTTGGTGATCAGGCCGTCGGCGTACTGTTGCTCGTACTCCTCGGCCAGCTTGCGGGTCTCTTCCACGATCGCGGTCTTGCGGACCGGGATGATGATGTCGTCCTTGCCGAACGAGATGCCCGCCTTGGCGGCTTCCTTGAAGCCCAGACCCATGACCTTGTCGGCGAAGATGACCGTCGCCTTCTGACCGCAGTGGCGGTAGACGATGTCGATCAGGTTGCCGATTTCCTTCTTGGTCAGCGCCTTTTCGATCAGGCGGTGGCCGATCTGGGGGTGCTGCGGCAGCAGGGCGGCGATCTTCATGCGGCCCGGCGTGGTGTCGATCACCTTGCGGACCAGAACGCCTTCCGAATTCATCTCGGTGTGGCGCGCCTTGATCTTGGCGTGCAGCGAGACGACGCCGGCGTCCATGGCGGCTTCGATTTCACCCAGGTCGGCGAAGATCTTGCCTTCGCCCGGCTCACCCTCGCGGGCGACCGACAGGTAGTACAGACCCAGGACGATGTCCTGCGACGGCACGATGATCGGGCGACCGTTGGCGGGCGACAGGATGTTGTTGGTCGACATCATCAGGACGCGCGCTTCCAGCTGAGCTTCCAGGCTCAGCGGGACGTGCACGGCCATCTGGTCGCCGTCGAAGTCGGCGTTGAACGCGGCGCAGACCAGCGGGTGCAGCTGGATGGCCTTGCCCTCGATCAGCTTCGGCTCGAACGCCTGAATGCCCAGACGGTGCAGGGTCGGGGCGCGGTTCAGCAGCACCGGGTGCTCGCGGATCACCTCTTCGAGGATGTCCCACACCTGCGGCTGCTCGCGCTCGACCATGCGCTTGGACTGCTTGACGGTGCCCGACAGGCCCTTGGCGTCCAGGCGCGCGTAGATGAACGGCTTGAACAGCTCCAGCGCCATCTTCTTGGGCAGGCCGCACTCGTGCAGCTTCAGCTCGGGACCGACCACGATGACCGAACGGCCCGAATAGTCGACGCGCTTGCCCAGCAGGTTCTGACGGAAGCGGCCTTGCTTGCCCTTCAGCATGTCGGCCAGCGACTTCAGCGGACGCTTGTTGGCGCCCGTGATCACGCGACCGCGACGACCGTTGTCGAACAGGGCGTCGACCGACTCCTGCAGCATCCGCTTTTCGTTGCGGATGATGATGTCGGGCGCGCGCAGCTCGATCAGGCGCTTCAGGCGGTTGTTACGGTTGATGACCCGGCGATACAGGTCGTTGAGGTCCGAGGTCGCGAAGCGGCCGCCGTCCAGCGGCACCAGCGGACGCAGTTCCGGCGGGATGACCGGAACGACCGTCAGCACCATCCACTCGGGACGGTTGCCCGACTCCTGGAAGGCTTCCAGGATCTTCAGGCGCTTGCTGAACTTCTTCTGCTTCATGTCCGAGACGGTGCCGGACAGTTCCTCGCGCAGACGCTCGGCCTCTTTTTCGAGGTCGATGGCCTTGAGCAGGTTCTGGATGGCCTCGGCGCCGATCTCGGCGGTGAAGCTGTCGTCGCCGTACTCTTCCTGGGCGCGCATGTAGTCGTCTTCCGACAGCAGCTGGTGCTGCTTCAGAGGCGTCAGGCCTGGCTCGGTGACGATGTAGTACTCGAAGTACAGGACGCGCTCGATGTCCTTCAGCGGCATGTCGAGCATCATGGCGATGCGCGACGGCAGCGACTTCAGGAACCAGATGTGGGCGACCGGCGAGGCCAGTTCGATGTGGCCCATGCGCTCGCGACGGACGCGGGCCAGGGTGACTTCGACGCCGCACTTCTCGCAGATGATGCCCTTGTACTTCATGCGCTTATACTTGCCGCACAGGCATTCGTAGTCCTTGGTCGGGCCAAAGATACGGGCGCAGAACAGGCCGTCACGCTCGGGCTTGAACGTACGGTAGTTGATGGTTTCCGGCTTCTTGATCTCGCCGAACGACCACGAGCGGATCTTTTCCGGCGAGGCCAGCGAGATGCGGATCTGGTCGAAGGTCGGAGCGGCCTGGACCGGATTGAAGATGTTCAGGACTTCCTGGTTCATCTTGGTTCCTTCTGCGGGATCACCCGCGAAAATTCAAAGTGGAGAATGGGCTGAAGGGGAGGCCCCTCCCCCGCCGACTTTCTTCTTCAGAAAGAGGGGGCGGAGGAGGGAGATCCGGATCAGCTGTTCTCCAGCTCGACGTTCAGGCCGAGCGAGCGCATTTCCTTGACCAGCACGTTGAAGCTTTCCGGGATACCGGCTTCGAACGTGTCGTCGCCGCGGACGATCGACTCGTAGACCTTGGTCCGGCCGGCCACGTCGTCGGACTTCACCGTCAGCATTTCCTGCAGGGTGTAGGCCGCGCCGTAGGCTTCCAGAGCCCACACTTCCATTTCCCCGAAGCGCTGACCGCCGAACTGGGCCTTGCCGCCCAGCGGCTGCTGGGTGACCAGCGAGTACGGACCGATCGAACGGGCGTGGATCTTGTCGTCGACCAGGTGGTGCAGCTTCAGCATGTAGATGTAGCCGACCGTGACCGGGCGCTTGAACTGCTCGCCGGTCAGACCGTCGAACAGGATCGACTGACCCGAGCGGTTCACGCCGGCCATTTCGAGGTGGTCCTCGATGTCGTCCATGCGCGCGCCGTCGAACACCGGGGTGGCGATCGGAACGCCCTTGCCGAGGTTGCGGGCCAGCTCGACCAGCTCTTCTTCCGACTCCGGCAGTTCTTCGTCCGGACCGTAGACGTCACGCAGGCGATCGATCAGGGCCTGCTTCTGACCGCCGTGCTGCCAGTCTTCCAGCAGGTTGGTGATCTGCTTGCCAAGGTTGGCGCAGGCCCAGCCCAGGTGGGTCTCGAAGATCTGACCGACGTTCATGCGCGAAGGCACGCCCAGCGGGTTCAGAACGACGTCGACGTGCGTCCCGTCGGCGAGGAACGGCATGTCCTCGATCGGCAGGATGCGCGAGATGACGCCCTTGTTGCCGTGACGGCCGGCCATCTTGTCGCCCGGCTGCAGCTTGCGCTTCACGGCCACGAAGACCTTGACCATCTTCATGACGCCCGGAGGCAGTTCGTCGCCGCGCTGCAGCTTGTCGACCTTGTCTTCGAAACGACGGTCGAGGCGCTTGCGGTTCTCGTCGAACAGGCGGCGCAGGCTTTCCAGTTCGCCCATCGCCTTTTCGTCTTCCAGGGCGATCTGCCACCACAGGCCCGAGGCGACCTGCGACAGGCCGTCGGCGGTGATCTCGCCGCGCGACAGACCCTTCGGGCCCGACAGCGCAACCTTGCCGATCAGCAGTTCCTTCAGGCGGCCCGAGATGTTGCGGTTCAGGATCGCGAACTCGTCGTCGCGGTCTTTGCCCAGGCGGTCGATCTCGGCGCGTTCGATGGCCAGGGCGCGTTCGTCCTTGTCGACGCCGTGGCGGTTGAAGACGCGCACGTCGACGATCGTGCCGGCGACGCCCGGGGGCAGGCGCAGGCTGGTGTCGCGGACGTCCGAGGCCTTTTCACCGAAGATGGCGCGCAGCAGCTTTTCTTCCGGCGTCATCGGGCTTTCGCCCTTCGGCGTGACCTTGCCGACCAGGATGTCGCCCGGCTGGACTTCGGCGCCGATCGCCACGATGCCGGCTTCGTCGAGGTTGCGCAGGGCTTCCTCGCCGACGTTCGGGATGTCGCGGGTGATTTCTTCCGGACCCAGCTTCGTATCGCGGGCCATGACTTCGAATTCCTCGATGTGGATCGAGGTGAAGACGTCGTCACGGACGATGCGTTCGGAAATCAGGATCGAGTCTTCGAAGTTGTAGCCGTTCCAGGGCATGAACGCGACGAGCGCGTTGCGGCCCAGGGCCAGTTCGCCCAGCTCGGTCGACGGACCGTCGGCGATGATGTCGCCGGCGCTGATCTTGTCGCCCACCTTCACCAGCGGACGCTGGTTGATGCAGGTCGACTGGTTCGAGCGCTGGAACTTCGACATGCGGTAGATGTCGACGCCCGAGCGGGCCGCGTCGGTTTCCTCGGTGGCGCGGATGACGATACGCGTACCGTCGATCTGCTCCACGACGCCGGTGCGCTTGGCGATGACGACGGCGCCCGAGTCACGGGCGACGACGGCTTCCATGCCGGTGCCGACCAGCGGGGCGTCCGACTGCACCAGCGGCACGGCCTGACGTTGCATGTTCGAACCCATGAGCGCGCGGTTGGCGTCATCGTTTTCGAGGAACGGGATCAGGGCGGCGGCCACCGACACGACTTGGCGCGGCGACACGTCCATCAGGTCCACCGTCTCCTTTTGCAGGAGGGTCGGTTCGCCGTTGATGCGGCCCGGGACCAGGTCGTCGACGATCTCGCCTTGCGCCACCGAGATGTTCGATTGCGCGATGACGTGCTTGGATTCCTCCATAGCCGACATGTAGACGACTTCGTCCTGCGGCTTGCCGTCCTTCACGCGACGGTACGGGCTCTCGATGAAGCCGTACTTGTTGACGCGCGCGTGGGTGGCCAGCGAGTTGATCAGACCGATGTTCGGGCCTTCCGGCGTTTCAATCGGGCAGATCCGGCCGTAGTGGGTCGGGTGAACGTCGCGGACTTCGAAGCCGGCGCGCTCGCGGGTCAGACCGCCCGGGCCGAGGGCCGAGAGACGACGCTTGTGGGTGATTTCCGACAGCGGGTTCGTCTGGTCCATGAACTGCGACAGCTGCGAGGAGCCGAAGAATTCACGAACAGCGGCGGCGGCCGGCTTGGCGTTGATCAGGTCGTGCGGCATCACGGTGTCGATGTCGACGGACGACATGCGTTCCTTGATGGCGCGTTCCATGCGCAGCAGGCCGACGCGGTACTGGTTTTCCAGCAGCTCACCGACCGAGCGGACGCGACGGTTGCCCAGGTTGTCGATGTCGTCGATTTCGCCGCGACCGTCGCGCAGGCCCACCAGGACCTTCAGCACGGCCAGGACGTCGTCCTTGCGCAGGATGCGGACTTCGTCCGACACGTCCTGCTCCAGGCGCATGTTCATCTTCACGCGGCCCACCGACGACAGGTCGTAGCGCTCGGCGTCGAAGAACAGCGACTTGAACATCGCTTCGGCGGCTTCGACGGTCGGCGGCTCGCCCGGACGCATGACGCGATAGATGTCGAACAGCGCGTCCTCGCGGACGGCGTTCTTGTCCACGCGCAGGGTGTTGCGCATGTAGGCGCCGACCGTGACGTGGTCGATGTCCAGCACGTCGATGGTGTCGAAGCCTTGGTCGGCCAGGGCCTGGATCGCCGGAACGTCCAGCTCGTCGCCTGCTTCCGAATAGATCTCGCCGGTCGAGAAGTTGACGGCGTCACGGGCCAGGTAGCGGCCGGTCAGGGCTTCCGGGGCCAGCAGCAGGGTCTTCAGACCCGCGTCGGCGAACTTCTTGGCCTGGCGGGCGGTGATCTTGGTGCCAGCCGGAGCGACTTCCTCACCCGTGTCGGCGTCGACCAGCGGGAACTCCGGCTTCACGCCGCGCCAGCGCTCGGGCTTGTACGGGGTGGCCCAGCCACCCGCGCGCTTTTCGAACGGGACGACGTCGTAGAACGTGGTCAGGATCTCTTCGCCGTCCATGCCCAGGGCATAGAGGAAAGTCGTGGCCGGCAGCTTGCGGCGACGGTCGATGCGGACATAGACGATGTCCTTGGCGTCGAACTCGAAGTCCAGCCACGAGCCGCGGTACGGGATCACGCGGGCGGCGAACAGCAGCTTGCCCGAAGCGTGGGTCTTGCCCTTGTCGTGGTCGAAGAACACGCCCGGCGAGCGGTGCATCTGCGAGACGATGACGCGCTCGGTGCCGTTGACGATGAAGGTGCCCTTGTCCGTCATGAGCGGGATGTCGCCCATGTAGACGTCCTGCTCCTTGATGTCCTTGACGGATCGAGCCCCGGTCTCTTCTTCGGTTTCAAAGACGATCAGGCGCAGCTTGACCTTCAGCGGCGCGGCGAAGGTCATGTCGCGCTGGATGCATTCCTCGACGTCGTACTTGGGCTCTTCGAATTCGTACGAGACGTATTCGAGCACGGCGCGCTCGTTGAAGTCCTTGATCGGGAACACCGACTTGAAGACCGCCTCGACGCCCTCGTCGCGGCGCTGGCCCGGACGGACCTCGCGCTGGAGGAACTGCTCGTACGACGAGCGCTGAACCTCGATGAGGTTCGGCATCTGCACAGCTTCGGGGATGCGGCCGAACGACTTCCGGATCCGCTTCTTGCCGGTGAAGGATTGCGCCATGTTGTTTCCCTGAACGCGGACGGACTCCGCGTGTGAAATTCGAATGTCCTTAGCGTCCACCCTCGCTGCTTCCCTGTTCGGGAAGCTGCGGACGCTGGAATTCCCCTGTCGGGCGACCGGGATCGGAAGCCTGACGGGCGCCCCTTCGCGCTGATCGGAGGGCGGCTGATCGCGCCTCGGGGCGTAATACGGACGCGCGCGAGCGCTCCGCCGATGTAATCGTGAACGCGGGGATATAGGGGATGCGAAGGCGGAAGAAAAGGGGGATTCGTCAGGCGACGTAAACAGGCGGCCGGCCGGGCCTTCGGCCCGCCGTCATCCGCCGCGAAGGCGTCGCCCGGACGCTATGGCGTTTTCTTCAACGCCTTCATCGCCAGCGAGACGCCCAGGGCGATCAGACAGACGAAGAACGCCACCTTGGTGATCGCGCCGGCCACGTTGACGACGAAGCCGAGGATCCCGAACAGGATCATGAGGGCGAGCAGGACACCAGCGAGCTTGAGCATGCGGGGTGAACGTGGGGCGGGACGAAGCGTTCCACCACACCGAACCATCACGCCCGCCAGAGGCCGATCGATCCCATCGGGCCGCACAGCACGCCGGACTTTTCCGACGTCAGGCGCACGCTGTTCATCGGCGCGGCCGAGACCCGCTCGAAGTGGCGGCCATCGCGGGCCAGGATCGTGCCGGCCAGGCCCGTGGCCATCACCGTCTCGCCCTCGACCGAGATCCCCGACAGATAGCCCGCCGGGGCGGCCACCGGCTGGAAGGCCAGGCTGCCCGGCGCCAGCCAGGCCAGGTTCACGCCCTCGCCCCTGGGGTTCTTGTAGTCGCCGCCGCAGACCCACAGCTCGCCGCGCTGTCCAAAAGCGATGGCGAAAGCCCCGCGCGAGGGCGCGTCGGCGAGGATCGGCGTGTCCATCGCCACGAAGACCCCGCCGCCGCCGCGCGACAGATAGACCCGCGCCACGCCCGCCCCGCCGGTGCAGAACGCCACCTGGCCATGGCGGCCGATGGCGACGCAGCCGTTGCTGGCGGCGAACGCCCCCTCCCCTCGGCGGCCGGCGGCACGCCCTCCGGCGGCAACCGCGCCCAGGTCTCGCCGCCGTCGGCTGTATAGAGCACGGTGAAGCGCCCCTGCGTCGGGTCGCCCAGGATGAAGCCGCGCCGCTTGTCGACGAAGGCGATCGAGTCCCAGAAGCCATCGGGGTCCTGGTTGGCCGCCAGCCGCTTCCACGTCTTGCCGCCATCCTGGGTGCGCCACAGCTGGGACGCGCCGCCCGGCCCCGCGCTCATCGCCAGCACGTGGTGGTCGTCGAAGGCGTGCAGCCCTCGGAAGTCCAGATCCTCGGCCCCGATGATCCGCATCGGATCCTGGCGCTCGTCCCGACCCCGGATCAGCCAGCCCTTGGAGCCGGAGGCCCAGTAAGTCTTGCCCCCCGTCGGCGACAGGCCACGCAACTCGCTGTCGGCGACGGACGCGGGCATGCGGATCCCGCCGATCCCCGGCGCGGCGAAGGCAGGGGTGGCCGCCATGGCCGCGCCGGCGAGGATGACGTCTCTGCGGTTCATGAAGCCCTGCCGAGGTGGTTCGAGGACCTTGGCTTCGGGCGAAACGGGAAAGAGTTCAAGAGGCGTCAATGACACCAAGCCGAAGGCGAGCGCGGCAGCTTCCGACGCTTGGTTTGAATCCTATTCGTGGCGCTCCGCGGCCAGTCCTTTGGCGCATTCCGCCAGTTGAATGGCGCGCTCCGTGAGTGAAGCATTTCGCGGACGCCTTAGCTTCCATCACGACGCCGGCGCTCATCGCCGCGCGGCATGATCCCGGAGCAGGCAGCCATGAACAACCTCATCAAAGACGCGCGTCACATCCCGGTGGACGAGGCCCGGACGACGATCTCGGTCAGTCCGATCACCCTGGCCACGACGGAGCGGCCGCTGCCGCTCGAACTGCGCGTCACGGGCCCCGCCGAAGGCGACGGCCTGCCCATCGTGCTGCTGTCACACGGTCACGGCCCCTCGAACTACATCCCCTCCAAGGATGGCTACGGCCCGCTGGTCAATTTCTATGCCGAGCGCGGCTTCGTCGTGATCCAGCCCACCCATCTGAACTCCAAGGTCGCGGGGCTTCCGGCCGGCGCCGCCGGCGGACCGCTCTTCTGGCGGTCTCGCGTCGAGGACATGCGCCTGATCCTAGACCGTCTCGACGAGATCGAGGCGGCGGCCCCGGCCTTCAAGGGACGTCTGGATCACGGCAAGGTCGCGGTTGTGGGTCATTCCATGGGCGGTCAAACCGCCGGCATGCTGCTGGGCGCTCGGCTCACCGACCCGAAGGATCCGGACGCCCAGGACGTCAACCTGCTCGAGCCCCGCATCAAGGCCGGCGTGCTTCTCACCGCGCCTGGCAAAGGCGGCGACAGCCTGAGCGAGATGGCGGCCAGCAACTACACCTTCTTCAATCCCGACTTTTCGCACATGACCACCAGGAGCCTGGTCGTCATCGGCAGCGACGACGCCTCGGCTCACCTCACCGTGCGCGGGCCGGCCTGGCATGCCGACCCGTTCCACGAGAGCCCCGGCGCCGAGGCGCTGATGACCGTGCTCGGCGCCAAGCACGGGCTGGGCGGCATTTCGGGCTACGACGCCCGCGAGACCGACGACGAGGATCCCGATCGGCTGGAGATCGTCCTGCGCATGACCTGGGCCTACCTGCGCTCTGCCCTGGATGACGATGGTCGCCCCTGGGCCGCCGCCTGCGCCGCGTTGCGGGCCCATGCCTCGTCGCAGGCGCGCGTCGACCCGCGCTAGCGAAACCCAGCGTTCCTGGCCATTCTCTCGAGGATGGCCAGCATCCGCGCACGCGCAGAAAGGAAGCGATTCAGATGACTTCGCCCGTGGTGGACAGGGGCCGGTTCCCGCCGACGCTGTGGCGCGCCCTACGCGCCGCCGGCCTTGAGCCCCCCAAGGTGCTGCGCTTGGCGGGGCTGCCGTCGAGCCTGCACCTCGACGCCTCGGCGACATTCTCCACGACGCAACTGTTCGCGATCTGGAAGGCGGTCGAGACGATCGCGGACGACCCCGCCATGGCGCTGCGCCTGCTTCGGGCGGCCGACCTCTCCGGCCACCAGCCGGCCTTCATTTCCGCGCTCTACGCCGCCGACTTCCGGGACGCCATCCAGAGGATCGAGCGCTTCAAACGGATGGGCGCCTGCGAGGTGTTCACGACCGAGGCGGCGAACGGTCGGTGGACCATCACCAAGGCGTGGCCCTTCGCGACGGAGGCCGAGCCGGCGATCTCGGTCGATCTCAGCTTCATGTTCCTGCTGGAGCTGGGACGCCGGGGCGCCGGCAGGCGCATCACGCCGGCGCGGATTGAATACCGCCGGCCCGGGCCCGTGACGCCGGAGCTCGAGGCCTATTACGGGGCGCCCTTGGCGTTTGGAGCCTCACGGAACGCCATGACCTTCCACCTCGACGATCTGGCCGCGCCTTTCCCTGGCCACAGCCCGGAGTTTCTGGACCTCGTGACGCCGGGACTGGCGGCGGCCTTCGCGGAGATCGAGGAGAGCGACGCGATCGCCGACCGGGTGAAATCGGTGCTGAAGCGGTCTCTCGCCAGCGGTCGTCCCGAGGTCGCTCACGTGGCGCGAGATCTGGGCATGAGCGAGCGCACGCTGCAGAGACGAATAACCGGTGAGGCCACGACGTTCCGGGCCCTCCTTTCCGATGCGCGACGCGAACTCAGCCAGCAATTGCTGGCCGACCCGGACATCCATATCGACGAGGTCACCTACCTGCTCGGCTATCAGGACGCCACGTCCTTCTACCGTGCTTTCCGGGACTGGGCCGGCGTTTCTCCGGGGGAATGGCGCGCGGGCGTCGCCGCCGAGAAGGGCGTGACGCGCGGCCTACATTGACGGCCTATTGGCTGGCCTGGCGAGGTAGGTTCGCGCCGGCGCCGCCCGCCTTGAAACCGGTCCCCAGGTACTCCCCCGTAGCGGCCCTCGCGCCAAAGCCATCTCTCATAGAGAGAGGGATTCCACGGACCGCTTCCCGCCCATCACAGACACGAGGCGCTCACAGCCCAAAGAAAACGGCCCCGGAGGTTTCCCTCCGAGGCCGCTCGGCAGTTCCAAAGGAACCCAGTCCCCGCGAAAGCGGGGGCCAGATTACTTGATTTGGATCTTGGCGCCGGCTTCCGTGAGCTTCTTCGAGATCTCTTCGGCTTGTTGCTTCGAGACGTTCTCGACGACGTTCTGCGGAGCGCCTTCGACCAGGTCCTTGGCTTCCTTCAGGCCGAGGTCCGGACGGACGCCGCGGACTTCCTTGATCACGTTGATCTTCTTGTCGCCGCCGTCGACCAGGACGACGGTGAACTCGGTTTGCTCTTCAGCGGCTTCGGCCGGAGCGGCGGCGGCGCCACCAGCGGCGGCGACGGCGACCGGAGCGGCGGCCGAGACGCCCCACTTTTCTTCCAGCAGCTTCGACAGTTCAGCGGCTTCCAGCACCGACAGGGTGGACAGTTCTTCGACCAGCTTTTCGAGCTTCGACATGTGTCAGTTCCTTAGAGAGATTGGGATAGATTTGCGGGGATGACCGTTACGCGGCGTCTTTGGTCGCGTAGGCGTTGAAGACGCGAGCCAGCTGGCCGGCCGGAGCCTGCAGGACGCCAGCGATCTTGGTCGCCGGAGCCTGGATGAGGCCGATAAGCTTGCCACGCAGTTCGTCCAGCGACGGCAGGGTCGCCAGAGCGCGCACCGCGTTCTCGTCCAGCACGTTGGTCTGGTCCAGGACGCCACCGACAACCTTGAGCTTGTCGTTTTCCTTGGCGAACTGCACCGCGATCTTCGCGGCCGAGACAGCGTCCGGGCCGTAGGCGATGGCGACCGGACCGGTGAAGAGCTTGTCGCCCTTGTCACCGAGCTTGCCGTCCAGAGCCTTGAGGGCCAGGGTGTTCTTCACAACCTTGATCGCGGCGCCTTCCTTGCGGAGGCGAAGACGAAGGTCGGTCATTTCCGCAACGGTCAGACCCGTATAGTGGGTCACGACGACAGCGCCGGCATCGGCGAAGACGCTTTTCAGCGACTCGATCGATTCCTGCTTTTGAGCGCGGTCCATTGCGGTCTCCTACTCAATAACAGCAGCCGGACCATTCCGGCAGCCAGATGCGGTCCCATGCGGAATTGCTCCCGCGTGCGAGTCGCATTTGCCTGTTCCAAGGAAAGTCGGCCGCGTTCCGGTCCCGGACCGGCCCAACGCGAAGAAGGGGTGGTCACGAGCAGGAAGACTTGGCGTCTCTATCCCTGTCTCCCGACGGCGAGGAAGGGCTCTTCCTCGATTACGGCGTTGGTGACCCCACGCCCCGTTGTTCTCAAACAGGTTCTTCGGCGGACCGGAGTCCGTCGGAGAAGACGCGCCGTATAGACGAAGTTCGGGGGGATATCAACACCCGCCCCCTTCCCTCACGCTTCCAGCCGCGCCTTCATCGCCGCCAGTCCCATCTCCATCATCGGCCCCACGCTTTCGGCCGCCGCGTGCGGCAGGACGTCGGCGGTCCAGACGGCCCGCGAACGGCCCTCGCCGGCGTCCTCGACGCGCATGACGCCGTTGTGGTGCGCGAGGCGTTCGCTCCGAACGCTCCAGACCAGGCGGCGGCGGGCGTCGTCGAGGTCGACGATCACTTCCTTGACCACCATGCCGTTGCCGAAGGTGACCATGCGGGCCGCGCCGTCGTCGACCATCTCGGTATCGACGACGAAGCCCGGGCATAGCCGCTCGTGGATCGCGCCGACGTCGCGCACGGCGTCCCAGACCGTCTCCGGACTCGCGTCGATCAGGATGTCCTTGTGGATCGAAGCCATGCCGTCCTCCCTTGCCGTTTGAGCCAGGAGATAGCAGCGTCCCCGACCGAGAACTGGCAGGAGCCGGTTGGATGGGAGACGGGACGTCCATGACTCGCAAGCTGATCGCCGGGGCGTGCGCCCTGCTCCTGGGGGCGCTGGTCGCCGCGCCCGTCCTGGCCGAGCCCAAGGTCGCGCCGACGCCGCGCGCCGTGGTCGCCGATCCCGCGCGCGACAAGGAGCACCCGGCCGACATGGCGGCCTTCCAGGTCGACGTCGCCGGCTCGAAGATCAACGCCATCCTGTACACGGCCTCGGGCGAGCAGCCGCATCCGACCCTGCTGTTCCTGCACGGCTTCCCCGGCAACGAGACCAATATCGACCTGCTGCAGGCGGTGCGGCGCGCCGGCTGGAACGCCATGCGGATCAACTATCGCGGCTCGTGGGGCAGCCAGGGCAGGTTCAGCTTCGAGAACGCCCGCGCCGACGGCGAGGCGGCGGTGGCCTGGCTGACCGATCCCGCCAACATCGCCAAGTACCACATCGACCCCAAGCGCATCGTCGTCGCGGGCCACAGCATGGGCGGCTTCATGGCCGCCAGCGCCTCGACCGCGCGGCGGGACGTGGCCGGGACCGTGCTGATCGACTCCTGGGACATCGGCAAGGAAAAGGCCGGCGTCACCAGCGACCAGACCCGCAAGACCGCCATCGAGGGCATGCGCCCAGACACCGCGCCCTTGGCCACGACGCCCGAGGCCCTGGTGGCCGAGATCGAGCGCGACGCCGCCAAGCTGGACCTTGAGCGGCTCTCCGCCCGCATCGCCGATCGTCCGGTGCTGATGATCGGCGCCGAGTTCGCCGGCGCGCCCACCACGCGCAAGTTGGCCGCCGCCGCCCGCGCGGCCGGCGCCAAGGACCTGACCGAGACCTATCTGGCCACCGACCACAGCTTCTCGGACGCCCGCATCGCGCTGGAGAGCGAGGTGATCCGCTGGCTGGCCCGGTTCGATCCCCAGAGCGCGGCGACGGTCGGAACGCGGATCCCGCTGCGGGCCGCCTATGACGACAACAACGTCTTCGCCCGGATCATTCGCGGCGAGCTGCCCGCCTACAAGGTCTACGAGGACGCCGACGTCCTGGCCTTCATGGACCGCGCGCCGATGGAGCCCGGCCACGTGCTGGTGATCTCCAAGACCTCCAAGGCCCGCACCCTGCTGGAGATCGATCCCGAGGACCTCGCCAAGGTCATGGCGGTCGCCCAGAAGGTCGGCCAGGCCGAGGTCGACGCCCTGGGCCTGGAGGGCTTCATGCTGATCCAGAACAACGGGATCGGCCAGAGCGTGCCGCACCTGCACGTCCACGTGATCCCGCGCGTCGCCGGCAAGCCGGCCTATCTGGTCGAGAACGCGCCCGCCGATCCGAAAGACCTGGAGGCGATGGCCGCGAGGATCCGCGCGGCGATGAAGCCCTAACCCAGCCGCGCCAGCGCCTGCTTCCCGGCCGCCACGCCGCTGGCGAAGCAGGCCTGCAGCAGATAGCCGCCGGTCGGGGCCTCCCAGTCCAGCATCTCGCCGGCCAGGATCACCTCCGGGCGGTCCTTCAGCGCCAGGCCGTCAAGGCTCTCGAACCGGGCGCCGCCGGCGGCCGAAATGGCGCGGTCCAGGGGCTGGACATCGGTCAGCACGATGGGCGCGGCCTTGATCGCGGCCGCCAGGGCCGCGGGCGCGACGGGCAGATCCAGGCCGTGGGCCTCGCGCAGCAGGTTGACCTCGACCGGCGACAGCTTGACCGCCTTGCGCAGGAAATTGGCCAGGCTCTGGCCGCCGCGCGGCGCGTGCAGCCGGCGCTCCAGGGTCTCGACCGGGATGTCGGGGCGCAGGTCGATGGTCAGAACCGCCCGGCCGTCAGCCTCGATGGCGTCGCGCAGCGGAGCGGCCAGGGCGTAGACCGCCCCGCCCTCCAGGCCATAGCCGGCGACCATGGCGTCGCCGCGCGCGCCCTTCTCGCCATGGCGTAGGCCGATGTTCTTCAGCGGCTCGCCGGCGAAGCGCTCGCGGAACACGGTGCTCCAGGCGACGTCGAAGCCGCAGTTGGCGGCGCGGAACGGGGCGACGGCGCAGCCTTGCCCTTCGAGCGCCCCGACCCAGGCCGCGTCCGAGCCGAGCCGGGGCCAGCTGGCCCCACCCAGGGCCAGGACCACCGTCCGGGCGCGCACGACCTCACCGTTGATCAGGAGACCGCCGTCGGCGCTCCAGCCGGTCCACTCGGCCCGCGTCCGCAGTTGGACGCCCAGCCCCTCCAGCCGCGCCAGCCAGGCCCGCAGCAGCGGCGAGGCCTTCATCGCCTTGGGAAACACTCGGCCGCTGGCCCCGACGAAGGTCGGCTGGCCCAGGTCCTGGGCCCAGGCGACTAGGTCCGCGGGGGCGAACGCCTCCAGCATCGGCGCCAGCGTCTCGGCGCGCGCGCCGTAGCGGTCCACGAACAGGTCGAAATCCTCGGCGTGGGTGAGATTGAGCCCGCCGCGTCCGGCCATCAGGAACTTGCGCCCGAAGGTCGGCATCTTCTCGAACACGGCCACGGACTTGCCGGCCCCATTTCCGAAGCTTCGGGCGATCGTCTCGGCCGCCATCAGCCCGGCCGGCCCGCCGCCGATCACGGCGACATCGAGGATCTGGTCGTCTTGGCTCATCGCCCTTGGATCAAAGAAAAAGGGCGGAGCCGCAAGGCCCCGCCCTTCTCATTTCGTCGCTTCAAGCGGCTGAAATCAGCCGTTGATCGAGGTGATGTCGACCTTGAAGCCCGGGCCCATCGTCGACGACAGACCAACGCGCTTCACGAAGACGCCCTTGGCGCCCGACGGCTTCGCGCGGTTCAGGGCTTCGATCAGAGCCTTGACGTTGACCAGCAGGGCTTCCTCGGTGAACGAGGCCTTGCCGATGCCGGCGTGAACGATACCGGCCTTTTCGACGCGGAACTCCACGGCGCCGCCCTTGGCGTCCTTGACGGCCTGACCGACGTTCGGGGTCACGGTGCCGACCTTCGGGTTCGGCATCAGGCCGCGCGGGCCCAGCACCTTACCGAGGCGACCGACCAGGGCCATCATGTCCGGGGTCGCGATGACGCGATCGAAGTCCATGAAGCCGCCGGCGATCTTTTCGTACAGGTCGTCGGCGCCGACGTGCTCGGCGCCCGCGGCGGTCGCTTCGGCCGCCTTGGCGTCCTTGGCGAACACGGCGACGCGGACGTCACGGCCGGTGCCCGACGGCAGGTTGACGACGCCACGGACCTGTTGGTCGGCGTGACGCGGGTCGACGCCCAGGTTCACCGAGATCTCGATGGTCTCGTCGAACTTGGCCTTGGCGTTTTCCTTGACCAGCTTGATGGCGGCTTCGACCGAGTGGGCCGCGTCGCGGTCGCCGGTCCAGGCCTTGATGCGCTTGGGTTGCGTAGCCATTGGATTAGGCCTCCACGATCTTCAGGCCCATGGCCTTGGCGGAGCCTTCGATGATCTTGGCCGCGGCCTCGATGTCGTTGGCGTTCAGGTCCTTCATCTTCTTTTCGGCGATCTCGCGCAGCTGGGTGCGGGTGACCTCGCCGACGGTCTCGCGACCGGTCAGCTTGGCGCCCGACTTCAGGCCGGTGATCTGCTTCAGGAAGTGCGTCGCCGGGGGCGTCTTGGTGACGAAGGTGAACGACTTGTCCTGATAGACCGTGATGACGGTCGGCAGGGGGGTGCCCTTTTCGACGTTCTCGGTGCGCGCGTTGAACTCCTTGCAGAAGCCCATGATGTTGACGCCGCGCTGACCCAGAGCCGGGCCGATGGGGGGCGAAGGCGTGGCCGAGCCAGCCTTCACCTGGAGCTTGATGTAGCCCAGGATCTTCTTAGCCATAGTGTCCTCTCGTGAAGGCCGAAGCCCTCGCTGGTGAGCCGTGGTGCGGGCTTGGCGGCCCTTCCACGGATTTGATCAAGCCGCCGGAGCCGAGGCCCAAACGACAAGCGCGCCCCAGGACCAGGGTCCGGGAGCGAGGCGGGGCGTGTAGCAGGCGGGGGGAACGGAGTCTAGGGGCGGTGGCCGGGGTGTGGCCCGAGGCGCGGGATTTGGTTGGGGCGGAGATGGGTGGATTGTAGACGTTAGCGGTCAGCGTTCGGCCATACCCAAACTCGATAGCCGAAGCGGTGACCCGTCTTCTCGGCCAGAGCCAGCATCTCGCTCACATATCCTGCGGCCAAGTCGATGCGCTGAGTGTCCGACAATCCCTCGTCGTTTCCATCAAGGCCGTAGATACTAAGGTCGACCCGGGGAATTTCTAAAGCGCCCCTCAATTCGTAGGCCTCGACGGACGTCACTGCCGCGTCGTGCGTCCTGGCGTAATCGACGAGCTGGGATAACTCGACGCTGCTGATCATTCTTGAACCGCCGCCGCCGTCGGCTTCAGCAAAGACCTCAGCAAGATCGAATGGCCACCGCTCGTAGGTCAGTTGCCCTTCGACAAAAGAGCTTACGGTTCCTTCGCGCAATGATGGGGAGCCCAGAGGGAACTGAAACCGCCTTACTTCTACGACACCGGCGTCCTGCCATTGCGCTCCGGCTTCAACGAGCGTGAGGTGGAGACCAATGGCTTCGTCGAGCCCGACAATGGACGGCGTATGCAATTGGACTACGATGGGCGCATCGTCTTCTTCGCCCAAAATTACCACGACACGAGCATCGATCTCTCTAGTCGCCGGAAGCCAACAAGGAGCGTCGTCGGCGCTCTTTAGGCGAATAGGATCGCGGGTTGTCAGGTGGCGCCAAGTCATGGTGCCAACTTAGCTTTTGAACGCCCCATCGCCCAGCGGACCATTCGAACATCCGACATGAGTGGAAAGCTCTGCCCCTCCAATCACCGACTGGCAGACCTTGTTAAGCGCCGCCGCAGTTATGCGGAGCGTCGGAGCTTTCCCAGGATTTACCGGTCCGCAGGTTCTTCACCCAGTAGACGATCCCACGCGTATCGTCGGCCGGGCAACTCGGCGGCCCCGCCGGCAGCAGGTGCACACACAACTGCACAGGATCGCCGGACCGAGATGCATCCATCTCTGCGACCTGATTGTATTCGACGTTCTCATGCCCGTCGGCGAAGTAGATCTTGCTGCCGGTGCCAGGAACAGGGCGCTTCTTGGTCTCGTCGAATAACCGGAAGGTCACTTGCTTGATCCGGGTAGAAAAGCATTGGCCCTGGCGCTCAGGTTTGTGAGTTACCGAACTGACGACAGAGGTTCGCGCGGGCGGAGATGCCGCCGCTACGGCAAAGCCGATGGTCGCAAAAGCGATACAGGGCCACCTTGATGGTCGCGCCATCGGACGCCTCATCGGAATTGCAGCCTCCGAGAGTGCTCCTGCTTCTTTTCCGCTTTGTGTCCAAATCGCGAGCGAGGGGTCTAGATCGCTTAAACGCCCCGCCCGAAAGCAGGCTACCTAAAGGGCGGAAGCGGGTCGCAACCCGACCTGCCCTCGCCTAAGACGCCCGGATCTTGACCACCTTGGACGGGCCCACCTGGCGCAGGTCCTCGACCAGGTCGAACAGCTGGGCGCGGACGGCGGCCTCGTCGCCGGCCGCGGCCAGGGCGTCCAGGGTGTCGAGACGGGCGTCCTCGATGACCGGAGCGGCCGAGAGGCGCAGGGCCTCCATGATGCCGGGGGCCTTGGGGCGGGCGACCTCGTTCACGTCGACCAGGGTCTCGGTCAGTTTCTCGCCGGGGCGCAGGCCGGTGATCTTGATGTCGATGTCGCGGCCGGGCGCCAGGCCTTGCAGCTCGATCATCCGCCGGGCCAGGTCGATGATCTTGACCGGCTCGCCCATCTCCAGGGTCAGGACGCCAGCCTCGGGCTCGGAGGCGATCATCGACAGGGCCACGGCCCGCAGCACCAGCTGCACGGCCTCGGGAATGGTCATGAAGTAGCGCTCGACCGCCGCGTCGGTCAGGGTGACCGGGCCGCCGCGGGCGATCTGCTGCTGGAAGATCGGCACGACCGAACCGGCCGAGCCCAGCACGTTGCCGAACCGCACGATGCTGACGCGCATGTCGCCGCCACCGCCGTACTGGCGGGCCACGGCCTCGGCCACGCGCTTGGCCGCGCCCATCACGCTGGTCGGGGCCACGGCCTTGTCGGTCGAGATCAAGGCCAGGTGCGCCGCGCCGCAGGCCTTGGCGGCCGTGGCGACGTTGCGCGTGCCCAGCACGTTGGTGCGCACACCCTCGCAGGGATGGTTCTCGACCAGGGTGACGTGCTTCAGCGCCGCGGCGTGGAAGACGATGTCCGGCGCCTGTTCGGCGAAAACCCGGTGGACGCGGGCGGTGTCGCGCACGTCGCACAGCACCTCGCGGCGCGGCAGCAGCGGGTGGCTGTCGGCGATCTCGCGGTCGATGTGGAACAGATTGTATTCCGAGGCGTCGACCATGGTCAGCTGGGCGCAGCCGCTGGCGGCGATCTGGCGGCACAGTTCCGAGCCGATGCTGCCACCGGCCCCGGTGACTAGCACGCGGCGGCCCGAGACCAGGGCGCGGACCGGCTCGGGATCCAGGCGCACGGGCGGACGGCTCAGCAGTTCCTCCAGGCTGATTTCGCGCAGGACCGGACCGGCATTGGCCGCCGCCACGCCCATCTCGACCACGCCATGGCGGCGCAGGAGGCGTACGCCCTCGGTCTTCAGCCGGCCCAGGCGCTCGGCGCCGAAGGTGCTCATGGCGCTGTCGGTCAGAAACAGGATGGCCGACGGCGGCAGGCCGCTGTCGCGCAGGCGGGCCAGCACGCGGTCGAAATCGGCGATCGCGCCCAGCACGCAGACCCCGCGCAGTTCGTCGCCGGTCTCGCGGTCCAGCGGGGAGACGACGCCGATCGGGGCGTAACGCTCGCCCAGGCCGGCCGGGGCGCGCAGGAAGGCCTCGGCCTCGGTCGCCGAGCCGACGATCAGCAGGCGCGGCAAGGCCGGGTGCATCGACGCCGGCCCGAGGCGCAGGACCGACTCCAGCAGCTGGCGTTCATGCAGGCTGCGGCGGATCACGCGCAGGGCCGACAGGAAGGTGCCCTGGAACAGGGCCGCGCCCGCCACGGTGCGCAGGCCGCCGTCGATGCCGGGATGGGCGAAGCGGGTGATGACCATGAAGGTCGCGGCGGTCAGCACCGCCGAACGGAACAGGCGCAGGTGGTCGCTGGCCGACACGAAGCGCCAGGGCGCGCGCTCGACCCGGAACGCCAGCTCGACCAGCAGCGCGGCCAGGGCGTAGTAGCCCGCCTGCAGGAGCGTATCCGGCGTGAAGGGCATGTCGATGACGAGGTAGCGGCCCAGCAGCAGGGCCAGGAAGGCCAGCAGGACGTGTGTCGCGATCTTGCCTGCATGCCCCATGAAACAAACCTCTTGAGCCTGAAGGCCGGGGTGCGCCCGGACGAGAGTCGGACCCGAAGTAGCACGCCAATTCGTCGCCGTCGCGGTTTCAGCCGCGGCGAAGGGGCAGAACCTCGATGACGTCGTTCGCCGAAATGGCCGGCGCGCCGGCCCGTCGGCGCAGCAGGGCGTCGGCCCGCGCGAACACCCCGACCAGGGAAGAATCCTGATCGGGAAAGGCCGTGGCGACGGTCCGGCCCTCGGAATCGACCGACAGCGCCGCGCGCATCCAGTGCTCGCGCGGGCCGCCGGCGGGCAGCGGCGCGGCCAGTCGCGCGGGGACCATACGGACCTCGGGATCGCCGCCGGCCAGGGCCGCCAGCAACGGGCGCAGGAACAGCTCGGCGCAGACCAGCGCCGAAGCCGGATTGCCGGGCAGGCCCAGAACCCTGCGGTCATCCTGACCTTTGGGGGCGTCTAGACGGCCGAACCAGGTCGGCTTGCCGGGACGCACGGCGATCGTCTCGACGGCGAGCTCCAGGCCCAGCGTCTTCAGAGCCGGCTTGACCAGGTCGTGGTCGCCGACCGAGGCGCCGCCGATGGTGACGATCAGGTCGGCCTCCACCGGCGCCACCGCCGCCGCGATCGCCCGTGCGTCGTCGGCCTGGGCGGTCAGCCGGACGGCCTCGCCGCCCCAGGCGCCGATCAGGGCCGCCAGGCTGAACGAGCCGCTCTCATAGATCTGGTCGGGACGTGGCGCGCGACCTGGCGGGACCAGCTCATCGCCGGTGGCCAGGATCGCCACGCGCGGCCGACGGGCGACCGGGACGCGGGCCAGGCCGGCCGAGGCGACCAGGCACAGCCGCCAGGGATCGATGACGAGGCCGGCCTCCAGCAGGACGTCGCCCGCCTGGAAGTCGCCGCCGGCGGCTCGGATGTTGGACTTGGGATCCTGACCGGCCTCGAAGCGCACCGTATCGCCCTCGCGGACGGCCTCTTCCTGAATAACGACCAGATCGGCGCCGGCCGGAACCGGGGCGCCGGTGAAGATGCGCACGGCCTCGCCCGCCTGGATCTCGCGTCCGAACGCCCTGCCCGCCGCGCTCTCGCCGGCGACGGCGAAAGCCTCGCCCGGCGCATAGTCGGCCCGGCGGATCGCCCAGCCGTCCATGGCCGAGGCGTCGAACGGCGGCTGATGGCGGTCGGCGACGACCGGTTCGGCCAGGATGCGGCCCAGGCTGTCGGTCAGCGAAACGGTCTCGACGCCCAGGCGGGCGGCGCCGTCCAGGATCCGGGCGCGGGCGTCTTCGACCGTGAGGTTCTTGAGGTTGGGAAGATTAGCCACGCACCTAGCCCCAAAACGAATCCGCCTTCCTAGGCCTCGTGCCTAGGACCCAGCGTCCGGCTCGTATTGAGCGCGATCGTAGCCCGCCCACACGGACGGTGCTCTTTCTAGACCGCCCGCGCCTGGCTCGGCCATGGGTCCTAGGCACAAGGCCTAGGAAGGCAGGTTTTGTGTGCTTTCGAGGAGGCGATGCCTACCCGACGAACGCCCGCTCGATCACGAAGTCGCCCGGCTCGGCGTTCGAGCCTTCCTTCAGGCCATGGGCCTCCAGCAGGGCGGCGGTGTCCTTGATCATGGCCATCGAGCCGCACAGCATGGCGCGATCGTGCTCGGGATCGAACTTGACCTGGTCCAGGCCCAGATCGGCGAACAGCTTGCCGCTCTCGATCAGGTCGGTGAAGCGGCCCTGGCGCTCGAACGGCTCGCGGGTCACGGTCGGATAGTAGGTCAGCTGGGCCTTGGCCTCGTCGCCGACCAGCGGATCGTCGTGGATCTCGCGAGTGAACAGGTCGCGATAGGCCAGCTCCTTCACCTCGCGCACGCCGTGGGCGACGATGACCCGTTCGAAGCGGCTGTAGGCGTCGGGGTCGCGGGCGACCGACAACCACGGGGCCAGGCCCGTGCCGGTGCCGAACAGGAAGAGCCGCTTGCCCGGGCGGACGGCGTCCAGCACCAGGGTGCCGGTCGGCTTCTTGCCCAGCAGGATCTCGTCGCCTTCCTTGATCTGTTGCAGGCGCGAGGTCAGCGGACCGTCCGGAACCTTGATCGAGAAGAACTCCAGCTCCTCGGCGAAGTGCGGCGAGCCGATCGAATAGGCGCGCAGGATCGGCTTCTTCTCGCCCAGGTCCTCGCGGGGCGGCAGGCCGATCATCACGAACTCGCCCGAGCGGAAGCGGAAGCTGGCCGGGCGGGTGATGGCGAAGCTGAACAGGCGGTCGGTCCAGTGCTTCACCCACAGCACCTTCTCGACGAAGTAAGGCGCTTCCTTCACGGGGGGCGATGCGGGGACAGGAGCGGTCGCGGTGGCCGTCATCTGAACTCTTTGAATCCTTGGCGCGCACGGCGCGGAGAGAGCGGGTGCGCCGGTCGGCGCGGCGCGGGTTCGACGCCACCACGGCCCTGAGGCGGCTGGCTGTCTCATTTGAGCAGCGCCGTCTCCATGTCAACGCCGGTTGTCTAAAGCCGGCTTTGGAAAAACTTCGCCAGCCGCCTCGACAGCCGCCCCTTGTGTCGACGATCCGAAAGATCAGTCGCAGTATTCATCGAGGTTCAGAAAGCGGCGTCTCGGTTCGCGAACAGTTGTTCAGATGAGAAGAGGTATCAAGCTCAACCGGCATGGGATTGCGCTTGACCAGGCTCAGTTTCGCGAGGCCGTGCGCGAGTCGTCCGGTTAAGGACAATCTTTTTCCTATTCCGCGAAACAGCCGCACCGGTTTTTCGAAAACGTCAAAAATGTGATTGCCGGTCTCTCGAACGAAGCGCAGACTTCCTTTTGCTTCGTTCGCGGAGCCAACGATACGGAGGAACGTATGCGGGTTTGGTTCGTAGGGGCCGCCGCGGCGGCTGGTCTGTTAGCGTTTGGTTTGGCCGGCTGCAGCGAAGGCGGCGCGAAGACGAAAGTCGCGCAGGCCCAGCAAGTCGTCGTGGAAGGCACCCCTGTCACCGCTTCGGGCTGCGTGAGGCCCGTCGAGAACACCAATTGCCTGGTCGTGAAGGGCCGAGGCGGCGGTTACTATGATATCAGCACCGCCAGTCCCGCCCCGGATCTATCCAAGGGCGTGGCGGTGTCGCTGCAGGGCAAGGATCTTGGGAAGAACACCCAGTGCGGCCGTCAGCTGACGGACGTGAAGTGGTCCTACCTGGGCATCCAGTGCGGCGCGACCTTGCCGTCCAGCGCGTCCAACGACGCCAGCAAGACCGGCAAGGCCAAGGAAAAGGCCGGCTGATCCCGTCCAGGGCGTGACGATAGAAACGTCCGTCGCGCTCAGGACCCTGTCATGACCCCTCGCCGGAGCCCGGATCGGTCCGGGTCTTCGGCGAACGGGTGCTGTCGGCCGCGCCGCGCGGCTCGGTGGCCGGCCTGGGTGGTTGGCCGTCCCGAGGCGCGGGACGTTGGTTTTCGTGCTCGACCTCCCGATTCGACGGACGGCCGGACGATGAGGGTTGCGGTTGGGGCGACGAGATCGTGGGCATGGCGAAATAACGCCGCAACGAGGGCTTCCGATCCCCTTTTCGCGCCCTCGCCGCCCCTTGAAGCGCGGGGTTGAAGGCGCCCAAACCCGTCAAACCGTTGCGCCCCGCTTGCCCGCCGCATGCGACCCTGCTAAATGGCGCGGCTCTGGCGACAGGACATGGCGCGCCGAGGCTTCAAAGCCTCCCGGCGCGCTGCCTGTCTCCGGGTGTCCGTCAGCCCGAAAGGGCGGTCGGTCCGCAGGAGTGTAGCTCAGCTGGTAGAGCGTCGGTCTCCAAAACCGAAAGTCGTGGGTTCGAGTCCCCCCACTCCTGCCACTATATGTTTCCGACGGGTCGCGTGATGGCCCGCATTCTAGGAAGTCGTGAGCCTCAAGAGCATGGCCAGGAAACCGGGATCCAGCCCGACCGCGATGAAGAACCGCGCCGCGAAAACGGCAGCGGCGATGGCGCCCGCCGGCGCTGGCGCGACCTCGGCCGCCGCTCCCGCCGCCCCCAAGAAGCGCACCAGCCCGGCCCAGTTCGCCCGCGAGGTCCGCGCCGAAGCCCGCAAGATCACCTGGACGTCCCGCAAGGAGACCTGGATCACCTCGGTGATGGTCTTCATCATGGTGGTGTTGGCGTCGCTGTTCTTCACCGCCGTCGACGGCGGTATCGGCTTCGCGATCAACCAGCTTCTGAAGCTGGCCACCTCGGGATAAGATAGAGACGATGAGCACCGAAACCGCGTCCAACCCGAACCACAAGTGGTACATCGTCCACGCCTACTCGAACTTCGAGAAGAAGGTGGCCGAGAGCATCCGCGAGCAGGCCAAGAACCAGGGCCTGGAGGAGAACTTCTCCGAGATTCTCGTGCCGACCGAAGAGGTCGTCGAGATCCGCCGCGGCCGTAAGGTCAACGCCGAGCGCAAGTTCTTCCCGGGCTACGTCCTGGTGAAGATGAACCTCTCGGACGAGGCCTACCACCTGATCAAGAACACCCCGAAGGTCACGGGCTTCCTGGGCAGCGGCTCCAAGCCGATGCCGGTCTCCGAAAAGGAAGTCCAGCGCATCATCGGCACGATCGAGGAAGGCGTCGCCGCCCCCAAGGCCGTGGTCCTGTACGAAGTGGGCGAGAACGTCCGCGTCACCGACGGCCCGTTCGCCAGCTTCAACGGCTCGGTCGAATATGTCGACGAGGAAAAGGCCCGCCTGCGCGTCACCGTCTCGATCTTCGGCCGCGCCACCCCGGTGGAGCTGGAATACAACCAGGTCGAAAAGATCGCCTGATTATCAGCGCGTACTGACGATCTATCGAAAGCCCCGCGTCGCAAGGCGCGGGGCTTTTCCGTGCCCCAATTCTTACATTTAGAGCGCGTTAGAGCGGGTTACCCGCGTACACCTAACCCTAACGCGCTCTAGCGCCTGCTAAACCAGATTGATGGCCCCGCTCGACGACACCTACGCGCCCCTGACGCCCGTGCCCCCGGAGCGGCGCACGTTCGAGGCCCGCGACGCCTTCTCGCTGTGGTTCAGCCTGGGCATCGGCCTGCTGGTCCTGCAGGCCGGCGCCTTCCTGGTTCCGGGCCTGAGCCTGGGCGCGGCCCTGGCGGCGATCGTCACCGGTTCGGTCCTGGGCGCCCTGCTGCTGGCCGCCGCCGGGGTGGTGGGCTCTGACACCGGCCTCTCGGCCATGGGCGCCCTGCGCCTGACCCTGGGCGCGCGCGGCGCGGCGGTCCCGGCGACGCTGAATGCCGTGCAGCTGGTTGGCTGGGGCGCGTTCGAGATCATCGCCATGCGCGACGCCGCCGACGCCCTGACCCGCCAGACCTTCGGCCTGTCCAATCCGATGATCTGGACCCTGGCTTTCGGCCTGCTGGCGACCTGGCTGGCCATCGTCGGGCCGGTGTCGTTCGTCCGCCGCTTCCTGCGCGCCTTCGGCCTGTGGCTGCTGCTGGCCGGCGCCGGCTGGCTGAGCTGGCGGCTGCTGGCCGAGCACGACCTGGCCGCCCTGCTGGCCAAGGCCGGCACGGGCGAGATCAGCTTCGGCGCCGGCGTCGACCTGGTGATCGCCATGCCCCTGTCCTGGTTGCCACTGATCGCCGACTACACACGCTTCGGCCGCACCAGCGGCGGCATGTTCCGGGGCAGCGCCCTGGGCTACGGCCTAGCCAACATCTGGTTCATGAGCCTGGGCGCGGCCTATGCCCTGGCGTCGGGCGCCAATGGGGGGAATGGCGGCGAGACCCTGCTGCTGTCGGCCCTGGCCGCCAGTGGCGGCGGGATCGCCCTGCTGCTGATCGTCATCGACGAGACCGACAACACCTTCGCCGACATCCACTCGGCCGCCGTCTCGACCGCCACCCTGCTCCCAGCCAAGCCCGCCAACCTGGCCCTGATCTTCGGCGCCGTCTGCACGACGATCGCCCTGTTCGCCCCGATCGGCCGTTACGAGAGTTTCCTGCTGCTGATCGGCTCGGTGTTCGCGCCGCTGTTCGGGGTGCTACTGACCGACCACTTCGTCATGCGCCGCCGCGCGACGACCGAGGCCCGCGCCGGCCTCTACCTCCCCGCCCTGCTGGCCTGGGCCACCGGCATCGTCGCCTATCAGGCCCTGAGCCGCCTCGCGCCAGACCTCGGCGCGACCCTTCCCAGCTTCCTCGTCGCGGGCGCGGTCTATTGGGGGCTGCGGCGGGTGTGGGGGCGAGAGGCGGCCTAGATCTTGGGGCTCAGTCGCCTCGAGCCCTTCACCAGCCCGGCTCCCCCACTCAAGCGGTCAGCGCGCCGTGGACCAGGCTGGCGGCAAGGGCGAGCATCATGACGCCGATAGCAAGATCGAGCGCCTTCCACGCCCCCGGCTTGGCGAACAGCGGCGCCAGGAACCGCGCCCCGAAGCCCAGAGACGAGAACCAAGACAGACTGGCCAGCGCCGCGCCGGCAATGAACAGCGGCCGCTCCATGGGCGGCATGCTGGTCCCGACCGCGCCCATCAGCATCACCGTGTCGATATAGACGTGCGGGTTCAGGAAGGTGAAGGCCGCCGTCCCCGCCAGGGCCGCGCCAAGGGTCAGACCCGCCTCGCCGCTCACGACCAGGGCGGTCGGCCTGGCCGCCCGACGCAGGGCCGAGACCCCGTACCAAACCAGGAAGGCCGCGCCACCCAGGCTCAGGATTAAAGACAGACCTGGGACCAACGCCAGGATTGCGCCCAGGCCGCTCACCCCCGCCCAGATGAGGGTCGCGTCGGCTAGGGCGCAGAAGATCACGATGGGGACGACATGCTCGCGCTTCAGACCTTGGCGCAGCACGAACATGTTTTGGGCGCCGATGGCGATGATCAGCCCTCCTGACAGGAGGAAACCCTGGGTGAAGGCGGGAAGGAGCGTTTCAATCATGAGCGACTTGATGCCCGCGCCACCGCATGTAGGCTAACTCAGGTTTCTAAGCCCGATTTAGGAAACCTAATGCTGGACTACGCCTCGCTCGCCGCCGTGGCCGCTGTCGCCCGCGAAGGCAGCTTCGAGCGCGCCGCCACCGTTCTGGGTGTCACGCCCTCGGCCGTGTCGCAGCGCGTCAAGGGATTGGAGGAGCGCGTCGGCGCGATCCTGCTGACCCGTGGCGTTCCTTGCCGGCCTACCGAGATCGGGATCAAGCTCTGCGCCCACGTCGAACAGGTCCGGCTCCTGGAAAGCGAGGTCATCGGCGATCTGCCGGGCTTGGCCGGTCCGGCCCTGGAGCCCTCGACCGTGCGGGTCGCGGTCAACGCCGACAGCGTCAGCACCTGGTTCCCGCAAGCCGCCGCCGTCTTCGCGGCCGAGACCGGGGCGATGCTGGATCTGGTCCTCGAGGACGAGGCCCATACCGCCGATCGCCTGCGGTCGGGCGACGTGCTGGCGGCCGTGACCGCCGATCCCGCGCCCGTGCCTGGCTGCAAGACCTATCCGCTGGGCGCGATCGACTATCTGGCGACGGCCAGCCCGGCCTATATGGCGCGCGTCTTCGCCAACGGTATGGACGCGGAAACTTTCCGAACGGCGCCCATCCTGCGCTTCGACCGACGTGACCAATTGCAGGCCCGGTGGGCGCGGGAAGCCTGGAACGTCGAAATCTCGCCGCCGACGCACTGGGCGCCGTCGACGCCGGGGATGCTGGACATGACCCTGGCGGGGCTTGGCTGGGCGACGACGCCCGAGGTTCTGGCCGCGCCGCACTTGGCCGCCGGCCGACTGGTCGAGCTGCCGCCCGGACGCCGCGTCTCGGTCTCGCTCTACTGGCAGCGCTCGCGACTGTCCGCGCGGCTGCTGGACCGCCTCACCCACGCCGTCCGGACCACCGCCGCGCGGACGTTGGCCCCCTCGCCTCAGTGGAAATCCCGGCTCCGTAACAGCCGTCCCGACACCTTCTGGCGCACGCGGGGGGCCGGGGCGCCGGGCTCGTCGCGCAGGGTCGACAGGTGGGCCGAGAGGTCCGTGAAGCCCTCGGCGACGATGTGGATCACGTTTTCGGCGCGCTGCACCCGGCCGTGGACGACCAGGAACGAGGCGGTCATCACCACATTGCGGTCGGCCTCGAAGCGATCCTTCCAGACCACCGCGTTGGCGACGCCGGTCTCGTCCTCCAGGGTCACGAACACCACGCCCTTGGCCGTGCCCGGTCGCTGGCGGATCAGGACGAGGCCCGCCACCGAGACCTTGCGGCCGTCCTTCAGGCCCAGCAGCTGCTCGGCGGTGATCACCCCGCGCCGCGTCAGCATCGGCCGGTAGAAGCCCACCGGGTGGGCCTTCAGCGACAGGCTGGTGGTGCGATAGTCCTCAGCCACCTCCTGGGTTTGAGGCATGCCGGGCAGGTCGACCTTGTCTTCGAACAGCGGCAGGCCGGCCAGCAGCGGGGCCTGGACCGGGGCCTTGTGCTCGCCCTTCAGCCCCTTGACCGCCCACAGCGCCTCGCGCCGCGTGAGGCCCACGCAGGCGAAGGCGTCGGCCTCGGCCAGGAGTTCCAGCGCGCGTTGGGGAACACCGCCTTGGGCGAACTCGGCCGGCGTGCGGGCCCCCTCGGCGCGGGCCTTCAGCAGCGGCGGAATGTCGATCTTCGCCTTCAGCCCCTTGATCTGGCGGAAGCCCAGGCGGACGGCCTTCCAGCGATGGCGGTTGGCGTAGTCGGCGACCTTGTCGGAACGCGGCCTGAAGGGCCGAGCCGCCTCCCCCGCCTGCAGCGTGCAGTCCCAGTCGCTGGCCAGGATGTCGGGCGGCAGCACCTCGACCCCATGCTCGCGCGCGTCGCGGACCAGCTGGGCCGGCTGATAGAAGCCCATCGGCTGGGAATTGATCAGGGCCGCGCAGAACACGTCGGGCCAGGCCCATTTGATCCAGGCCGAGACATAAACGAGCTTGGCGAAGCTGGCCGCGTGGCTTTCCGGGAAACCGTAGTGGCCGAAGCCCTCGATCTGCTTGAAGCAGCGTTCGGCGAAGTCGCGCTGGTAGCCACGCCGCACCATGCCCTCGACGAAGCGGTCGCGATATTCATCCGGCGTGCCCAGGTTGCGGAAGGTGGCCATGGCCTTGCGCAGGCCGTCGGCCTCGTCGGGCGTGAACTTGGCCGCCTCGATGGCCAGGCTCATGGCCTGTTCCTGGAAGAGCGGCACGCCGTAGGTGTTGCCGAGGATCTGCTCAAGCTCGTCTTCCGGCCCATGCTCTGGTGACGGCGCGGGCATATCCACAGGCTCGATCCCATTCCGCCGCTTCAGGTACGGATGCACCATGTCGCCCTGGATCGGGCCGGGGCGGACGATCGCCACCTCGATGACCAGGTCGTAGAACCGCCGGGGCTTCAGCCGGGGCAGCATCGACATCTGGGCTCGGCTCTCGACCTGGAACACCCCGACGCTGTCGGCGACGCACAGCATGTCGTAGACGCCCGGCAGCTCCTTGGGCACGTCGGCCAGGTCGACGATGGCCTCGCCGTGGTCGTTCCGCAGCATGCCGAACGCACGCTGGATCGCCGTCAGCATGCCCAGGGCCAGGACGTCGACCTTCATCAGGCCCAGGCTGTCGATGTCGTCCTTGTCCCACTCGATGAAGGTGCGGTCGGCCATGGCCGCGTTGCCGATCGGCACGGTCTCGTCCAGCCTCCGCTTGGTCAGGACGAAGCCGCCGACGTGCTGCGACAGGTGGCGCGGGAAGCCCATCAGTTCGGTGGCCAGGGCCACGGCGCGGGCGATCTCCGGCGCCTCGGGATCCAGGCCCGCGTTGCGCAGGTGCTCCTCGGGCAGGCCGTCGCCCCAGCTGCCCCAGACCGTGCCGGCCAGCAGGGACGTGACGTCCTCGGTCAGGCCCAGGGCCTTGCCGACGTCGCGGATGGCGCTGCGCGGTCGGTAGTGGATGACCGTGCCGCAGATGGCGGCGTATTCCCGGCCATAGCGGCGATAGACGTACTGCATCACCTCCTCGCGCCGCTCGTGCTCGAAGTCGACGTCGATGTCGGGCGGCTCGCCGCGGTTCTCGGAGATGAAGCGGGTGAACAGCAGCCGGTGCTCGGTCGGGTCGATCGCCGTCACGCCCAGGCAGTAGCAGACCGAGGAATTGGCTGCCGAGCCGCGCCCCTGGCACAGGATGCCCATGCTGCGGGCCTCGCGCACGATGTCGTGCACGGTGATGAAGTAGTTGGGATAGTCCATCTTGCCGATCAGCCGCAGCTCCTCGGTCAGCTGCGCCTTCACCTTCTCGGGCACGCCGGCCGGATAGCGCCAGGCCGCGCCGCTCCAGGTCAGGTCGGTCAGGTGCTGCATGGCCGTCTTGCCGGGCGGTACGGGCTCGTCGGGATACGCTTCCTTGAGGTCGCCCAGGTCGAAACCGATCCGTTCGACGATCTCGACCGTGCGCTCCACCGCGCGCGGCCAACGCTCGAACAGGCGGGCCATCTCGACCGGCGACTTGATGTGCCGCTCGGCGTTGGCCTCCAGGCGAAAGCCCGCCTCGTGGATCGTGCAGTGCTCGCGCACGCAGGTGATGACGTCCTGCAGCGGCCGCCGCTCGGGACCGTGATAGAGCACGTCGTTGGTCGCCACGATCGGCGCGCCGGCCTCGCGGCCCAGCGCATCCAGGCGCGCCAGGCGTTTCAGGTCCTGGGCGGCGTAGGCGCGGCTGGCCGCCAGCCAGGATCGGCCAGAGAGGTCGCCGGCCATGCGGGCCAGGTCGCGCGCGAAGGCCTCGTCGAGGATCCTGGGCGGGACGATCAGGCCGATCTGGCCGTCGGCGTGGTCCAGGAAATCCCGCCAGGTCAGGTGGCACTCGCCCTTCTCGGCCCGGCGCTGGCCCACGGTCAACAGGCGCGTCAATCGGCCGAACGCCTCGCGATCGGTCGGGTAGCACAGCAGGCTGGGCGTCCCGTCCATGAAGTCCAGGCGACAGCCGCTCAGGACCCTGACGTTCCGCGTCTTGGCCGCCGTCCAGCCGCGCACGATCCCGGCCAGGCTGTTGCGGTCGGTGACGCCGATGGCGGCCAGACCCAGGGCCTCGGCCGCGATCGCCAGCTCCTCCGCGTGCGAGGCGCCGCGCAGGAACGAGAAGTTGGTGGTGGCTTGGAGCTCGGCGTAGGCGGGGGCCTTCATGGCAAGCCCCCTCCACCGGCGTTCGCCGGTCCCCCTCCCCCAGAGGGGGAGGAAGGCTTTTCTCCTTCCGCTCCCTCTGGGGGCGGACGACCTGCGGAGCAGGTCAGGTGGGGGCCAGCAGCGCTAACCGAACAGGCCATGGATCCACCACTTGGGCGCCTCGTCACCGCCGAACAGCCCCTGCCGAAAGATCCAGAACCGGCCGCCGGCGTCGTCCTCGACGCGGTAGTAGTCGCGAATCTTGCCCGGGCCCGTGTCGGTCTCGCCGACGCCGGCGCGCCACCATTCCTGGCCGATGCGTTCGGGGCCCTCGGCGCGACGGACGCGGTGCGAACGGCCCCGCCAGGTGAACTGGATCGGCGGGTCGTCAGGCACCTTGGCCAGGGCGGTGATCGCCTCGGGCCGCTTGAACAGGCGCACCGGACGCGGGCGATCGGGGTCCCAGCCGCTGGCGGCCGGCGGATCCAGCGGTGCGACGCGGACCACCGAGCGCTCGGGCACATGGCTCTGATGCGGATCCGCCCGCCAGACCCGGTTCTCGCCCAGGCGGTTGACCAGGCGATCGATCAGCGGGGCCAGGGTCTCGTCCAGGCTGGTTCCGCTTTCGGCGTCGAGGCGGTCCTGGGCCGCGGCCAAGGGCTCGACCGCATTGGCGTGGACGGTGACGACCTCGATCCCGAAGCCGGAGTCGACCCTGTCCAGCTTGGGGACGATCAGCCGGGTCAGCCGCCGGGCGTCGCGGCCGATGCGGGCCAGGCCGGCGCGCACGGGGAAGGCCCGGCCGTCCAGCCGATGGAACACGACCTCGAAGCGCTTGGCGCCGCGCCCCTCGGCCTCCAGCCGCTTGCAGATCAGATCCAGCGCGTCGCCGGTCACGCGGGCCAGGTCCTCGGGCGCGCTGATCGGCTCGAAGAAGGCCAGGCGATCGAACCACGGCGTGGCCGGCCGGCGGAAGGTCAGGGCCTCGGCCGACTGGCCCAGGGCCTGGTCGAGCCGCAGGGTCGTGAAGAGGCCAAAGCGCTTGGCCAGCTGGGCGCGCGGCAAGGCCAGGAGCTGGCCGACGCGGTGTAGGCCCAGGCGCGGCAACTGGGCCTCGGCGGCGTCCTCCAGGCGCAGGGCCGCGACCGGCAGGTCCTGGATCGCCGCCCGCTGCTGGCCTGGCGGGGCGATGGCCAGATCGTCGCCATGACGGGCGAGCGCCCAGGCCGCCCCGGCCGTGTCGGCGATCGCCGCCCGCGCCGGCACGCCCCAGCGCGCCAGCCGCCCGACGAGATCGACCAGCATGGCCGCCTCGCCGCCCCACAGGTGGTCGGTCCCGGTGATGTCGAGGAACAGGCCATCCGTCCCGTCGATGGCCACGGCCGGCGAGAAGCGGACGCACCAGTCGCTTAAGGCCTCCAGCGCCGCGCGGTCGCCGGCGGGATCGTGGTCGGCGGTGACCAGGTCGGGAACCAGGGCCAGGGCGTCGGCGGCCTTCTGGCCGGCGGACAGGCCGAGGGCGCGGGCGCGCTCGTCGATGGCGGCGAGGCGGCGGGTTCCGTGTTCGGAGATCAGCAGGGCGAAGGGCGGCGTAGGCGCAAATCCTCCCCCCAGCGGGGGAGGTGTCCGCGCAGCGGACGGAGGGGGAAGTCCTGCCGCGCTTGTCTCTTCCCCCTCCGGTCCTTCGGACCACCTCCCCCGCTGGGGGGAGGATTTATCGGCCTCACCCGACCCGCCGCAGGAGTTCCGCCGCCGCCACGTCGTGATCGGCCAGTTGGGACACCAGACGGAAAGGATGCGGGCCATGGCCGGCCTCCTGTGCTTGCAAGATCCAGCCGCCGGGACGTCCGCCCCGGCAGCGTTCGAGTTCCACCCGCCAGCACGGCGGGCCCAGGCCGATGTCGTCCGGCGGCGGCGGACTGGGCGCGGGGCCGATCCGCCAGCGGCTGAACGAGGCCGAGCCGGACACCATCCTCGCCGCCCCCGCGCGGCCGCCATAGGGCCGCCGATGCAGCAGCACGCCGAAACCGCCGCGCTTCTCGCAGGCCAGCTGCAGGCGGCGGCCGGCGGTCAGGTCCGGGGCCTCGGCCTCGCCGACGGCGGCCGCGACCCCCTGCGTCGACAGAGCGTCCTCCAGCACCGACAGGGTCTCGGCCTCGTCGCGGGTCCGCACCTGGATCAGCCGCTCGGCCGGAAAGCCGAGGCCGAACAGACCGGGCGCGAACAGGTCGCCGCGGCGAGCGACCCAGACGATCGCGCCGGTCTTGACCCCCGTGACGACCAAGGATCGCAGCAGCAGGCCGACGAAGGCGGCGGGGGTCGCGCCGGTCTCGTCCTCCAGCCCCGCGCCCGTCACTTCGTGCCAGCCGCCCAGCGGCAGACCGCCACCCGGAAAGCAGCCGTCGATGGCCGGATCGCCGAACGGCAGGACCGGAGTCGGAGTCCGAGTCCCCGCTTCGATCGCGGCGATCCGGCCTCTCAGGGCCGCAAGACGCGCCTCGCGCGATCCGGCCATTCCCAACTCCATGTTCTACTTTTGTTCTGATCTTCCAGGCTTGGAGAGTCAAGCGGGACAGGCGATGGTGCGTCAAACGGCCGTATGAAGCCCGCCCATTTCGGGGAGACCGCCAAGGAATGCCCATGTCCCTTACGCGCGTCCTGATCGCCAATCGCGGCGAGATCGCCATCCGCATCGCCCGCGCGGCGGCAGAGGCCGGGATCCACAGCGTGGCGATCCACGCGACAGATGACGCGGGAAGCCCGCACGTGGCCGCCGCCGACCACGCGGTCGCCCTGCCTGGCGCGGGGGCCAGGGCCTATCTAGACATCGACGCCGTGATCGCCGCCGCCCGGGCCGAGGGTTGCGACGCCCTGCATCCCGGCTACGGCTTCCTGTCGGAGAACCCGGCCTTGGCGCGGACCTGCGCGGCGGCCGGGATCGTCTTCGTCGGCCCCGCGCCCGAGCACCTGGAGACCTTCGGCGACAAGGCCTCGGCGCGGGCGCTGGCGGCCGAGCGGGGCCTGCCGCTGATCCCGGGCACGGGCGCGATCTCGCCGGAGGGCGCGCGGGCGTTCCAGGCCGAGCACGGCGCGATCATGCTGAAGGCCCGGGCCGGCGGCGGCGGGCGCGGCCTGCGGGCGGTGCTGGATCCCGGCGAACTGGACGCGGCCTTCTCCGCCTGTGAGCGCGAGGCCCTCGCGGCGTTCGGCGACGGCGGCCTCTATGCCGAGAAGCGGATCGAGCGCGCCCGGCATGTCGAGGTGCAGGTCGCCGGCGACGGGACCCGCGTGCTGGCGCTGGGCGATCGTGACTGCTCGCTGCAACGCCGGAACCAGAAGCTGGTCGAGATCGCGCCGGCCGCCTTGCCCGATCGATTACGGGCGCACCTCTGGACATACGCCGAGACCCTGTGCGCCGGCTACCGGGGCCTGGCCACCGTCGAGTTCCTGGTCGACGCGGACGGCGGGGACGCCTTCTTCCTGGAGGTCAATCCGCGCCTGCAGGTCGAGCACACGGTCACCGAAGAGGTCACGGGCCTCGACCTGGTGCGGCTGCAGTTCGACCTGGCGGCGGGAAAGCCTCTGGATCTCGAAGCACCGGCGACCTTCGGCGTCGCCATCCAGGCGCGGATCAACGCCGAGACCCTGACCGCCGAGGGCCAGGTGAAGCCGTCCAGCGGCACGATCGGCGCCTGGAGCCCGCCGGGCGGTCCGGGCGTGCGGGTCGACGCGGGCGTCACGGTCGGAACCTCGGTTGGGGCGGCCTATGACAGCCTGCTGGCCAAGGTCATCGCGCGCGGACGAACCTACGAAGAGGCCTCGGCGCGCCTGGACCGGGCGCTGGCGGAGCTCGCCATCGCCGGCGTCGCGACCACCGCGCCGCTGGTCCGGGCGATCCTGGCGGCCGCGCCCGAAACCCCGACCACGCGCTTCATCGAGGATCACGCCGCCGAACTGGTCGCAGAACTGCCGGCGGACGGCATCCAGGCCTTCGAGACCCTGGACGGCTCGGCGGTCGTCGCCGCGCCGCTGGCCGCCACGGTGGGCTCGATCGCCGTCGGCGAGGGCGACCTCGTCCGGCCTGGCCAGGCCTTGGCCGTGCTGGAGGCGATGAAGATGGAGCACCTGGTCCACGCCGCCACGGGTGGCCGGGTGCTGAGGATCGCCGCCCAGCCCGGCGCCACCGTCGCCGAGGGCCAGCCGCTGGTGTTCCTGGAGCCGATGGACGTCGCGGGCGGCGAAACCGTCGAGCGCCGCGAAGAAGATCTCGACGCCATTCGCCCCGACCTGGCCGAGGTCATCGCCCGCCATCGCCACACCCTGGACGAGGCTCGCCCCGACGCCGTCGCCAAGCGCCGCAAGACCGGCCACCGCACGGCGCGCGAGAACATCGACGACCTGGTCGATCCCGGCAGCTTCCTGGAATACGGCGCCCTGGCCATCGCGGCCCAGAAGCGGCGGCGCTCGGTCGAGGACCTGATCGCCAACACGCCGGCCGACGGGCTGATCACCGGGATCGGGACGGTCAACGGCGCCCTGTTCCCGCCCGACAAGGCGCGGACGGCGGCCCTGGCCTACGACTTCACGGTGCTGGCGGGCACGCAGGGGGCGATGAATCATAGGAAGTCAGACCGGCTGATGAGCGTGATCGCCGAGCAGCGCCTGCCGGTGGTCTGGTTCGCTGAGGGTGGCGGCGGACGGCCGGGCGACACCGACACCACGGCGGTGGCCGGGCTGGACGTGCCGACGTTCCGAAGCTTCGCCCAGCTGTCGGGCGTGGTTCCCAAGATCGCCATCGTCGCCGGCCGCTGCTTCGCCGGCAACGCCGCCATCGCGGGCCTGTCCGAGATCATCATCGCCACCCGCGACAGTAACCTCGGCATGGGTGGGCCAGCGATGATCGAGGGCGGCGGGCTGGGCGTGTTCCGGCCCGAGCAGATCGGTCCGTCGGCGCACCAGTGGAAGAATGGCGTCATCGACATCCTGGCCGACGACGAAGCCCACGCCACCCGACTGGCCAAGCAGGCGCTATCGTACTTCCAGGGGGCGCTCTCGACCTGGACCGCGCCCGACCAGCGGCGGCTGCGCAACGCCACTCCGGAGAACCGCCTGCGCGTCTACGACGTGCGCGCCCTGATCACCGGCCTGGTCGACGAGGGTGCGTTCCTAGAGCTGCGCGGCGGCTTCGCGGCGGGCATGGTCACCGGCCTCATCCGCCTCGAGGGCCGGCCTATGGGGCTGATCGCCAACGACCCGCGCCACCTGGGCGGCGCCATCGACTGCGAGGGAGCCGAGAAGGCCGCGCGGTTCCTGCAGCTGTGCGACGCCTTCGCCCTGCCGGTCCTGAGCCTGTGCGACACGCCCGGCTTCATGGTGGGACCGGGCAGCGAGGACGCCGCCGCCGTGCGCCGCGTCAGCCGCCAGTTCATCGCCGGGGCCAAGCTGCGCAGCCCGCTGTTCACCGTGGTGACCCGCAAGGGCTACGGCCTGGGCGCCCAGGCCATGGCGGGAGGGTCCTTCCATGCCCCGGCCTTCATCGCCGCCTGGCCGACCGGCGAGTTCGGCGGCATGGGCCTCGAAGGGGCGGTCAAGCTGGGTTACCGCAAGGAGCTCGAGGCCGAGACGGATCCGGTCACGCAGAAGGCGCTCTACGACCAGTTGGTCGCCCGGCTGTACGCGGCCGGCAAGGCGACCAGCATGGCCGCGGCCCTCGAGATCGACGCCGTCATCGACCCGGCCGACACGCGGCGCTGGGTGATCGGCGGACTGGACGCCGCGGCGGGCTTGAGCCGTCCGTGGCAAGCGCGCGTCGACAGCTTCTGAGGGCGGAGTGACCAAGCGCCGCGGCGTACGGCCACACCGGGCGCTCTGCCTAAGCCGCCAAGTCATGCAACACTGACGCGTCCAAGAGATTCGGCGGAGCGGCATGAAGCCGGTCATCATCTTTCAGCCCGGCATGGTCGGCGACCTGTTCTTCATCCAGAAGATCGTCAAGACCTATGCCGCGACCGGCCGCCGGGTGATCATGCCCGTGCTCCAGAAGCACAGCTGGGTCTATGACACCCTGGTCATGCCCGCGAACGTCGAGACGCCGATCCTCGATACGGAGGAGTTCGACTTCCGCGACGAGGTCATGTTCCTGGCCGACAAGATCGCGATGAGCCCGATCGAGGGGCCGAACTACACCTATCTGTCGCTGTTCTTCTCCTGGCGATACGCCCCCGAGCAGACCATGGATCTGAAGTACCAGGTCGCCGGCGTGCCGATGGAGGACTGGTCCGACCACGTCGAGCTGAAGCGCGACCGCGAGAAGGAAGAGCACCTGTTCCGCGAGCTGGGCCTGGACGACGGCGTCCCCTACTGCCTGGTCAACGAGACCTGCAGCACCCGCACCATGCCCTTCCCGTACAGGGCGCCCGAGAAGGAGGTGCGCCTGCGCTTCGTCGAGGGCTACAGCCTGGTCGACTGGAGCACGGTGATCGAGCGGGCCGCGCGGATCGCCTCGGTCGACACCTCGCTGGTGCTGCTGGTCGAGGTCCTGAAGATCCGCGGCGTGCCGCTGCACGTGGTGTCGCGCTACGAGCCGCCCAGCTTCCGCGAGCTGCAGAACGTGCTGAAGCTGGCGTGGCTGTTCTACTTCCGCCCCGAGCACCTGCAATACGCCTGAGGGATCCTAGGCGCGGGCGTTCCGGTCCAGCCAGCCTCGCACCACGATCGGACCGAAGAAGAAGCCGATACCCAGAGTATCCGCCACGACGTCGAAGATGTCGGCGTCGCGCCCGACGATCGGCAGGCCCTGCAGGATCTCGATGGCGATCCCGAAGGCCAGCAACACCCCGCCGATCTTCCAGAAGCGGCTCCTGGGCAGGGCCAGGGTCGCCAGGAAGGTCAGGCCGTAGAAGACGATGAAGTGCTTGGCCTTGTCCCACGGGATCAGGCCGGCGGTGTCGTCTCCCGGCGCCAGGGCCGCGTAGAGGGTGAAGATCGAGGCGGCGATGAAGACCAGCAGACCCGGCCAGCTGATCTTGCGGGGAACGAGCATGGACATGGAAAGCCTATCTGCATCCCTCTCCCCTTGTGGGAGAGGGTGGCCCGAAGGGTCGGGTGAGGGGTCGCACCGGCGATGCCGCGCAACCCCTCATCCGTCATCCTTCGGATGACACCTTCTCCCGCAAGGGGAGAAGGAACATCAGATCAGAACGTCAGCGCGCGCGCTTCCTTCACGTGCGGAAGGGCCTGGATCTTGGCCAGCAGTTCGGCGGCGGGAGCCTGGTCGACGCCGACCAGGGCGATCGCGTCTTCGTCGGCGGAGAGGCGGCCCAGGTTGAAGGTGGCGATGTTGACGCCCGCCTCGCCCAGCAGCATGCCCAGGGCGCCAATGAAGCCCGGCTTGTCCAGGTTGTTGATGTACAGCATGGCCGGCGAGAAGCCCGCGTCCAGCTCCATGCCCTTGACCTCGACGATGCGCGGGGCGCCGGCGATCACCGTACCGGCGAAGGCGCGCTTGCCCTTCTCGGTGGTGATGGTCACGCGCATCAGGCTGTCATAGGTGGGGCTGACGTCCTGGCGGCTTTCCGAGACGGTGACGCCGCGATCCTTGGCGATGGCCGGAGCCGAGACCATGTTGATCTCCGCCAGCATCGGCTTCAGCACGCCAGCCAGGGCGGCCGAGGTCATCGGCTTGACGTTCAGCTTGCTGACCTCGCCCTCGAAGGCGATGTCGATGGCCTTGATGCCGAAGTCGACCATCTGGCCGGCCAGGGCGCCGATCTTCTCGGCCAAGGCCACGAACGGCTTCAGCTTCGGGGCTTCCTCGGCCGTGATCGACGGGCTGTTCAGGGCGTTGGTGACCGCGCCGGTCAGCAGATAGTCGCTGACCTGCTCGGCGACCTGCAGGGCCACGTTCTCTTGCGCTTCGCTGGTGCTGGCGCCCAGGTGCGGGGTGGCCACGACCTTGTCGCTGCCGAACAGCGGGTTTTCCTTAGCCGGCTCGGTGACGAACACGTCGAAGGCCGCGCCGCCGACATGGCCTTCGTCCAGCAGCTTGCGCAGGGCGGCTTCGTCGACCAGGCCGCCGCGAGCGCAGTTGACGATCAGCACGCCCTTCTTGGTCTTGGCCAGGTTCTCGGCCGACAGGATGTTGCGGGTCTTGTCGGTCAGCGGGGTGTGCAGGGTGATGACATCGGCGCGGGCCAGCAGGTCCTCCAGCTCGACCTTCTCGACGCCGATCTCGACGGCGCGTTCCGGCGACAGGAAGGGGTCGTAGGCCACGACCTTCATCTTCAGGCCCAGGGCGCGGTCGGCGACGATGCCGCCGATGTTGCCGGCCCCGATCAGGCCCAGGGTCTTGGCGTACAGCTCCACGCCCATGAAGCGGTTCTTCTCCCACTTGCCGGCCTGGGTCGAGGCGTCGGCGGCGGGGATCTGGCGGGCCAGGGCGAACATCATGGCGATGGCGTGCTCGGCCGTGGTGATCGAGTTGCCGAAGGGCGTGTTCATCACGACGATGCCCTTGGCCGTGGCGGCCGGGATGTCGACATTGTCGACGCCGATGCCGGCGCGAGCGATGACGCGCAGCTTGTGGGCGGCGGCGATCACGTCCTTGTCGAGCTTGGCGCCCGAGCGGATGGCGACGCCGTCATAGTCGCCGATCACGGCGATCAGCTCGTCCTTGGACAGGCCGACCTTGATGTCGAAGGCGACGCCGCGGTTCTTGAAGATGTCGACGGCGGCGGGGCTGAGCTTGTCAGCGATGAGAACGCGAGGAGCGGTCATGGGAGCTCTCTGATTTTCGGGCCTTCCGGCTGCGGGAAGGACGGAATTGGGGTGTGGTCTGAAGCGGCTGGGCCGCTCGTCCCTCCCCCATCGAGGGGGAAGGAGGGCGCGAATTAAGCGGCGGCCAGTTCGGCCGAGACGGTGGCGAAGGCCCAGTCGAGCCAAGGCGTCAGGGCTTCCAGGTCGGAAGCTTCCACCGTGGCGCCGCACCAGATGCGCAGGCCGGCCGGGGCGTCGCGATAGCCGCCAATATCGAGGGCCGCGCCCTCCTTCTCGAGCAGGCTGGCCAGCTTCTTGGCGAAGTCGGCCTGGGCGTCTTCCGGCAAGGCCGCGATCGTGGGATCGACGACCTTCAGGCACACCGAGGTGTTGGAGCGGATGTCCGGCGTCGCGGCCAGGAAGTCCACCCACGGGGTCTTGGCGACCCAGTCGGCCAGCACCGCCAGGTTCTGGTCGGCGCGGGCCTGCATGGCCTGCAGACCGCCGATCGAGGCGGCCCACTTCAGGGCGTCCAGGGCGTCTTCCACGCACAGCATCGACGGCGTGTTGATCGTCGCGCCCTCGAAGATGTCGGCGGCGATCTTGCCGGCTTTCGTCATGCGGAACAGCTTCGGCATCGGCCAGGCCGGCGTGTAGCTTTCCAGACGGGCCACGGCGCGCGGCGACAGGATCAGGATCCCGTGCGCGCCTTCGCCGCCCAGCGCCTTCTGCCAGGAGAAGGTCACGACATCCAGCTTGTCCCAGTCCAGGTCCTGGGCGAAGGCGGCGCTGGTGGCGTCGCAGATGGTGATGCCTTCACGATCGGCCGAGATGAAGTCGGCGTTCGGGACACGCACGCCCGAGGTCGTGCCGTTCCAGGTGAAAACCAGATCCTTGGCGGGATCGACCTTGGTCGTGTCGGGCAGCTGGCCGTACGGGGCGCTCAGCACCTCGACGTCGGGCAGCTTCAGTTGCTTGGTGACGTCCGTGACCCAGTCCTTGCCGAAGGACTCGAAGGCCATCAGTTGTACGGGGCGGGCGCCGAGCATCGACCACATGGCCATCTCGACGGCGCCGGTGTCCGAACCGGCGACGATGCCGATCAGGAAGTCGGCCGGCACTTCCAGAACTTCGCGCGTCTGGTCGATGGCGGCCTTCAGGCGCGCCTTGCCCAGCTTCGAGCGGTGCGAACGGCCGAGGACGGCGTTCCGGAGATTTTCGGGGGTCCAGCCGGGGCGCTTGGCGCAGGGGCCGGAAGAGAACTCGGGGCGAGCCGGGCGGATCGCCGGCTTGGCGAGGGTCGTGGTCATAGCGATGTCTCCCATCCTTACAGATGGACTGCGCCCCGTTGGGAGGGCGTGGCCCGCCGGCGAGAAACCCTGTTCGGCCGGGAAAAGCAAGGAGAGATTTTGCGACACGTCGGACAAATCGTCCGGTCGCGGCAATTATTTTGCGGCGCGCCGTCTCGCGCGCCAGGCCAGCGCGACGCCTGTCAGCAAGCAGATCAACACGCCCAGACTGACCAGATTGTTCACCAGGATATAGAAGTTGTCATATCGCCTGGCCGCGACGAGGTAATAGGCGTGAAGACTGAACTGCACCCCTTGCAACAAGACGGTGACGCCTAGCCAGCGCGTGGCGTAGCGTAGCGACAGCAACAGCAGACCCAGCGCCAGCAGGCCGTCCAACGTCAGATAGACGCCCCGGATGAATTCCTTGTCGCGGATAAGGCTGGCCAGGATGAAACCGACGAAGATCGCCAGAACCAGCGCCGCGGCATGACGTTCCTGCCGCGCGCCCCATCGCCACGCGCCGAAGCAGGCCACCGCGATCAGCAGCCAATCAACCAAGAACAACAGTTGCAGATACGCAAACATGCTTTGGGCCTCTAATACAAATTAGAGGCCCAAAGGTATTAAACTATTGCAATGTGTTTTTGCCGAGACCTTAGACGGCCTCGCGCAGGCCGGTCGTGCCAGACTGTTCTTTCTCAGGGTACAGAGCGCCGCCCATGCGCGTGCGCATGCCAAGCCGCAGACGCGTCTCATCCAATCCGCCATGCGCCTCGACGACGGCCGTGCGCGCGCTCGACAGCGCCTGCATGGCTTCCACGAGCTTGGCGCTAACGCCGTGACCAACCGTGGCCGCCAGGTTCAGGTCCTTACGAGCCTGCACCAACTCGGCCATCATCTCGGCGACTTCGACCATAGCCGCGTCCACCGCCGCTTCGGTTGCGTACAGCTTGCTGGCCACACGCTTCGCAACAAAAACCTTTTCCACGCCCGCCTCCGTTAACGAAACACTAATGGAAAGGGTAAATAGAATGTTAAAGCGAAAGCAACGCAAAAATGCGCCTTAGCGTTGTTTTGCCGCGTATCTCCGAATGACCTTGGAAGCGAAGCGTTAGGAACCTTCAGGCACACTGTCGTGACGATTGAGTTCCTGGACGCTAATGGGCGAACAGCACAACGACAGCGCGAGCAGCGCGCCGACGCACGCGCCCCTCCAGGCGCGAATCGCGGGCGTGGCCCTGGCCACGACCGTGCTCGCGCTCGTGGCCGCGTGCCTGTGCTTCATGCTGCAGCAGTGGAGCGTCGCGCGGCAGGAAGCGCGCGCCAATCACGAGATCCTGGCCCAGATGGCCGCCGCCGGCGCCGCCGCGCCGCTGGCCGACCACAACATGGTCGGCGTCTATCGGGCCCTGGAGGCCGTCGCCAAGGCGCCCAGCGTCGCCTCCGTGCGAATCATCGACACCAAGGGCCGCACCGTCGCCCAGCTGGGTGAGGCCAGTCCCACCGACGCCGACACGCTGACGCGCCCGATCAAGCTGTCCTCCCAGACCGTCGGCTCCCTGGTTCTGGTCGCCCAGCACCCGGGCCTGGGCCAGACCCTGGCCCGCGACCTGGCCCTGACCGGAGCCCTGTTCTTCGGCGCGGCCGGCCTGGCGATCCTGCTGGCCAACAGCCTGGCCCGACGCCTGGCCCGCCCGATGGAGCGCCTGTCAGAGGCCATGCACGAGACCGCCTTGGGCGGCCGGTTCAAGGTCGTCGAGCACACCGCCGACGACGACGTCTTCCAGAGCCTGACCGCCAGCTTCAACCATCTGGTGACGCGCCTGGAGGCCAACGACCACGACCTGCGGGGCGCCATGGCCGAACTGGTCAAGGCGCGCGACGACGCCAACGCCGCCAACGTGCTGAAGTCGCATTTCCTGGCAAATATGAGCCACGAGATCCGCACGCCCCTGAACGGCGTTCTGGCCATGGCCGAGGTCATGGCCATGGACGACCTGGCCCCGACCCAGCGCGAGCGCCTGTCGGTGATCCGCGAGTCCGGCGCCGTGCTGCTTGGCGTGCTGAACGACGTGCTGGACCTGTCGAAGATCGAGGCCGGCCGCCTGGAGATCCAGGACCGCCCGTTCGACATCGCCCAGCTGGCCCAGAGTATCCGCGAGACCTACGCGCCCCAGGCCCGCGACAGAGGCCTGGCCTTCGAGGTCGCCATCGCGCCGGAGGCCCAAGGACTATGGCGCGGCGACGTGGACCGCCTGCGCCAAATCCTGGGCAACCTGATCGCCAACGCCCTGAAGTTCACGCTGGAAGGCGCCGTCGCCGTTCGCTTCGCCTCGGCCGAGGATGGCGACGGTCTGCGCATCGACGTGGCCGACACCGGTATCGGCATGTCGCCCGACATCCTGCCGCGCCTGTTCGACAAGTTCGTCCAGGCCGACAGCTCGACCACCCGCCGCTTCGGCGGCTCGGGCCTGGGCCTGGCCATCTGCCGCGAACTGGCCAATCTGATGGACGGCTCGATCAAGGTTCAAAGCCGCGAGGGCCGCGGCTCCACCTTCACCGTCCTGGTCGCCCTGCCCCGCGAAGAGGCGATCACCGACATCCACTATATCGACGATGGCCATGTCCCCGCGGTCGAAGCGGCGGAGACCCCGGCCATGCCCGAAGCCGAAGCCAAGACGGCGCCAGCCGAACCCTCTCGCTTGCGCGTGCTGGCGGCCGACGACAATCCGACCAACCAGAAGGTAGTCCAGGCCGTCCTCGCCCCGCTGCACGCCGAAGTCGTGCTGGTCGCCGACGGCGAGGCCTGCATCCAGGCCTGGAAAGAGTCGAAGTTCGACATCGTGCTGATGGACATCCACATGCCCGGCATGGACGGCGTCGAGGCCGCCCAGGCGATCCGCGCCCTGGAAGCCGCCGAAGACCGTCCGCGCACCCCGATCGTGGCCGTGACCGCCAACGCCCTGGCCCATCAGGTCGAGGGCTATCTGGCCGCCGGCATGGACGGCCATGTGGCCAAGCCGATCGAAGTCACCAAGCTCTACGCCGCCATCGAAGCGGCCATGACGGCGGCCCGGCTGGCGCAGGCGGCCTGAGCCTCCGTCGCCGACCACCTGAACATGAACCGAACATAACGGGCGGCTCAGAACCGCTTCAGGCTGAGTGTGTTTCTCTTAGCTCAACGTCGCTTCCCACCCCTCCCCAACGGGACGCGATGGAGCAATTCGAAGAGGAACCGAACGATGAAAAAGATCCTGATCCCGATCGTTGCGGTCTCGGCCCTGGCGGCCGCCACCGTCCCCGCCGTGGCCTCGGCGCAGTCGATCAACCAGCGCCAGGACCAGCTGGAACGCCGCATCGACATGGGCCAGCGCAACGGTACGCTGACCCGTGGTGAAGCCTACCGCCTGCGCGCCGAGCTGCGCGAAACCGCCCGCCTGGAATCCCGCTATCGTCGCGGTGGCCTGAGCGGCTGGGAACGCGCCGACCTGGATCGTCGCTTCGACCGCATCAGCGCCCAGATCCGCTACGAGCGCCACGACCGTGACTATGGTTACGGCTACGGCGACCACCGTGGTCCGGACCGCCGCTGGTAACGACTAGCTTCTAAGCCGGCTCCACCCGGAGCCGGCTCTCCAACACCGTGAAGCCGCGGCCGCGCAACAGAACGCGCGCGCCGCGGTTTTCGCATTCCAGGTCCCCGCCCCGGCCGGGATAGGCCTGATGGAACTTCAGGACGCCCTCGCCCAGCTTGTCGCCGTACAGCGGCATCAGGATGCAGTGGGCCGAACCCGTGGTGGGATCCTCCGGGATCCCGGCGGCCGGCGCGAAGAAGCGGCTGACCACCTGGTAAGGCTGGCCGGCGTCGGCCCGGGCCACGACGACAGTCTGGCCCGCCCCGTCCTTGGCCTCGCCCGCGATGACCTTCAGCGCCGCCAGGTCCGGCTGGAGGGCGCGCACCGTCGCCTCGTCCTTCAGCACCGCGATCAGATAGGCGCCGGCCCACATCTCGATCGGCTCGACGCCCAGCGCGGCGGCCAGCCCCGCGGGAACCGAGGTCTGGCGCGGCGGATCGGCCGGAAAGTCCATCTCCAGCCGCTCGCCGTCCCGGCGCACGGTGAGAGGCCCCGACAAGGTGTCGAAGGTCAGCAGGGGAACATCCGCGCCCATTTCGACGAACAGCGCGTGGGCGGCCGCCAGGGTGGCGTGGCCGCACAGCGGCGCTTCCCGCGTCGGCGTGAACCAGCGCAGGCCGAAGCGGGCCGGATCGGCGGTCCTCAGCAGATAGGCCGTCTCGGCCTGGTTGTTCTCGGCGGCGAGCGCCTGCATCCAGGCGTCCGAGGGCCAGGTGTCGAAGGGTTCGAGCACACAGGCCGGATTGCCCTTGAACGGGCCGCTGGCGAAGGCGTCGATGGTCCACTGGCGCATGGGAAGCTCCCCGAAAGTCCAATGGTCATCGCTGTTATGCGCCCGCCGCGTCGGGTGCAAAGCCTATATTGTCCCCGTTACAATCAGGGCTCGATCGAGATCTCGGGCCAGCGGGCCTTTGCCGAGCCGGTCGTGCGCGCCCAGCCGCCCGCCCCCTTCACCCGCAGCGGGTTGGGCCGCAGGCGCAGGTCGAAAAGGTCCTCCAGGCCGAACGGCGCCCAGACGTTCAGGCTATCGTCCTTCTCCAACCGCACCCCGACGCAGAAGGCCGTGGCCACGAAGCGCTTCAGGGCCGCGGCGCTGTCCTCCAGCGGCGGATAGGGCTCGTCGGCGCCGAACTTCTTCTCGAACCAGAGATGGACGCGGGCCTGGTTGCGGACCTCGACGAGATCGCGCAGCGGCGGCTCGAAGGCGGCCGCCACGCGCTGGATGACGACGTCCTCGGCCTCATACGAGGTGTCGCTGTCGTCATGATAGGCGACGTCGTAGTCCTTGATGCCGTAGGTCAGGTCGCGACCGGTCAGGTGGTTCCAGACCGGCTGATAGACCGCGCCCGAGAAGATCATCCAGTCGGGCAGATCCAGGTCGCGGACTGTTTCGAGCACCGCCCAGGTCGTGGGCGTGGCGCGAACGATCTCGATCAGGCGGGTTTCGAGCGTGTTGGTCATGCGCGCAGGGTCCAGCCATGGTCGAGGGGACCATGGCCCGCGCCGAAGCCCGGGGCGCGCAGCATCGCCTCGTGGACATAGTTCCAGGCGCGAGCGACGGCTTCCTCCAGAGACAGGCCCTGGGCCAGTCCCGTGGCGCAGGCCGAGGCCAGCGTGCAGCCGGTGCCGTGGGTATGGCGGGTCTCGATCCGCTCGCCCTCGAAGGTGGTCTCGCCGTCGGCGGTCATCAGGACATCGACGACACGGTCACCGGCCACATGCCCGCCCTTCATCAGCACCGCCTGGGCGCCCATGGCCAGCAGGGCCTCGCCGGCGCGCCGCAGGTCATCGGTGGTCTCGACCGCCACGCCCGTCAGGGCGGCGGCCTCGGGCGCATTGGGGGTCAGCAGGGCCGCGCGCGGAATCATCAGGCTCTTGACCGCGCCGATCGCGGCTTCCGCCAACAGAGGCGCGCCGCCCTTGGCGATCATCACCGGGTCGACGACCGCCGGGATCTTGCCGGCATGATCGATGGCGGCGGCCACGGTCTCGACCACGGCCGCGTCGCCCAGCATGCCGGTCTTGAGCGCGTCGGCGCCGATGTCGTCCAGCACCGCCCGAGCCTGGGCGGCGATCACCTCGAGCGGGATCGGATGGACGCCGGTGACGCCCAGGGTGTTCTGCACGGTGACGGCGGTGATGGCGGTGGCCGCGTAGCCGCCCAGGGCGGTGATGGTCTTGATGTCGGCCTGAATCCCCGCGCCGCCACCGGAATCGGATCCGGCGATGACGAGGACACGGCCTTTGGAGGTGCTGGACATTCCCGGTGTTTAGGCGGGAATCGGAGCGAAGGGGAGAGGCCGACTAGGCCGGCTGAAGGGCGTTCTGCCAGGCGCCGGCCAGGATGTAGGGCCGGATCGGCTTCTGGACGATGAGGCCGCCCTGCTCGTCCAGCGCCGTGGCGTTGCCGGTGATATAGACGACCGGTATGGGCCCGAGGTGAGCCATGATCATCTTCACCGCCTCGACACCAGTGCCGTCGACGATGCGGTAGTCGGCGGTGATCAGGTCCGGCTTGCGTTTCAGGGCGCTGTCCAAGGCGTCCGTGGGGCTTTCGGCGATGGCGACGCTGGTGAAGCCTTGCGACTTCAGCAGCGCCTCGATCTCGATGGCGATCAGGATCTCGTCTTCGATGATGAGGGCATGGCGCGGGGGCATCGTTAAACGCTTTCGAAAAACTGACCCGGACATCTAAACGCACTGATTCTCCACCTCGCAAGCGAGACTGGCAAGCAAATTCAACCCAGAAACGCGCGCAACCGCACATAATGGTGACACGACAAGGGTTTGGCTCAGGCGCCTAAAATCGCGGCTTGTACGTCCAGCGCCTGGACCGTCTCGCGAACATCGTGAACGCGAACCGCCGCCACGCCCGCAACTCCGCCTTGCAGATGCGCGGCCAGCGAGCCGCCCAGCCGATCCGTCGCCTCGCCGGCGGAGAGATCCACCCCGGCGATGAAGCGCTTGCGGCTGGCCCCGAGCAGGATCGGATAGCCGAGCGCCACGAACCGGGGCAGAGCGGCCAGCAGAGCCAGATTGTGCGCCACCGTCTTGCCGAAGCCGATGCCCGGGTCCAGCCAGATCCTTTCCTTGGCCACGCCGGCAGCCATGGCCGTGAAGGCCCTGGCAAGTAGGAACGCCTCGACCTCGGCCACGACGTCGTCGTAGCGCGGGGCGTCCTGCATGGTCCCCGGCTGGCCCAGCATGTGCATCAGCACGACCTCGCAGCCCAGCTCGGCCGCGACCTCGGGCGCCTGAGGCGAGAAGCGCAGGGCCGCCACGTCGTTCCAGATCGTCGCCCCGGCCTTAACCGCCGCACGGGCCACGCCGGGCTTCATGGTGTCGATCGAGATCGGAATGTCGCTGACCGCGCGGATCGCCTCGATCAGCGGGACCACGCGCAGGATCTCGTCGAATTCCGAGACCTGGGCCGCGCCTGGCCGGGTGCTCTCGCCGCCGATGTCCAGGATGTCGGCGCCCTGGGCGATCAGCCGGCGCGCGTGCTCGATCCCGTCGGCTGTCGACACGAACTGACCGCCGTCCGAGAAGCTGTCGGGCGTGACATTGACGATCCCCATCACCTTGGGGCGGCGCTGGACCTGGGACATCCCCGGCTTCTAGCCCTCGCGCAGCATCCGGTCGACCCGGCCGGCCAGGTCGCTAACCGCGAAGGGCTTGGTCAGCACCTCCATGCCGTGCTCGATGTGGCCGTGGTTCAGCACGGCGTTCTCGGCGTAGCCGGTGATGAACAGCACCTTCAGCTCGGGCCTCAGCGCGCGGGCGGCGTCGGCCACCTGGCGGCCATTCAACCCGCCCGGAAGGCCGACATCGGTGATCAGCAGGTCGACGTCGCCGTTCGACTGCAGAATCCGCAGGCCGGTCGAGCCGTCCTGGGCCTCCAGGCACGCGTAGCCCAGCTCGGCCAGGGCGTCGACGACCAGCATCCGCACGGTGGGCTCGTCATCGACCACCAGCACGGTCTTGTCCGCCTTGATCGGGGCCGGGCCCAGAACGTGATCGGGCGCCTCGACCTCCTCCTCACCCAGATAGCGAGGCAGATAGAGGCAGACCATGGTCCCCTGCCCGACCTCCGAATAGATCCGCACGTGGCCGTTGGACTGCCGCGCGAAGCCGTAGACCATCGACAGGCCCAAGCCGGTGCCCTGGCCGATCGGCTTGGTGGTGAAGAACGGATCGAACACCCGCTCCAGCGTCGCCTTGTCGATGCCCGTGCCGGTGTCGCTGACGCAGACCGAGACGTACTGCCCCGGCTCCAGGCCATGGTCGCGGGCGGTGCGGGCGTCCAGCCAGCGATTCCCAGTCTCGATGGTCACCGTGCCGCCGTTCGGCATGGCGTCGCGGGCGTTGATGCACAGGTTGAGAAGCGCGTTTTCCAGCTGGTTGGCGTCGACCAGGGTTGGCCAAAGACCCGCAGCGGCGATGTTCTCGACCTGGACGCCCGGGCCGACCGTACGGCGCACCAGTTCGACGAAGTCGGCCATCAGCCGGTTGATGACCAGGGACTTGGGCGCCAGGGTCTGGCGACGCGAGAAGGCCAGCAGGCGATGGGTCAAGGCCGCCGCCCGCCGCGCCGCGCCCTGGCCGGCCGCCAGATAGCGTTCGACATCGGCCGAGCGCCCCTGGGCCAGCCGGGCGCCGATCATCTCGAACGAACCCGAAATGCCGGCCAGAAGGTTGTTGAAGTCGTGGGCCAGTCCGCCCGTCAGCTGACCGACGGCCTCCATCTTCTGGGCCTGGCGCAGAGCCTCTTCCGTCTCCAAGAGACGCTCCTGCTCGGCCAGGCGCTCGGTGACGTCGTAGACGAACTGATAGGCGCCGATCTGCTGGCCCTCGGCGTCGTACAGCGGGTGGAAGCGCATCTCGTAGAAACGCCGTTCCCGCAGGGGATCGCCAAATTCCTCAACCTCGACGAAAGATTCGCCCGAAAGCGCTCGCTCCCAGACCGCCAGCACGGCCGCCATGTGCTCGGGTTGATCGGCCAGCAGCGCCCTCATGTTATCGCCCACCTGGGGGCGCACACCGAAGATCCGCTCGAACTCACCGGCCGACGCGCCATTGATGGCCAGCCAGTTTAGCTCCATGTCGGCGACCTGGACGAAGATGTTCGTGCCCTCGACGATGTCGGCCAGCAGGCGGCGCTCGGCCAGGGCCTGGGTGACCCGAGCCTCGAGCGTCTCGTTCAGCAGCCTCAGCTCGGCCTCGGCCTGCTTGCGGGCGGTGACGTCTTGGAACAGCACGGCGACCTGGCGCAGCTCGGGCGGCTCGATGCGGAACGACGACAGCGCCAGATGCCGGCCAGTGGCCACCAGTTCCTGCTCGAAGCGGATCGACTGGCCCGTTCGCAGCACCGCGCCGTAGCGCGCCACCCAGGCGTCGGCCTCGTCGGGCACCATCTCGCGCAGCTTCTGGCCGACGACGTTCGGAATGCCGGCATGGCGCTCATAGGCGGCGTTGGCCATGACGTGGACGTAGTCGCTGAGCGGCCCGTGGGGACCGTCGAAGAATTCGATGACGCAGAAGCCCTCGTCCATCGACTCGAACAGGGCGCGATAGCGACGCTCGTCCTCGTGGTGAGCCTGCTCGCGGCGGACGCGCTCGGTGATGTCGTTGCACAGCACGTGAACCCCGGCGACCGCGCCGGTCTCGTCACGCACCGGCGAGAACATCAGATTGCACCAAGCCGCCTCGCCGCTGGCGCGGGTGAAGCCGACATATTCGCGCACGACGCTCTCGCCCGCCTGGGCGCGGGCCAGCATCGGCAGGCCAGGGGCGATCGGAAAGACGTCGGCGAACCGCGCGCCAGGCGCGGTGTCGGCGCCGAGCAGGGCGCGGGCCGCGTCGTTGAACAGCAGCGCGCCATCCGTTCCCCAGGCCAGGAAGGAGGAGATCGGCGAGGCCAGGGTCATGCCAATGGCCACCTTCAACGCCGACGGCCATGCCTCCGGCGCGCCGAGCGCCGTGTCGGACCAGTCCCGCGCCGCCACAACCGCGCCCATCTCCCCGCCGCCCATCAGGAACGCGGGGATGGAAAGCGATTTGGGATGCGAGCCCGAAGACTCGTCGGCGGTGGTCATGGTTTCCAATAGCAGAGCCCCCAGACCCGCGCATTCAGCCAAGCTTGAACGATCGACCCGCTTCGGGGTTGCCCGTCCAGCTTGGGGAAAGTCGCGATCGCCACTAGAGTTCCCACCAAGAAAAAAGCCGGCTCTCGCGAGCCGGCTTGATCCTTTGAATGCGGAGTTTCTAGGCCGTGACGCTAGCGCCGGCGCCCGGAGAGAGCGGCACCAGGGAGGGCGCCGCGATCGTTTCCTTGGTCTCTTCCTCGTCGCGCTTGGGCAGCTCGCCCTTCATCACGCCGATGATCTCGTCACCCGAGAGGGTCTCGTATTCCAGCAAGGCCTTGGCCACCGAGTGCAGGTGGTCCAGCTCCTCGGTCAGGATCCGGCGAGCCTCGTCCTCACCGCCCTTCACCAGGCGACGCACTTCGGCGTCGATGGTGATCATCGTCTCGGGCGAGACGTTCTGGGTGCGGGCGACCGAGTGACCCAGGAACACCTCGTCCTGGTTATCGCCATAGGCCACGGTGCCCAGCTGGTCGGAGAAGCCCCAGCGGGTGACCATGTTGCGAGCCAGGCTGGTGGCGGCGCTGATGTCGCTGGACGCGCCCGAGGTGATCTTCTCCTTGCCGAAGATCAGCTCCTCGGCCACACGGCCGGCCATCATGATGGCCAGGCGCGAGGTCATCATGTCGTAGCTCATCGAGTAGCGGTCGCCCTCGGGCAGCTGCATGACCATGCCAAGGGCGCGGCCGCGCGGCACGATCGTGGCCTTGTGGACCGGATCGGCGACCGGAACCCGAAGGGCCACCAGGGCGTGGCCGCCCTCATGATAGGCGGTCAGCTTCTTCTCGGCGTCGCTCATGGCCATCGAGCGGCGCTCGGCGCCCATCATGACCTTGTCCTTGGCGTGCTCGAAGTCGTGCATCGTGACCATGCGACGGTTTTTGCGGGCGGCCGTCAGGGCGGCCTCGTTGACCAGGTTGGCCAGGTCGGCGCCCGAGAAGCCCGGGGTGCCGCGGGCCAGCGTCTTGACGTCGACATCGGCCGCCAGCGGCACGTTCTTCATGTGCACGCGGATGATCTTCTCGCGGCCGGCGACGTCGGGGTTCGGCACCACGACCTGACGGTCGAAGCGGCCCGGACGCAGCAGCGCGGGGTCCAGCACGTCGGGACGGTTGGTGGCGGCGATCAGGATGATGCCTTCATTGGCCTCAAAGCCGTCCATCTCGACCAGCAGCTGGTTGAGGGTCTGCTCGCGCTCGTCGTTGCCGCCGCCCAGGCCGGCGCCGCGATGGCGACCGACGGCGTCGATTTCGTCGATGAAGATGATGCAGGGGGCGTTCTTCTTGGCCTGCTCGAACATGTCGCGGACGCGGCTGGCGCCGACGCCGACGAACATTTCGACGAAGTCCGAACCCGAGATGGTGAAGAACGGCACGCCCGCCTCGCCCGCGACGGCGCGCGCGATCAGGGTCTTACCGGTGCCGGGAGGGCCGACCAGCAGGGCGCCCTTGGGGATCTTGCCACCCAGGCGCTGGAACTTGGCCGGATCCTTCAGGAAGTCGACGACCTCCTGCAGTTCTTCCTTGGCCTCGTCGACGCCCGCGACGTCTTCAAACGTGATGCGGTTCTTGTTCTCGGTCAGCAGGCGGGCCTTGGACTTGCCGAAGCCCATGGCGCCCTTCGCTCCGCCCTGCATCTGACGCATGAAGAACAGCCACACGCCCACGACCAGCAGGATCGGCAGCAGCTGGACCAGGATGGCCAGGAAGCTGATCGAGCCGCTCTTGAACTTCACGTCGGCGTTCTTGGCCACCATGCGGTTGACCAGCTCGTCCGAGTTCATGGGCGCGTTGACCGTCAGCACCTTGTTGTCGGCCGTCTTGGCGACGACCGTCTGGCCTGCGATTTCGGCCGACTTGACCTTGCCGGCGTCGACGTCCTTGAGGAGCTGCGAATAGCTGATCTCGCCGCCATTGCGCGTGCGCTGGTTCTGGCTGACGACGAAGACGCCCGCCAACACCGCGATGATCACCAGCCAGATGGCCAGGTTCCGGAAATTCATACGCTTCGTCTTCCCAACGATAGGTCTCGACCCACCAAGATAAGGGGTCGCGAGCGCTTACGCCATGCACGTGACATCAGGTCACGGATTCTTGGTCACAAAGGCCGATCGCGGCCCTGAAACGATCCGGAACGAGCAAGCGCGCGCGCGCTCCTCCTTCAACTGCAAGGTCCGAGCCGTCAAGCACGGGCGTGACCGGAGCGACGCCTTGTCGCGAAACCAGCGGCGAGGCCGGGCGCGCGGGGGCCGCAACCCCCGTCAGCCGTAAGCGCTGGTCCGGGGACAAGCCCGCGGCGCGCCCTTCAACGCCATGATGGTCAGCGGCGCGTCGCCCGCGGTGATCTCCCAACGTCCGTCCCAGACGCCGGTTTCGCCGGACGCCAACGCCAGCGACGAAAGACCGCCCCGCGCGGTCTCGCCGGCGTCGCGACAGACCAGCACATCCAGCCCAGCCTCGACCCGCGCGCCCGACAGGGTGGCGGCGAAGGCCTCGCCGGACCTTAGGCGCTGGACCAGGCGTTCGAGCCGCTCCCCGCGCGGCGGCCGCTCGGTTCCGGCGGCGCACAGCAGGGCGGCGGCCAGATGCGCGGCGGCGACGTCGCGCGGCAAGCGGATGACTCCGGCGGCGTCGACGGAGAAGACCGGCGGCGCCAGGCAAGGCGTCTCGGGCGACGGGATCTCGCCCGCCCCGGCCGCACGGGCTCGCGCCCGGGCGTAGCGGAGGTCGGCGTTGGCGGGGTCGTCCAGCCAGGTCTCGCCCTCGGCGGCCAGGGCCTGGCGGATCGCCTCGCGGGTCAGCGACAGCAACGGCCGCAGCAGGAAGACGTCTCGTCCCTCGGGCCAGACCGGCGACGGCGACCACGCACGCGGATCCGGGACCGTCGAGCCCTCGGCCCGCATGGCCACGCCCTCGGCCAGATCCGTGGCGGTGTGACCCAGCAGCAGGACCTTGGCCCCGGCCGCGCGGGTGGCCTGGGCCATCAGAGCGTGACGGGCGCGGCGGGCGGCGGCGGGGAGGCCGGTGGTCGGCTTGTCGCCGGTCCAGGTCAGGGCGCGCGCCTCCGCGCCCAGCGTCCGCGCCTTGGCGACGGCGTCGGTGGTCCAGCGGTCGCTGCCCGACTGCAAGCCGTGATCCACGACCAGGGCCAGCACCGGCCGGCCGCGTGGCCGCGCCCAGTCCACGGCCGCCTTCAACAGGAAGAGGGAATCACCGCCCCCCGAAAAGCCAACGGCCAGCGGGGCGGCGGAGGTCGGGTCGAGCCGCCGGTCGAGGACGGCCCGGACCGGATCTAGGAACACTTGGCCGCGACGCGGGTCGAGGCCGCCCGGGAGGTGACCTGGGCCGGCGCCTTGGGATAGCGCTTGGGCAGCTCGTCCAGAGTACGGCAAGCCTCGGTGGTCTTCTTCAGCGCCACCATCGAGCGGGCCAGCTTCAGGGTGGCGTCGGGGCCCCAGCTGGTCTTCGGCCAGCCGCGGATCGCGCCGATATAGGCGCTGGCGGCGTCGGCATAGGACTCGCGCACGAACAGCGTCTCGCCCCACCAGTAGCGCGCCTCGGGCGTCTTGGCGTCGTCGGGGTAGTTGTTGACATAGGCCGAGAAGGCCTGCTCGGCGTTGGCGTAGTCGCCGGCCAGCAGCAGGTCCTTGGCTTGCTTGAAGGCCACCGCCGGGTCGGCTGGCGGCGCGGGCGGCGGCGGCGTCCCGCCGGCCAACGGCGCGGCGACCTGGGCGGCGCCGGCGGCCTGCAGATCCGCCACGGTCTTTTCCAGGGCGGCCAGACGCTGCTCCAGCGAGTCCGCGCGCGCCTTCTGGTCGGCTGCGGCCCGGTTGGCCTTGGTCAACTCGAAATTGGCGGCCTCGTTCTGGCCGTTCAGCTTGGTCAGCGTCTGCTCCAGGTCGGTGACCCGGTCGTTGAGGGCGGCGATCTGGGCATCGGTCTCGGCCGGCTGCACCACCACCGGCTTGCCGGTGTCGCGGCCTTGGAAGACGATCGCGCGCAGCTCGCGGACCACCTTCTCCATGCGCTCGACGCGCTTGGCCGAACGGTCGTCCAACGGATCGGCTTCCGGCAACGGGGTCTGGGCCATCGCCACGGCGGCGCTGGAAGCGAACAGGACGGCGAGCAGGGCGGATTTCAGCTTCATGACCGTGATCTACCGATAGGGACTAGACAAAACTAGGGCGGCCTTGCGTTCGCAGGGCCGCCCCGTTGTAGCGCGAGATTAGCGGGCGCCGTCCGTGATGGCCGTGTGGCCGTTACGGTTCTTGGCCCAGGCCTCCTCGGTCGTGCCCGGATCGATCGGCTTCTCCTTGCCGAACGAGATCGTCTCGATGCGGGCCGCGGCCACGCCCTGACCGATCAGGAAGTCGCGGATGGCGTTGGAACGGCGAGCGCCCAGGGCCAGGTTGTATTCGCGGGTGCCGCGTTCGTCGGCGTTGCCTTCGATGCGAACCTTCACCGCCGGGTAGCGGTTCAGCCACTGGGCCTGACCGGCCAGGACCGGCTGGGCGTCGGCGCGCACCGAGTATTCGTCAGTGTCGAAATAGACTCGGTCGCCGACATTGACGACGAAGTCCTGCACCGAGCCCGGCAGCACGCCGCTCGAAACCGGCGGGGCCGGCGGCGGGGTGTAGGGCGTGCTCGGCGCGGCCGGCGGCGGTTCCGGGGCGGCCGGCGCGACAGGCTGGGGCTTCGGACGCGAAGCGCAAGCGGCGAGCGAGGCGG